>NZ_JBLZPT010000003.1:78825-245738 GCF_049199985.1 Pseudomonas kitaguniensis
GGCGGCCGGGGCGGCTGGTTATTTTTTTTTTCCCCCCCTCCCCCCCCCCCCCACCCCCCCCCCCCCCCCCCCCCCCCCCCCCCCCCCCCCCCTCCCACATTGGTTTTGTGCTGTTGCTTAGACCGCTACGGCACGCGGCTCGCTGCGGCGGATTGCGCGAATCTTGTGCAGGGTGTCGGCGCAGGTACGCGCGGCTTCCTGGCCCTTGTGCACGAAGTGCTCGTAGAAAAACGTGTGGTGCTCGGTGCCGGCGTGGAAGTGATGCGGGGTCAGTGACACCGAGAACACCGGCACTTCGGTTTCCAGCTGTACCTGCATCAGGCCGCTGACCACCGATTGGGCGACGAATTCGTGACGGTAGATGCCACCGTCCACCACCAGCGCTGCAGCAACGATGCCGGCGTAACGGCCGGTCTTGGCCAGCAGCTTGGCGTGCAGGGGCATTTCAAAGGCGCCGCCGACTTCAAAGAAATCGATGTCCGATTCCTGGTAGCCCTGAGCGATCATTTCGGCGAGGAAGCCTTTGCGCGATTGGTCGACAATATCCTTGTGCCAGCAGGCCTGGATAAACGCGACACGCTCGCCGTGATGGTTTTTGCTTTTGCTGTCGATTGCGGTAGGTTGCATGTTCTGACTCCTGTTTAAGAAAAAAACAGGGCGTTATGAATCGAATGGGATTTAAGGGTATGCACAGCCTGGTCATGCAAACATGACGTCAGCGTGCGGCCCTTAGGTGCCAATCCCGTTCTCTCTTCATCCGGACTATGACCGTCGGCCCCGGGATCACACCGGGTCTGCTGACCTTGTCGCCGAACCGCATGAGCGGTTCGAGGCGCCAAGCGCTCGCGGGCTATGCACATTGCGTGCAATTACCGCCGGTGGGGAATTACACCCCGCCCTGAGAACGTTGCCACCAGAACCCTGGCGGCGGAGAGTTTTTAACATGGTTTTTCAAAAACTGCACGACCGTCGTTTCGATAAGCTATATCGGTTTGTTTGGTTGGTATTCGATTAATCATCAAGAGTCTTTATATTCTATGGCGATGCCCGCAGTCATTATTCACGCAGGGCTAACCTAATCTGCTAGAGGCGACTTTCATGACTGTGATTGACCTGCGCAGCGACACCGTGACCCAACCCACCCCCGGTATGCTCGATGCCATGGCCAACGCGGTCAGCGGCGATGACGTGTATGGCGAAGACCCCAGCGTCAACCATTTAGAGGCTGAACTGGCCAAGCGCCTGGGGTTTCAGGCCGCGTTGTTCGTGCCCACGGGCACCATGAGCAACTTGTTGGCGTTGATGGCGCATTGTGAGCGCGGCGAGGAATACATCGTCGGGCAGCAGGCCCACACCTATAAATACGAAGGCGGTGGTGCGGCGGTGCTGGGTTCGATCCAGCCACAGCCGCTGGAGGTGCAGCCGGACGGCAGCCTCGACCTGAACCACGTGCTGGCGGCGATCAAGCCCGACGACTTTCACTTTGCCCGCACGCGCCTGTTGGCGCTCGAAAACACTATGCAGGGCAAAGTGTTGCCGCTGGACTACCTGGCAAAAGCCCGCGCGTTTACGCGTGAGCATGGCCTGGCGCTGCACTTGGACGGCGCGCGAATCTACAACGCGGCGGTCAAGCTTGGGGTGGATGCGCGTGAAATTGCCCAGCACTTCGACTCGGTCTCGGTGTGCCTGTCCAAGGGCCTCGGCGCGCCGGTGGGCTCGGTATTGTGCGGCGCCACGGCGCTGACCGCCAAGGCGCGGCGCCTGCGCAAGATGCTCGGTGGCGGGATGCGTCAGGCTGGCAGCCTGGCGGCGGCGGGGCTGTATGCGCTGGATCACCAGGTGCAGCGCCTGGCTGATGACCATGCCAACGCGCACTGGCTGGGCGAAGAACTGCGCAAGGCCGGTTACACGATTGAGCCGGTACAGACCAATATGGTGTATGTGCAGGTGGGTGATCAGGCGCAGGCCTTGAAGGTATTTGCCGCCGAGCGCGGGATCAAATTGACCGCCGCGCCGCGTCTGCGCATGGTCACGCATCTGGATGTGAGCCGGGCGCAGATTGAACGCGTGCTGCAGACATTCATCGAATTTTCGCGGCAATGACCCTGCAGGCTGTCTAATTGAGCGTTTCTATCACATAAACACGCTGTACCACCGGCAAAGGGCCGATATAATGCGGCCCTTTGCCGTCGCTCCGTCTGATGATGTTGCGCACTGGCCTTTGGCCGCAGACTCCGTGGAAGAACCTAATGAAAAGCGCAGAAATCCGTGAAGCCTTCCTTCGCTTCTTCGAAGAGCAAGGTCACACCCGTGTCGCCTCCAGCTCCTTGATCCCAGGCAATGACCCAACCCTGCTGTTCACTAACGCGGGCATGAACCAGTTCAAAGACTGCTTTTTGGGTCAAGAAAAACGCGCGTACACCCGCGCCACCAGCAGTCAGAAGTGCGTGCGCGCCGGCGGCAAGAACAGTGACCTGGAAAACGTCGGTTACACCGCTCGCCACCACACCTTCTTCGAAATGCTGGGCAACTTCAGCTTCGGTGATTATTTCAAAAAAGATGCGATCACGTTTGCCTGGACCTTCCTGACCGGCGTGTTGAAGCTGCCTAAAGACAAGCTGTGGGTCACCGTCTACGCAACCGACGATGAAGCGTATGACATCTGGACCAAAGAAGTCGGTGTGCCGGTTGAGCGCATGATCCGCATCGGCGACAACAAGGGCGCGCCGTACGCGTCCGATAACTTCTGGACCATGGGCGACACAGGCCCGTGCGGCCCGTGCACCGAGATTTTCTACGATCACGGCGCCGACATCTGGGGTGGCCCGCCGGGCTCGCCGGAAGAAGACGGCGACCGTTACATCGAGATCTGGAACAACGTGTTCATGCAGTTCAACCGCACCGCCGATGGCGTGTTGCATCCGCTGCCGGCGCCGTCGGTCGACACCGGCATGGGCCTGGAGCGGATCAGTGCGGTGATGCAGCACGTGCACTCCAACTACGAAATCGACCTGTTCACCAACCTGTTGAGCGCTTCGGCTGCGGCGATTGGCTGCGCCAACGAAAGCCAGTCTTCGCTCAAGGTGGTGTCGGACCACATTCGTTCCTGCGGTTTCCTGATCGCCGATGGCGTGCTGCCGTCGAACGAAGGCCGTGGTTACGTGTTGCGCCGTATCATCCGTCGCGCCTGCCGTCACGGTAACAAGCTGGGCGCCAGCGGCAGTTTCTTCTACAAAATCGTCGCCGCGCTGGTGGCCGAGATGGGCGACGCCTTCCCGGAACTCAAGCAGCAGCAAGACAACATCGAGCGCGTGCTCAAGGCCGAAGAAGAGCAGTTTTCCAAGACCCTGGAACATGGCCTGAAAATTCTGGAACAGGACCTGGCTGATCTCAAAGGCACTGTGGTGCCAGGCGACGTGGTGTTCAAACTCTACGACACCTACGGTTTCCCGATGGACCTGACTGCCGACATCGCCCGTGAGCGCGAGCTGACCATCGATGAGGCCGGTTTTGAGCGCGAGATGCAGGCCCAGCGCGTGCGTGCCCGCTCTGCCAGCTCTTTTGGCCTGGACTACAACACGCTGGTCAAGGTTGACGTGCCGACCGAGTTCATCGGCTACAAGGCCACGGTTGGCTCGGCCAAAATTGTTGCCATTTACAAAGACGGCAAGTCGGTCGACGTGTTGAACGAAGGCGAAGAGGCGGTCGTAGTTCTGGACCAGACGCCGTTCTACGCCGAGTCCGGTGGTCAAATTGGCGACTGTGGTTTCCTCAGCTCGACGTCCGGCCGTTTTGAAGTGCGCGACACCACCAAGACCGGCGGTGCATTCCTGCATCACGGCGTATTGGTGCTGGGTAACTTGACCGTCGGTGCGCCGGTGGACACTCAGGTAGATGCCGACGTACGGCATGCAACTGCCTTGAACCACTCGGCCACTCACTTGCTGCACGCCGCATTGCGCCAGGTGTTGGGCGAGCATGTTCAGCAGAAAGGTTCGCTGGTCGACAGTCAGCGCCTGCGCTTTGACTTCAGCCACTTCGAGGCGATCAAGCCTGAGCAGTTGAAGGCACTGGAAGACATCGTCAACGCCGAGATTCGCAAGAACTCCCCGGTAGAGATGGAAGAAACCGACATCGAAAGCGCGCGTAAAAGAGGCGCCATGGCGCTGTTTGGCGAGAAGTACGGCGACCAGGTGCGCGTACTGAGCATGGGCGGCAGCTTTTCGGTAGAGCTGTGTGGCGGTATTCACGCCAACCGTACCGGCGACATCGGCCTGCTCAAAATCATCAGCGAAGGCGGTGTGGCCTCTGGTGTGCGACGTATCGAGGCGATCACTGGCGCTGCGGCGCTGGCCTACCTGAATGCTGGCGAAGAACAACTCAAGGAAGTGGCGGGCCTGGTCAAGGGCAGCCGCGACAACCTGATCGACAAACTGTCTGCCGTGCTGGAGCGCAACCGCGCGCTGGAGAAGCAACTGGAGCAGTTGCAGGCCAAGGCAGCCAGTGCAGCGGGCGACGATTTGTCGGCTTCCGCGCTGGACGTCAAGGGTGTAAAAGTGCTGGTTGCGCGCCTGGACGGGCAAGACGGCAAGGCGCTGTTGGCCTTGGTCGATCAGTTGAAGAACAAGCTCGGCCGCGCAGTGATCCTGCTCGGCGGTGTCCATGAGGAAAAGGTCGTGCTGGTTGCCGGTGTAACCAAGGACCTGACTGGCCAACTCAAGGCTGGTGATTTGATGAAGCAAGCTGCCGCGGCAGTGGGCGGGAAGGGCGGTGGTCGTCCTGACATGGCGCAAGGCGGTGGTGTAGACGCCGGTGCCCTGGACGCTGCCCTGGCCCTGACCGTGCCGTTTGTCGAGGCCGGCATTTAAGGCGCTGTTAATACGCCCATGGTCTAGTCATGGGCGTTTTCGGTTGCTGCAAGATTTGTTTATCAGGCGCCCCTTTACGGGCTAAGGCGGCTTAGAAATGGCTTTGATCGTACAGAAATTTGGAGGCACCTCGGTCGGCTCTGTCGAAAGAATCGAGCAGGTCGCCGACAAGGTTAAGAAGTTCCACGATGCCGGCGACGACCTGGTGGTGGTGCTGTCGGCCATGAGCGGCGAGACCAATCGCCTGATCGATCTGGCCAAGGCCATCAGCGGTGATCAACAGCCGCTGGCGCGTGAGCTGGATGTGATCGTGTCCACCGGCGAGCAGGTGACTATCGCGCTGTTGGCCATGGCGCTGAACAAGCGGGGTGTACCGGCAGTTTCCTACACGGGCAGCCAAGTGCGCATCCTCACAGACAGCGCACATACCAAGGCGCGCATCCTGCAAATCGATGATCAGAAGATTCGTACAGATCTGAAAGCAGGGCGCGTGGTAGTTGTAGCGGGCTTTCAGGGTGTAGACGAGCTGGGCAACATCACCACCCTCGGGCGTGGCGGTTCGGACACCACCGGCGTAGCACTGGCAGCGGCGCTCAAGGCCGATGAATGCCAGATCTATACTGATGTGGACGGTGTGTACACCACCGACCCGCGTGTGGTGTCCGTGGCCCAGCGCCTGGACAAGATCACCTTTGAAGAGATGCTGGAAATGGCCAGCCTCGGTTCCAAGGTGTTGCAGATTCGCGCGGTGGAATTCGCCGGCAAATACAACGTGCCGCTGCGCGTATTGCACAGCTTCAAAGAGGGTCCGGGCACCCTCATTACTATTGATGAAGAGGAATCCATGGAACAGCCGATCATTTCCGGCATCGCTTTCAACCGCGATGAAGCCAAGCTGACGATCCGTGGCGTGCCAGATACTCCTGGCGTGGCCTTCAAGATCCTCGGCCCTATCAGCGGCGCGAACATTGAAGTCGACATGATCGTGCAGAACGTTTCACACGACAACACCACCGATTTCACCTTCACCGTGCACCGTAACGAGTACGATGCCGCGGAGCGAATCCTGCAGAACACGGCGAGCGGAATTGGCGCCCGTGAAGTGATCGGCGACATCAAGATTGCCAAGGTGTCGATCGTGGGTGTGGGCATGCGTTCGCATGCCGGCGTTGCCAGCCGCATGTTCGAGGCCCTGGCGAAAGAAAGCATCAACATCCAGATGATCTCAACCTCCGAAATCAAGGTTTCGGTGGTGATCGAAGAGAAGTACCTGGAGCTGGCTGTACGCGCGCTGCATACCGCTTTTGAGCTGGATGCACCGGCCCGACAGGGCGAGTGATGCGATGCCAGAGAGGCGCGGTTTACCGCGCCTTTGATTTTTTGTAGAGCGCATGGCGTTTTGCCTGCGCTCGACAATACTTAGGCCGTCAGGGCTATGGCCTTTGGGTTGTAGGTCGAACGCCTTTTTTTTGCAGACTGTTGTTCCTGAAATGAAATGCGTGAGGAGAAAGGTATGCTGATTCTGACTCGTCGTTGCGCAGAAAGCCTGATTATCGGTGATGGCGAAATCACCGTGACCGTGCTCGGCGTCAAAGGCAATCAAGTACGTATCGGGGTTAACGCTCCGAAAGAGGTAGCGGTACACCGCGAAGAAATTTACCTGCGGATCAAGAAAGAGAAGGACGAAGAACCAAGCCTTTAATTTTTATCGTTTTTTATGTTTGCAAACGGGGATGAACGTGGTTAATATACGCCCCGTGTTGCGGAGAGCTGGCCGAGTGGCCGAAGGCGCTCCCCTGCTAAGGGAGTACACCTCAAAAGGGTGTCGGGGGTTCGAATCCCCCGTTCTCCGCCATTATTTGCTTAGTACGTTGCAATCTGGTTTTTTCGGTAAGTTGTTGAAATTGCTCGAAAAAATAGCTTTACATAGAGATTGAACGGCCTATAATGCGCGGCAACAAATGCACTCGTAGCTCAGCTGGATAGAGTACTCGGCTACGAACCGAGCGGTCACAGGTTCGAATCCTGTCGAGTGCACCATTTAAGAGTCATGTGCAGCAATGCAGGTGGTTCGGCTTCAGCCAGTTGTGATCTGGTCTAAAAACACAATCTGCACTCGTAGCTCAGCTGGATAGAGTACTCGGCTACGAACCGAGCGGTCACAGGTTCGAATCCTGTCGAGTGCACCATACAAACAAAAAGCCCGCCTAGTGCGGGCTTTTTGCCGTCTGGGGTTTGTGTAGGGTTTATCCTCAGATTCAGTTTTTCGCCCCGACCATGTGTTTTCCCGTGGTGTCGTGGCGTCGCAGTTAGTAGATGCAGTCAGTGCTTAGCTTTGTCTCGCAAGCGCTTGTTCTTTCCAGTTTTTTAACGTTAAAAATGGCCGGGCGGTGTATCATTGCGCCCGTCAGCCCCGCCGGGGCTTGTGGAATACCTCCATGGACTTACCCAGTAGTAACTCAGTACCCCGTTTTACCAATCATGAATTGACTGATTGATCCTTCCGGCGTGCCCCGCTGCTGGGAGTGGAGTTCGCCTATGACCGAAGTAGAAGTAAAGAAAACACAAGACAGCCTGCAGGATCGTTTGGCTCAAGTCATCGAGCTGCTGCAGCGTCAGCGTGTGGTGGAAGACCTCACGCACCGCCAGGAAGGTCCGAACCTCGACCGTGTCGAAAACCTGGTTCACCGGCAAAACCTCGTCGAGTTGCAGCGCAAACTCGATGACCTGCACTCCGCCGACGTCGCCTACATTCTTGAAGCCTTGCCGCTCGATGATCGACTGACCCTGTGGCAATTGGTCAAGGCTGATCGCGACGGCGATATTCTCCTTGAAGTGTCTGACTCGGTGCGGGAAACCCTGATCGCCGACATGGACGATCATGAACTCTTGGCGGCCGCCAAGGAGATGGACGCCGACGAGCTGGCTGACCTCGCTCCTGAATTGCCGCGTGATGTTGTGCATGAGCTGATGGAGGCCCTCGACACCCAGCAGCGTGAGCGTGTTCGCTCCGCGCTGTCCTATGACGAGGACCAGGTCGGTGCGTTGATGGACTTCGAGATGGTCACCATCCGTGAAGACGTCAGCCTCGAAGTGGTATTGCGTTACCTGCGCCGCCTCAAAGAACTGCCAGGGCATACCGACAAACTGTTCGTCGTCGACAATGACGGCATTCTCAAAGGTGTGCTGCCGATCAAGCGCCTGCTGGTCAATGACCCGGAAAAGCGCGTCGTAGACTTGATGGCCAGTGACACGGTGAGTTTTCACCCGGATGAAGATGCGTACGACGCAGCGCAGGCATTCGAGCGTTACGACTTGATTTCGGCCCCGGTGGTCGACAAGAACGGCAAGTTGATTGGTCGTTTGACCATCGATGAAATCGTCGACCTGATTCGTGAGGAGAGTGAGACCGAAGTCCTCAACATGGCCGGTCTGCGCGAAGAGGAAGATATTTTTGCTTCGGTGTGGCGCTCACTGCGTAACCGTTGGGCGTGGTTGGCGGTCAACCTGATTACCGCGTTTATTGCCTCTCGCGTGATCGGGTTGTTCGAAGGCTCGATCGAGAAGCTGGTGGCGCTGGCGGCCTTGATGCCCATTGTGGCGGGTATCGGTGGCAACTCCGGCAACCAAACCATTACCATGATTGTGCGCGCGATGGCGCTCGACCAAGTCAGTACCGGCAATACCTCGCGCCTGATGCGCAAGGAACTGGCGGTTGGCTTGATCAATGGCTTGGTGTGGGGTGGCGTGATCGGTGTGGTGGCCTACTTGCTGTATGGCAGTTGGTCGCTGGGTGTGGTGATGACGGCTGCCATGACCCTCAACCTGCTGCTGGCTGCGCTGATGGGCGTGTTGATACCGATGACGCTGGCGCGCCTCGGTCGCGACCCTGCCATGGGGGCCAGCGTGATGATTACGGCCATGACCGACAGCGGTGGTTTCTTCATCTTCCTCGGCCTGGCGACCATCTTCCTGTTGTGATCCCTTGTGGGAACGGGCTTGCCCGCGAATGCGCTCTGTCAATCAGCAATAAATTGACTGATCCACCGCACTCGCGAGCAAGTCGCAACGCTGCTCCCGCACAGCCCTGTTCCGGGCGACCCTCAAACCTCAGGCAAAAAAAAGCCAGCACATGGCTGGCTCTGGCTTGCAGTTTTGGATCAGTTGGCTTCTGCGGCCGCCTCAACGTCGTGCGCGATAAGCGAGACGAGGGCATTTTGCTGGCGGTGGGAGAGCTGACGAAAACGCTGCAGCAGTTCGCGTTCGTGCAGTGACAGCTCCGGGCTGTCCAGGCGCATGCTCAACTCTTCGCCCAACGCACCTTCCTGAATAAGGCTCTGTTCCAGGCGCGCGATGATTTCAGAGTTCATGCTGCGGTGATGATTGCGAGCCACCTCGGCAATGCGTTCCCGCATTCCGTCTGGCAGACGTACGACGAATTTGTCAGCCGTACGGCTGGAATAAATTGCCTGTTTCAATGGGCGCATATATTTAACCGGTTAGTTCAGGGGAGCGGTTTTTGGAATTGGCCGCAAGGATGAGTGTTAAGACAAGACTCACGACCAAAGTTCAACCCGAATTGCAAAGAGGCCGCATCATGCCTCAGATTTGACAGTTCCTTGGCGTCAATTCTGTGACAAATATTGAACTGCCTAAAGGCTTTATGCCAGCACTGATTTGCAATTTTGCGGACTGGTTAGAAGTTTTGGCTACGAATGATTCCAAACCGGAACGCTTGAGCAAACCTCGTCCGCAAAGGGGGTAGGCGCGCAAAGTGCTCAAAGGTGTGGCCTTTTGCCCTATTGTTTAAGGATAGTGGCGATCTGCCAATTTGCTAGTGAAAGGCGACATAAGGTAGGGGGTCAAGCGAGTCGACCGATCAGCGCAGTACCGGGTCGAACTTGATGCGCCGGCCCACGATCAGCGTGATAACCAGCAAGCCGGCAAACACGCCGGTGGCAATAAAGGCAGGCGTTTGCGCGTGTTGCGAGGCAATGCTTAAACCCGTCACACCGCTTGTAACGGTCAAAAACAGGAACAGCCAGGCGGACTTGCTCATATGGCTTCCTCAGAACACCCAGTGTTCGGATACAGGCGCGGTCTGAGTGTCCTGAGTCACACGAATCGGCGATTGCATAGCAGGTGTCATCACCGCCAGTTGCGGGCGCTGCTGCAGGTGATGCGGCACGGCCTGAGTGATTTGAGCGGCATCATCATTGCTGGAGTGAAAATGGAACATAACCAGTGCAGCCAAAGCCACAGCGTTGAGGGTTAACAGAAGGGCGCTGTTCATGTTCTTGATCTCCGCAGTGGCTGGGTCGAATGGTTTTGTAGGATAAGTATTGCAGGTGTCGTGCCAATATTTTAATTCAATAAAAACAATGGGTTAGATATGTTTTTAGGTGCTTGTGCGTTGCAATTTGCAAGACTGGCATTTTGAGGGCGTGCAATTTGCACGACGCCGGCAAGTGCCCGTATTTACGGGGCGAAACGGCGGTGCCTCATTCAAGGAACGGCCTACACTCAAAAAGCCCACGGACGACATGACAAAACCGACCTCGGCCGTTAACATGCACGCCGTCCGCCGCTGCGCGTTTGGCCCGGCAGCTGTCATTTGTCCCAGTAGCTCAATTGGATAGAGCATCCCCCTCCTAAGGGGAAGGCTGGCAGTTCGAACCTGCCCTGGGACACCATATAATCAAAGGGTTAGCGAATTTTTGTCTAACCCTCCGCTGTCGTTGTATTCCCCTGCGACGGCTGGCCGCCAATTACCTAAACTTCGCCGTGCTCTGAAGCAATCAATGCTCACTCCTTTTTGTGTGATTGATTCCCTTGCTCCGTGCACCTGCGACGATTTGTGGCTAAAGGCCATTGACCGTTGCACGCCCCTCTAGAATTCCCTCTTGAATCGTCTTCACGCCACTGCGCCAAACTCTGCGTGCCAGCTGGCCATGCAGTCCCGAACGAGACCTATACAGGGCGGGGGGCTGACGGAAAACTAATAGTTTTGATAGTTGCGATTAAAATTACGAAATGACATCTTTTGATCCAGAACACGGATAATCAAGTAAGGGATGTTCATGCATTTAGTCATCACGGCAAACAGAAGGAAGGCCGCTGAATACTTGGCCTCAACGGCAGAGGAAGGGCAAGACTATCCTCAAAATCATTTTGATGAAATTGACCTGGAGAATATGCTCCAACATATTCCTGTTCAGAATAAGACTGATTTGATTGATTATGCGGAAGAGCATCGCGACTCTTTTTTGGAAAATGCGGTGTTGTTCAGCGAAACTTCCGGAACAACCGGTAAGCCGCTGCAAACGCCACGCGGTAATATCGAGCTGAATTGGAATACGCAAAACCAGATGTACGCGTACTCCAGGCTGCTAAAAAAAAAGCAGGACAGAGTTGCGATCATACACCCGGGCATGCTGAGTCCGTTTATTGAGGCCACGACATTTGCCTTGAGAAAACTCGAAGTCGGTTACGTCAAAGTTTTCCCTATTGAGGGTATCTGTGATTACCGTAGAATCCGTGATGTATTGGTCAGGTATCAAATTACCACCCTCATGACCACGCCATCGCTGGCGTTGAAAATATTGTACGAGATCAAGAAACTTGGCGAGGGTGCGGAGCTTAAGCTGGACAAGGTGTTGTTGACCGGGGAACTGATCACAGAAGCCTGTGAAGCAAACTTTAAAAAAATCCTGGGGGAAGCGTGTGAGGTCGTTGCTTTTGTATACGGCGGCAGCGAAACAGCCAGCCTGATGTACGGGATTGGTAACGGCCAATATCTGCCGTTTCAAGAGGATTTCATCTTTGAGATCGTCGATGGCGAGGTCACGATTGCCAACGCTGATGAGTACAGGGTCAAAGGTGAGTTGCACGTGACCTGGCTTAAAGGCGGGTTACTGCCGATAAAACGCTATAACACCAATGATGTGTTCGAAGTGACGGTCAAGAAGAATCACCCGTTCAAGTTCAAGCCCTTGGGACGTATTGCAAATCTGCAGGCGGGCTACCCGAGCTCCGCTCGACTCGAAGAGCTGATTTACAGTGTGCAACAACCCATTTTCAACTACGTGGCGAACTGCTCCAGCACCCAACGAAGCATTGATGTTGATCTGGTTGCGTTGGGCAGTGATCAGGTGGTCGAAGAAGTGCGTTCGACGTTAAGAAAAGAATTTCCGCAGTATGAAGTAACGGTGCGTTTGAACGTGGCGCAAGACCCGTTTTTGCAGTTTGCACCGAAGCCTAAACTCGCTCGTTATATGATCAATTAAGGATAGACACGATGACTTGGTGGATGGTTGATTTTCTAATTATGCTTGCCTACGGGTTACAGCATACCGTATTGACAACAAAAGCGCTGGTGCGTGGGTATAACGCGATATTGCCCGCGTGGAGCTGGAATATAAGTTACAGCATCATGTCGGTGATTACACTGCTGCTGGCTTTTCATTTTTGGGCGCCGTCGGGCGTTTATATCTTTTATCTGGCGCCCGGCAGCATTCCATTTCACTTGATGACTATTTCGCTGGCCGCGTCGCTGTTTTTCTTCTTTTTCTGCTTTAAGTACACCACCTCGTTCTGGCAATGGCTGGGGGTTCGCCAAGTCGCGGCAAGGCTTAAAAACGAAAAGATGCCTGCGTATTACCGTGTCCGTCAGCAGGGTATAAAAAAATACATCCGGTTTCCGCACCACACGTGCCTGATTCTGTTGTTCTGGACTCACCCGGTGATGACGCTGGACACCTTGTTCCTGGCAATCGGCGCCACTATTTACCTCTACTTGGGTACTTATCATCAAGATTTGCGCGGGCTGGCAATGATTGGCGAATCCTGGCAGCAGTATCGAAATGACACGGCGCTTTTAATTCCGACACCGAAAGTGTTGAAGCGTATGTACCGTGATTTGACCGGTAAAGGTGAAAGCGAAACGCAAGTCGAAACCGCACCCGCCCATAGGGCGCATGCCGATCAACCGATCGCCGTCGAAAATAATTAAGAAGGATCTTTACATGTTCAATCAACAATTGCGGCACTTGCAAACCACACTCGAAAACCACGAGATCTACAACTATATCAACTCTCCAGCTCATCTGAAAATTTTCATGGAGTCCCACGTATTCGCTGTGTGGGATTTCATGAGCCTGGCGAAACGCCTGCAAATTGAACTCACCTGCACCCGCTTGCCGTGGTTCACACCAACCGATGCCAAAAAAGCGCGGTTTATCAACGAAATTATTTTGGGTGAGGAAAGTGATCTGGGCGATGACGGCCTGCCCGCCAGCCACTTTGATATGTATCTGGCCGCCATGGCCGACATGGGGTGCTCCAGGCATAAATTTGACCTGTTTGAACAACATTACCGCAGCGGAGTTGAGCTTGAGCGGGCTCTGGAGTTGGCAGACGCACCGAGCCACGTCATCAACTTCGTTCGTCAGACGATTGACACCGCACTTAATGGGCGCGCCGAAGAAGCCGCCAGCAGCTTCTTCTACGGTCGTGAAGATGCCATTCCGCAGATGTTCCAGGCGCTGCTTGATCAATGGGGCCTGAAAAAGGAATCGGCACCTAGGTTTGTTCATTACCTGCAACGGCATATTGATCTGGACGGCGACGAGCATGGGCCGGCGGCCATGAAGATTCTGTCTGACCTGATCATCGACGAGAACGCCGAGGCCGCCGCGTTGCGGGCAGCCCAACAAGCAATCAGTGCGCGTATCACCCTGTGGGACGGCATCCTGGCCGACATGAAAAAACATGACGCCGCAGCCCATCATCAAGAAGCCAGTACGAAGCTTGAATTAGCTTGAACCTACGACGCGAACAGGGACTGATCGATGATGGAATCACTAGTGCTCGCCGATGTGGTAGAGCCGATGTACCTTGATAAGAGCTATCTGCAAAAGCTCAGTACGCAGTTTAAGCAAGACGGTTATCTGACCCTACGCAGTTTTTTATCCAAAGAAGTATTCAGTCGTCTGAACGAAGAAACCTTCAAGTTACATGATCTGAGTGCCAAGCGTGATTTCGTCATGGCAGGCTATGAAACGCCACGGATTTTATCAGTGGCGGGCGGCAAGAAAATTCTGAAGAACACAGTCTTCATCCCGAGTTTGTATGTGCATCACCAGTTGCAGACGGTATTGTCACTGCTCACGCAAAATAAACTCTATACCGTAAAACATCAGGAGGAGTGCATTGTTGCCAACTATCTTGATGGGCGGGGGCAGACGCATGGATGGCATCTGGACGACCCGACCTATGCGCTGATTATCGTTCTGGATGCGCCCGCTGCAGGAAGCGGAGGGTGTGTTGAATATGTAGCAAAGTGGAAGGCGTTGTGCGCGCAGCTGGCCATCGACCCCTACAAGCAAGTCGACGCCGGATTGAATTTTGCCAAACGCCACGGCCTTATCAATAGCGTGCATCTGGAAGCCGGTGATTGTTACATATTGAATGCCGGTGAAAATTTGCACAGGGTCACGCCTATTTCTGATAACTCCTCGCGTCGGCGGGTCATTAATATGGCGTTCGATCATCGTGAGTCGTTCACCTTCGGGAATACTGCCGATATTTTATATGCAGAAGAAGAGGTAGAGCATGCGTTCGCGATTTGACGACCGTGTTGTAGTGATCACGGGTGGTAATGGTGGTATCGGCGCGGCCACCGCACGTGCCTTTGCTGCTGAGCGCGCACAGGTCGTGTTGGTTGACAAAGTTATTGATGAAACGCTTTTACAAGCGCTCATTGATGCAGGTACGAATTCCTCGGCGTATGCCGTGGATGTCACGGATGCCGAGCAGTGCCGCGTACTGATTGAAACAGTTATCCAGAAATACGATCGCATCGACGTCCTGTTTAATAACGCGGGCATTACTCGGCGCGCTTCAGTGGTGGATACGACGATAGAAGAATGGGACCAGGTCATCAGTGTCAACTTGAGATCGATCTTCCTGATGTCGAAATTTGCGATCCCTCATATGAAACGTCGCGGCGCGGGCAACATTGTTAACACTGCGTCCGGCTGGGGCCTGGTGGGTGGGGGCAATGCGGCCAGTTACTGTGCTTCAAAAGGCGGCGTGGTCTTACTGACCAAAGCAATGGCGATTGATCATGGTCCCGACAATATCCGCGTCAACTGCATCTGCCCTGGCGATACGTTGACCCCTATGCTCTTCAACGAAGCCGAGCAACTGGGGCTTGAAAGAAATGCCTTGGTCGATGCAGCGGCGACCCGCCCGTTAGGTCGAGCCGGTCAACCCAGTGAAATAGCCAGTGCCGTTTTGTTTCTGGCGTCCAGTGATTCGTCGTTTATTACCGGAGAAGGCTTGGTCGTCGATGGCGGCGGACTGGCTGGCTCCGCCTGAGGAAAGACCATGACCAACGCCTTGCGAATATGTATTGTCAAACTGCTGTTTACCGCGAGTAACTTTGTCATTCCGTTTTCAGCACTGTTCATTAGCAAACGGTATGACTTCGACGCCAGCGCGCTGGCGACGATGGTCACGGTGTTATCTGTCAGTTACCTCGTAGGTAATCTAGCGGGTGGGTACTTGGGTGACAAGTTTCAATCGCGCTCGTTG
Source organism: Pseudomonas kitaguniensis (assembly GCF_049199985.1). Lineage (NCBI taxonomy): Bacteria > Pseudomonadati > Pseudomonadota > Gammaproteobacteria > Pseudomonadales > Pseudomonadaceae > Pseudomonas > Pseudomonas kitaguniensis. The sequence continues at coordinate 94,290 of NZ_JBLZPT010000003.1, forward strand.
TTGCTGCTGTTCTCTTTTTGCTCGTTGCTGAGCATGATTGTCGGCTCGATGGCACTTGCGGCGACTATTACGTTTACCGCTATCTCGGTATTTGCTGTCATGGCCGGGGCTGCAAATCCGGTACTCAGCAACTATTTGTCGAACAGCGTCGATGAATCGAATCGCGAGAGTTCGTTCGGTAATTTGTACTTGGCGAACAATATCGGGATTGCGATTGTTTTCATTGTCGGCGGTTTCCTGCTGGCACGTGGAGCACAGTATCCGTTGTATTTTTTTACAGTGCTGAGCGCGTTGAGCTTTTTGTGCACTGCGTTGTTGCTCAAGCCGGTTGCAGCATCGTCGACGTCGGGCAGTCCCACGCCCAAGTCGGCGGATGTTGGTACGCTGTCCGCAATAATTGTGTGCAGTTTTATCCTGTTTTTCGGTTTGGCGTTCCTCGATGCTCAGCGTGAGTATCAGTTGCCGGTCTGGTTGGACAGTTTAAACAAAGACTCCAGTTCGGTGCTGTTTGGCACGATCGGCATCGTCAACGCGGCGATTGTATTGTTGCTGACCAAATACGTCGTTAAGGTCACTTCAGCCATTGACCCCATCAGGAATATGGGAATTGCTGCGCTGTTTTACGGGTTTGGCTTTGGCATTCATTATTTTTTTGGCAGCGTGTACCCGGTGTTGGCGTTGGTAGTGTTGTGGAGTATTGGGGAGATTCTTGGCGCTACTTACATGAGCGTGTTCATTTCCAAAAATGCGCCTGTGCGGTACCGGGCTAAATTGTTCTCGTTGATCCCTGTGGTACTCACGCTTGGCAAAATCCTCTCGATCACCACCACTACGGGACTGGCAGTTATCTATGGGATCAATTCAGGCTGGGTCCTGGCGTTTGGCGTGGGAGTTTTGGCGTTCATATTTTCGATTTCACTTTTAGCGTTCACTAAAAAGGCAGGCGCAGATGACACGGCTCGGTATCCTTCAGCTACCTTATAATTTGGACATTTTGAAGCAGATTACGACGCAGCTTTCGCATTTCAATGGGCACGTTTTTCTTATCGATACGGATGCCCGCATTTCGACTGTGAAAGCGTTCGAGCTGCCTTCCAATCTGCATTTCGTCGCGTGCGACTCCTACGCGGTCGAGTGTATTCAAGCGCTTTCAACCGATCTGCGATTGGATAACCTGATTTCATTGGCTGAGCTGGGGTTGATGCCCGCGTCTCAGGTCAGGGATCAATTGGCGATGCGCGGGCATAGCGCCGAGGTGGAAAAGCAATCGGTCGATAAACATGCAATGCGAGTTGCATTGGCCGCGGCGAGCTTGACGGGGGTAAAGTTTGAAAAAAGCACCCTTGATCAACTGCCCGAGGTACTGGGTCGATTCGATCTCCCTGCCATCGTCAAACCGATCAGCCTGACGGGCAGCATCGGCGTACAGCTGATAAAGCATATTTCGGAGATCGCGGATTATTCGAACAGGCTACAAAACAACGCCTATGCCAATGGCTGTGAACTGATCGTTGAAAGCTTTTTGCCTGGCGCGGAATTCAGTGTCGAAGGGCTGCTGCTTGACGGTGAGCTTCACATTTACGGCGTGACTGAAAAAGAGACAACCGAACAGCCATATTTCGTCGAAACCGGCCATCGTTTCGACACCAACCATCGCTTGTTGCCTTGGCTGCATCCCGCCTTGAAAGAAGTTTTCGAAGCACTTGGTATGAGCATCTGCCCCTTCCATGTCGAGTTCAAGATCATTGATGGCCGCTTGGAGATCATCGAACTCCATAGCCGGTTTGGCGGTGACTTCATCACCAAGCTAATTGAATATTCGTCGGGTAACAAAGTCTTTCTTGAGTACGCTGAATTTTTGTGTTTCGGCAACCTGCCACGTATCAACCGTGCGGAAGCCCAAGTGACGGCCGTTAAGTTCTCGACGGTGTCAGCAGGGCGTATTGCCTCAGTCTCTCCATTAAGTGAGGCGTTTATTGAAACGTTGTTGGAGCATAAGGTCGGCGTCAAGGAGGGTGATGTGATAAACCCGGCGACCGGTTACTATGATCGCCCGGCCTATTTTATTTCAAAATTTAAAAGTCCGGACGACGAGGCGATTTTTCAAACGGCCTTCAGCCAATTCAAAATTCTGACCAACGAGAATGCCCTGCATGAGTGAACATTACTACGAAGTTGAAATTTCCTGGACCGGCAATCGTGGAACAGGCACCTCTGATTACAAGGCTTATGGTCGCGATTTTACGGCCACCTCCCAGGGTAAACCTGTTCTTCAAGGCTCTTCTGATCCTGCGTTCCTCGGTGACCCTGCCAAGTGGAACCCTGAAGACATGCTGGTCGCGTCAATTTCCGCGTGTCATAAGTTGTGGTATCTGCATTTATGCGCCGTTAACAAAATTATCGTCACCCGCTATGTTGATAACGCAGTGGGCTACATGGTGGACGAACACCCTACGCGCAAAGGACATTTCACCAAGGTGATACTGCGCCCGGAGGTTGAGGTGACGTCGGGTTCAGATAAGGAACTCGCGATTAAATTGCACGAAGATGCGCATCACGAATGCTTTTTGGCCAATTCGGTGAATTTCGACATTCAATGTGAACCCACGCTAACATAACTGGTTGCAGGTGCTTGGATGAACGGTTTTGTACAAGGTAGTTTGTTGCACGAAGTTGGCCAGCAAGCGTTGGATAAATATCTTGAGCAGCGGCCAAGCACCGCTTTATTTTACGATCTGTACGCGGTGGGTGAGCGCGCGGCGTCAGCCCCGAAGATCGAAGACTATAGCGTTGCATGCGAGACCGTGTTGCGTTCCCAGATGCACAGCATCGCCACGGCTATCCGAGGGCAGATCGAGCCGGGAATAGAAGCCGATTTGAAAATCCGCTTGCAGGCATTGGCGTCGCAGGTGGCTATCTTCGCCGGATACACAGACGCGCCGGTTGGATACATCGATACCTGGGCAGGCCACATACCCTTTATTATCAATCAGATCAACGGGCCACTCATTGATATACCTGAGGCGTTGGCGAATAGTTTTGCCGTGACGTGCGAAGCGGATGCAGTTTTCTACGTACAACGACTGGCATCACTGAACTATATGATAGCGAGCGTGGTGGAGAAATTTGAACACGATATGAAACAGGGATGGTATGCGCCTGATTCCATCCTGGTCAGAGCGGTTGCTACATTACGATCTTATATTGGCGTACCGCTGGACGTGCACCCGTTGTACGGTTCGTTCGCGCACACACTCAGCCTCTGTGAAAAGATTACGGCCGACAGTCGATTGTTTTTTTTGGACCGTGCTAAATCCATTCTGGAATCATCGATTTACCCGGCATATTCAGCAGCTATTGAGGCAGTGGAGCGTTTTCTTTCCTCGGATCATGCGCCGGTCCATTCGGTTCTGGATCTTCCGGGCGGCACCCAGTATTACCAGAAGGCTTTGCGGTATCAGGCCAATAGCCTGGATGGCGAGTTGCTTCACCAATTCGGGTTGGAGCAAATGGAGGCAGTCAACCAACGGTTGGCACGCTCTGCAGCCAATGTTGTGAGCACTGAAACGACCGAAAGCTACTTGCTGCAGCGCTCTGGGCAAAGCCTGGATTCATTTGATTTTACGCACGCCCTGCTGACTTACCTGGAAGAACTCAACGAGCGGGCCTGTGCTCTGGCGGATGAGTGTGTTGAGGGCGCGTACCTTGAGGCTCTGTCATTCAAGGCAATACCACCGGCGCTGGAGGCATCCGCACCGTTTGCCAAATACACCCCGGCAGGGCGGCATTCCCCGGCGATCTTTTGGGTGAATGCGGCGAAGGTTCGACAAATGCCGTTCAGTTTCCTTGAAGTGGTGGCTTTTCACGAGACGGTGCCCGGGCATCACTTGCAATTCTGCGTCGCGAGGCAGAATCCGGCGCTGCCGGTGTTATTGCAACTGAGTCTGTTCAACACCTTTATCGAGGGTTGGGCAACTTATGCTGAAGGGCTCGCGTCGACGCTTCAGCTGTATACAGACGCGGCCAGCGGCGAGAATTCGCACCTCAGAACCGAACAGTTGCGAGCCGCGCGTGTTGTCGCGGACACAGGGCTGCATGCCAAGGGCTGGACGCGCACTCAAGGTATAACTTTTCTTGAGAAGTGTGCCGGGCTCGACGCGGAGGACGCGGCGGCCGAAATCGATCGTTATCTTGCGGTTCCCGCTCAAGCGGCCGGGTATCAAGTAGGGCTGGCTACGATTCGCCAGCGTCGTTGCGATGAGTATGCAAAGTACGGTGACGACTTTGATTTGAGCCGCTTCAATGCGGGTCTTTTAAGAAACGGCGCGGTCCCGTTTAATTATCCGGGCTGATAACCGAGAGCGTGCACACTTTATGCACGCGCTCTCTTCGGGAGGTGGGTCGTCTTATTGCAATATGGCTTTTCTGGTGTGCTCCGACAGCAGAATTTTCAGCGCCACGGCACGTTCCACGCCAATTTGCTGAGCGGGGCCGAGTCGCTGCAGGTGAATACCCGAACGAATGAGCATTCGCTCTACACCGACAGTTGTCACGGTGACATAGCTGTCCAGTTGTTGTTCGAAACCAAACGCTATGATGGTTTTTATCGCTTCGGCGGTGATGTCTGAAAAGCTCATCACTCGTTTTTCTTCAGCGTTAATGGCGAATCGGCTGAGCTCCCATATTTTTTCCGAGCAGGGCGCCTCTTCTCCGTTAAGCAACTCGCTGAAGGTGTGCTTGAGCATATAAGGGCCCGAGGTAGGCAAAAGCCGCCAGCAACCCTGTACATCATTATCTTCAAAGGTTTTCTTGATCAGCATATAGATAGGGTCTAAGGCATCGTAACCATCAATGTCCATACCATCGATAGTGTCGATCGCCCAGCCTTTACGTGTCTTGAATACATCGGCACGTAATTTGTACATGGAGATAATAGCTTGCTTGTTAAATTCGTTTTTATAACCCAGTGAATAATGCATTTTTTTCCCCTCACCGAAAATGTGAGAGGAGAATAATTCAAAATATTTCATTGATCAGCTATCAAAAATGATAGTGTCGATCGCAGCGTATTAGCGATATATTGTCTAGTAATGTACTGAGCGGCAGTCGATTAAAGCAGTGGCTTAGATATCAATAATGCCCAAGGAATAAGCTTTCACCACAGCAGCCTTGCGGCTATTAACGCCGAGAATATGGCGAGCCTTATTCAAGTGGAAATTAATATTGGCTTCTGTGCACACGCAAATTCGAGCGATCTCCCAAGAGGTTTTTCCTATGGCGCACCACTTTAAAATTTCTATCGCCTTTTTTGACAGGGGATACAGCTCTGACGTTGTTTTGATGAGCGGGTTCGGTGTGTGCAAGTAAGGCAAATAGCTGCCCAGTGCCAGCTCTTTGATTAACATAAGCTGTGGGAGGGTATCAGAGATATGACGGATCGTTTGGGGAGTGCTCTGGATATTATCCAGGCTCAAGCTGAATGTACCAATTTCTCCGCCAGGACCATGCAAGGGAAGCGTAATGCCGCTGCGAAGTCCGTGAGCACTCGCTTCTTCGAAGAAGTCTTTTTGCTGAACCGTTTGGTAAATGTCTTCGCGCCAGACGATGGGAAATACTTTGGTAAAACTATGCTCTACTACCGGGTCGATGAAAGCGTAACCCGATTCATCATATTTTTTTCTCCACGTCTCATCGTAGTTGGAGTATATGATGGCGGATTCCAAGGGGGCGTTAGCTGTTTTTTTCAGACCGAACAAAAAGTCTGTATAGCCCAGCCTTTGCGTGCAATGGGTTAACTCTTCAAACCATTGCTTTTCAGAATTCGTTTGTAAAATCCCATTAAACTCTTCTAAAGCCAGCAATTTTTATTCCCTCTGAATGTATATCCTGGTCGTCCTAATGCCAGACTTTCATCAACGCTCATCAATGGTGCAGATAAGCGCTTGCTGCTTTTTACGCACCCAAATGGGGCGCGAAGATACGACTGCGAAAAGTGGCTGGGGAATGATAATTATTATTGATTGAGTTTTTTTATTTTTGGCTGCGTCGCAGAAAATAGAGGCTTTAAGGGGGGGATGTCAACCGTTCGTGAAGTCCACCACCTTCTACCGTCAAGGCCTATACATTCCTCATTCGGTCCGGCCCTAAGTTTTCGGTTTGCAGTCTGATTTGTTGTTGTAACATTCAGGATATACACGCGGGGTTTAAAACTTTAAAACAGTTGCCCGTGCCTACTGAATAATATGCTCAGCGCTCAGCAAAACGTTCATTACGATCTGTTTTTAGGGCAATCAATGTATCATTCCGGTTATTTAAGCGGGACGTCGCCTTACGTGTTATAGCGGGCTGGCTCTTTCGAACGCATTGAAAAATCTTTGTTATCGCCTGGCGGGTTGTCGATAGTCCCTTTAGACAGTTGTTTGCGGTGTTGAGGACCCGAGCAGAACCAGGCGGATTGATCAACGCATCTGCGTGCTTACGGGAAGGTTGGCCGTTCGAACCGGCCCTGGGATACCCTCTTTGTGGCGCCCCTGAAGCGCTCTCATAAAAAGCCCCGTACAGATTTCTCTGGCGGGGCTTTTTTGCGCGCGCCCTCAAACACCGGTCGAACCTTGCCCGCGATCCGGGTTCTCAGCAGGTGCGCGATGTATTTATCGCAACCCATGTACCTCGCACGCCGCCATGCAGCGTCTGAGCTAGTAAGCAAAATTTTCCCCCGGAAACAGCCCCTATTGCCTGTCCGTTCCCGGCCACCCCGGACTATCATGCCGATAGCCCTGTCCCTCACTGCAAGGAGCCGCTCGGAACGCCGATGCGCCAAATCTGGAAATCTTTTCGAGCCCTTTATTTCGCCTCCTTGATGATGCTGATCGGCTCCGGCCTGCTCAGTACTTACCTGGCCTTGCGCCTGGCGGCCGACCATGTCGACAGCCTGTGGGTAGGTGCGTTGATGGCGGCCAACTATTTTGGCCTGGTGCTGGGCGGCAAAATCGGGCATCGCCTGATCGCCCGGGTCGGGCATATTCGTGCGTATGCCACCTGCGCCGGGATCGTCGGTGCGGCGGTATTGGGCCATGGCCTGATCAATTGGCTGCCGGCGTGGATCGTGCTGCGGATGATTGTGGGCCTGGGGATGATGTGCCAGTACATGGTCATCGAAAGCTGGCTGAATGAGCAGGCCGATGCCAAGCAGCGTGGCGTGGTGTTCAGCGGCTATATGATCGCGTCGTACCTGGGGTTGGTATTGGGTCAGTTGATCCTGGTGATGCACCCAGAGCTGGGCCTTGAATTGCTGATGCTGGTCGCGCTGTGTTTTGCCCTGTGCCTGGTGCCCGTGGCCATGACGCGGCGCATTCACCCGGCGCCGCTGCACCCGGCGCCGATGGAGCCGCGGTTTTTTATCAAGCGTGTGCCGCAGTCGCTGAGTACCGTGCTGGGTGCGGGGTTGATCGTGGGTTCGTTCTACGGTTTGGCGCCGCTCTATGCGTCTCAGCAAGGCCTGACCACCGAGCAGGTCGGTCTGTTCATGGGTAGCTGTATTTTTGCAGGCTTGCTGGTGCAGTGGCCGTTGGGCTGGTTGTCGGACCGCTATGATCGCGCCTTGCTGATTCGTTGCTTTGCGTTGTGCCTGGCGGTGACGGCGTTGCCGTTGGCCGTGCTGACCAAGGTGCCGCTGGAAGTGTTGTTCGTGGCCGGGTTCTTGTGTTCGCTGGTGCAGTTCTGCCTGTACCCGCTGGCGGTGGCGTTCTCCAACGACCATGTTGAGGGTGATCGCCGGGTGTCGCTGACGGCCATGTTGCTGGTGACGTACGGCGTGGGTGCGAGTATCGGGCCGCTGTTGGCCGGCGTTGCCATGAAGCTGTTTGGCAGCCACATGCTGTATGTGTTTTTCAGCCTGTGCGGGTTGGTGCTGGTGTGGCGTATTCGGCCGAAGGCGGTGACCAACCTGCATCAGGTTGATGATGCGCCGCTGCACCACGTTGCGATGCCCGACAGCATGTCCAGCTCGCCGCTGGTGGTGTGCCTTGACCCGCGCGTGGACGAGGCGATCGTGCAGGAGCAAATGCAGGGTCCAGTCGAACCCGAGCCTGAAGCCGAACCTGAGCCACCGGCCGATGAGCCGCTGTTCGAAGGGCCGCCGGAGCCGCTGGGCCCGGACGAGCATCCGCATGACTTGAGCAGGGCGCGCCCCTGAACGCAAAAACGGGCAGATCCCATCAGGATCCGCCCGTTTTTTTTGCCGCGATTTTAAACGTTAAAAATCGTCGTCTTTGTCGAAACGTCGCGCTTCACGCTGCAACTGGTACACAAACCGCTCTACCTGGCGCTGCACCAAACCACTCATGTTGTGGAAGCGCACGCCGGCGAACGTGATGTTGATACGGTCTTCGAAGTGCAGGTGACGCAGTTCGACAGAGGTGGTCATGCTGCCGAAGGGCAGGGCGGCGATAAACCGGTCGTAGACCTGGCCCAGTTGCAGGCGATCGGAAATGTCGCCTTCAAAGCGCAATTTGCAGCCGGTGGCAGAGATGTCGAGCAGTTTGCCGCTGACCGGTGCCTTGATCTTTTCGCCGCCCATCTCGATGTTGACCAGTTGGGCCAGCTTCAGTGCAGCGCGAAAGGCATTGCGACGCTGATGGTAGACCACTTCATCGGGCAGGCTGCCGGTGTAGACGCGTTGGCCATCTTTTTCTTTGATGGCCAGCTTGCCGTTGCTTTCCCAGGCCACACGCACGCCGTCGTGAAAGCCTTCGATGCGGAACGGTTCGCCATTTTCGAGATGGCGTTCGCCGTCACGCGGGATCATCTCGTCCAGGGTCAGCGTTTTGCTGTCAACGTCCACCAAATAGCTTTGAAAGCGCTGGCTGCGTTCGTGGAACGTGATGATCAGTGGGTCATGGCTTTCTTGCAGCATCCGCAAGGTGCTGGCGATTTCCAGAGGCGTGGTGAGCACCTTGGGTGGCTGCGGGGCATCTTCCGCATTAAGGGCGTTGAACACGGTTCTTCCATCTCCAGACAAAATACGACTACACGCAAGAACCGGCATTTTGCCAGCATGTAGCGCGCTTTGGATAGGGCGCGCTGTAAACCGGTGTCAGGCTTGGCTACGGGTGCTTGGTTTGACCAGCCGCGAGGTGGAACCCTGGGCGTTGTAAAGGGCCGGGGGCTCTCCGCCGTGAAGGATTCGCAACTGGTTGGCGGTCGTGGCTTGCTGCAGCTGGATAGACTGACCGTTGAGCAGGTTGGCTTCCTGGCACTGGGCGAGCAACTGATTGAGTGCGGTGCTTTGCGCCAGCAGCTGGTCGCCGACCGAGGAATGGCTGGCCAGCTGTGCAAGCCCATCGTGATCGGGCGGCAGGCCGAGGCTGACGAGAATCTGGCTGCGCTTTTTGCCATGCTGCTCGAGCAGCACAATCAGCGACTGCTTGTGCGCCAGAATATCTTCCAGCAAGCGCATGTCCCGGCCATGCAGGGCCAGGGACTCTTCTTTCAGCAGCTCGAGCAAATGTTGCGTCGGCGCCAGATCATCAATGATCAGTTGAAGCAAATGTTCGTCGTGGTGCATGGCTGGCCTTGGGTTTTAAGCGTCCAAAAGCCCTGCGCAGGCATTTGCCTAGCGCGTGGCTTCGAAGTTAAGCAGCTTGCTGGCTACACGGTTGCTGTCGACTTTATAGCTGCCATCGGCGATGGCCTGCTTCAACTCGGCCACACGGGCTTTATTGACGACAGGTTGATCGCGCAGCGAGTCAGTGACCTTCTGCAACTGTTGAGCCTCATTGCTCAGGTGAACCGATTCCCCGCTTTGGCTGGCGCTGGCCTGTTCTGCCTTGGCGGCAGGCGCTGGCTGCGACTTGGCTTCTACGCTGTCCTTGGCACCGCTGGTACGCGTATTGCCGGGCAAAGCCGGGGCGTTATTTAAACGACTGAAATCAATGACCATGATAAAAAACCTCTGGGTATTTGGACGCTTGCCATGTTTTCGGCCATACCCGGACAAACTTTAGGCTCGATTGACAATAAACCTGCACGTACGCATCTATGGCGCACAGTGTAGGAAAAGCAGGCGTCCTGCGCCAGTGACTATAACGCTACCTCGACTTGCCCTGGCGCGGTAACTTGCGCCTTGATCACCCGGTTGGAGTTGAGGTTTTTAACCCTGATCTGTTCGCTCATGCCGCCGTTGGACAGCGCTTCCCCCGGCATTTTTACGGTAAGCCCGCCACTGCTGGCGGAAATCACCACCTGGTCGCCCTTACGAATCACTTCGGCCTGTTCCAGGTGGACCAGCGTGATGACTTGATCGGCCACCATTGGTCGGGTCAATCTCTGCCCCACGGCCTGGTCAACCGACGTCAGGTAGCCTTGGTTGATCAGGCTGATATCGCGTTCGCGCAAGCCTATGTCGTCGAAGCCGATGATGCCCAAGCGTTTTAACGGCCGCGTCACCACCACCACGTCGCGGAACAGTTTGACCTGCGCCGGCACAAACACGGTCCACGGCGAGGCGCCCTCGCAGCGCACTTTTACCGTGACCCGACCGATGGGCTGGGCGGGGCTTTCGAGCGAGGCTGTCAATTCTTTGTCGCACAGCGGCATGCGCAAACGCGGGTCCAACTGGTTCACTTGAATCTCATAACGCCCCGGCGTCTGGGTGGTTGCCAGATAATCTTCTACAGTGAACTCAAGAAAGCCTTGAGTGACGCCGATAAGAAGATCAGGCAAGGTGGCGTTATCTGCGCGGGCCGTGATGCCCGAGCCCAAGGCGAGCAACGCCAGCGAGACGCAGAGCAGTCTGCGGAACGTTGGAAGGCGAGGGCGTCGAGAAACTGTCATTTTAAGGTTCATGGCCAACTAAATATCAAAACAACAGCAAAGCTCGTGCCGTTTAGTGGTGGGTACGCGCTTCACTTTAGGTCTAGCCTAAGTTTTAGCGTAGGAGTCATGGCATGGCAGGTGTAATGGATTCAGTAAACCAGCGCACACAGCTGGTGGGGCAGAATCGCCTGGAGTTGTTGCTTTTTCGCCTGGATGGCAAACAGTTATATGGCATCAACGTGTTTAAAGTGCGGGAAGTGCTGCAATGTCCCAAGCTGACGATCATGCCCAAATCCAGCCCCGTGGTGTGTGGCGTGGCGAACATCCGTGGCGCGACCATCCCGATTCTTGACCTGGCCCTGGCCACAAGTTCGGCGGGTTTGCAGGATCGCGAAAACCCGTTCGTGATCATCACGGAGTACAACACCAAGACCCAGGGTTTTCTGGTGCGCTCGGTGGAACGCATCGTCAACATGAACTGGGAAGAGATCCATCCGCCGCCCAAGGGCACCGGGCGTGACCACTACCTCACGGCGGTGACACGGGTGGATAACCAGTTGGTCGAAATTATCGACGTGGAGAAGATCCTCGCCGAAGTCGCGCCCACCTCTGAAACCATCTCGGTAGGCGTGGTGGATGCCGAAACGGCGCACAAGGCGGTATCGCTGCGTGTGCTGACGGTGGATGACTCCTCGGTGGCGCGCAAGCAGGTGACCCGTTGCCTGCAAACCGTTGGCGTCGAAGTGGTGGCGCTTAATGATGGCCGCCAGGCGCTGGATTATTTGCGCAAGCTGGTGGATGAAGGCAAGAAGCCGGAAGATGAGTTCTTGATGATGATCTCTGACATCGAGATGCCGGAAATGGACGGCTACACGCTGACGGCCGAGATACGCAACGATCCACGCATGCAAAAGTTGCACATCATCCTGCATACTTCGTTGTCAGGTGTATTCAATCAGGCGATGGTCAAGAAAGTCGGTGCCGATGACTTCCTGGCCAAATTTCGCCCTGATGACCTGGCATCCCGGGTAGTCGACCGGATCAAGGCAGCAGATCACGGCTAAGGGGAATTCCCCTGGCGGTCACACGATTTAAGAGGCGGTATCATTGTCTACGGGTAATTTGGATTTCGAACAATTCCGGGTCTTCCTGGAAAAAGCCTGTGGCATATTGCTCGGTGAAAACAAGCAGTATCTGGTATCCAGCCGCCTCAACAAACTCATGGAGCAGCAGGGCATCAAGTCCCTGGGCGAGTTGGTGCAGCGCATCCAGAGCCAGCCGCGCAGCGGGCTCAAGGAAATGGTGGTCGATGCCATGACCACCAACGAAACCCTGTGGTTTCGCGATACCTACCCTTTCGAGGTGCTCAAGAGCAAAGTGCTGCCGGAGGCCATCAAGGCCAGCCCGGGCCAGCGTCTGCGTATCTGGTCGGCCGCCTGCTCTTCGGGGCAGGAACCGTACTCGATTTCGATGTCCATCGATGAGTTCGAGCGAACCAACATGGGCCAGTTGAAGGCGGGTGCGCAAATTGTCGCCACTGACTTGTCCGGCACCATGCTGACCAACTGCAAGACCGGCGAGTACGACAGCCTGGCGCTCGGTCGTGGTTTGTCACAGGAGCGCCTTCAGCGTTTCTTCGACCCTAAAGGGGCGGGGCGTTGGGCGGTCAAGGCGCCGATCAAGAGCCGGGTGGAGTTTCGCTCGTTCAACTTGCTCGACAGCTACGCCAGTCTGGGCAAGTTTGACATGGTGTTTTGCCGCAACGTGCTGATCTACTTCTCGGCAGAGGTCAAGAAAGACATCCTGTTGCGTATCCATGGCACGCTCAAGCGCGGTGGTTATTTGTTCCTCGGTGCTTCTGAAGCATTGAACGGGTTGCCGGATCATTACCAGATGGTGCAGTGCAGCCCGGGTATCATTTACCAGGCCAAGTAATAGCACTGAATAAAAACGGGAGGCCCCTTGAAGGCCTCCCGTTTTTTTTGGCGAAACTCTAGCAGCGTGTACTCAGGGCCTTTGTGTCATGCTGATATTGCCCAGCGACAGGCGATGTCGGCCTAGCGGAACGGCATCGTTGAACAGGCCGAGTGTGACGTTGCCGGTCATTGTGGCGACAAACGACCCGCTCCCGGACTGCTGGGTCAGGTTGATGTTCTGAACAGTCGCGCCGATTCGGCTGCCGTTGAGGGTCAGGAAAACCATTGAGCCATCGGCGGGGTCGCCTGCGCTTGCATCAAAGGCGAAATCGTACGTGCGGCCCGCGGTCACCAAAATGGTTCGGGTAATGATGTGGGACTTGGCAAGCTGGCTGTCGGGTACGTCAGCGACTACCCGTCCACCCACAATACGCAACACGCCGCCCGTGTAACTGCCCTGGGCCACCCAGCCCTGGAAAGTACCGTCTTTGAAATCCCACACAACGCCTGGCGTTGGCGGTATGACTATCGGGCGCCGGTTGATGGTCACGGTGGCGTCCGGTGCACTAAGGGAAACCCCGCTACGCCTGATGCTCACCCGCAGCCGCACGCTGTTGCCCTCGTTGGCTTCAACACGTTCTCTGGGTATCTGGGCAATGAGTGAGGGCACGCCTTGGGCAATTGAAAAGCTTTGGTTATGGTCGCCACCCAGAACGTTGCTGATCATGTTGATATTGACAAAGTCCATGGGCAGTAAGGGGAAGCTGCACATGACTTCTGCAGAGTTGCCCGTCAGCAGACTGGTGTTCAGGTTTGGAATGGGCAGTGCCGAGTCTTGTAATGTGAAGCCGAGGGCTGGGACATTCATCGTGGTAAGCCTCTTCCTTGCGAATTAAGGGATGTCCGCCCAATAGGGCATCCGATGCGGCAGGCACCACAACTGTCATAAATACCAGTGCAGACGGACGGTACGACAGCGCGCGGCGTTTTCAGTGACTGCGTCGCCCCGGTTGCCGCCCGGTGTGAAAGCGGCAAGCGTTATTGCCGCTTTAATGGCGCAACGCGGAAAGCGATTGCCGCTTTTCTGGCATTGCCGCCGGCAAACGCCGCGCAACCCCTTGAGTTACGGGCTTTGCTGACATTGGCATGCGCCTTGCTATGATGCTTGTTACGAAAAGCAGGTCAGCCTAAAGGTTTCCGCCATGAGCATCAGCTTCGATAAAGCGCTCGGTATCCACGAACAAGCCTTGGGCTTCCGCGCCCAGCGTGCCGAAGTCCTGGCCAACAACATTGCCAACGCCGACACCCCGAACTACAAGGCTCGGGATTTGGACTTCTCTGCTGTGCTCGCCGCCCAGCAAGACAAGACCAAGAACGGCACCTTCGCCTTGAACATGACCAACAGCCGTCATATCGAAGCGCAAGGCCTGAGCAATGGTGACGAGTCGCTGCTGTATCGCACGCCGATGCAGCCATCGATCGACCAGAACACCGTAGATGCCCAGTTGGAGCAATCGGCCTATGCCGAGAACTCGGTGAACTTCCAGGCCAGCTTTACCCTGCTCAACAGCAAATTCAAAGGGCTGATGTCAGCCCTGCGTGGAGAATAAGCCATGTCCTTAGCCAGTGTTTTTAATATTGCCGGCAGTGGCATGAGCGCGCAGACCACGCGCCTGAACACCGTCGCCAGTAACATCGCCAACGCCGAAACCGTGTCTTCGAGCATTGACCAGACCTACCGCGCACGTCACCCGGTGTTTGCCACCATGTTTCAGGGCGGCCAGAGCGGCGGCAGCGATTCGCTGTTCCAGAGCCAGGACGCCGCAGGCCAGGGCGTGCAAGTACTCGGCGTGGTTGAAGACCAGAGCAATCTGGAAGCGCGCTACGAGCCTAACCACCCCGCTGCGAACGAAAAGGGTTACGTCTACTACCCCAACGTCAACGTGGTCGAGGAAATGGCAGACATGATCTCCGCCAGCCGTTCGTTCCAGACCAACGCGGAAATGATGAACACCGCCAAAACCATGATGCAGAAGGTCCTGACCCTGGGTCAGTGATAAGGGGTGCCAAATAATGGCCATTGTTGATAGCACTTCTACGAACACGGCGGTTCAGGACCTTTTCAACACGAAGGTCAGCACCGCAACAAACAATGTCGCAAGCGTTGCCTCGGCAGCCACCGGCAGCCAGTCGCTGGGCAAAGACGCGTTTCTGCAATTGCTGGTTACCCAGTTGAAAAACCAGAACCCGCTGTCGCCTCAAGACAACGGCGCATTTGTCGCACAACTGGCGCAGTTCAGCAGCCTGGAAGGGATTAACACCCTGAACGACTCGGTGAATTCGATCTCCAGCAACTTCAGCTCGTCGCAAGCGCTGCAAGCGTCGTCGCTGGTGGGGCGTTCGATCATCACCCAAACCGACAAGGCTACGGTCGACACCAGCAAGAGCATGACCGGCTCGGTGGCCGTGACTGCGGCGACGGGCAACGTTTCCGTGAAGATCACCGACGCAACCGGCAGTGTGGTGCGCACCCTCGATTTGGGCGCCCAAAGCGCCGGCGATGTGAGCTTTGTATGGGATGGCAAGAATGACAGTGGTGAGGTCGCGACTCCCGGGACCTACACCTTTGCCGCCACCACCAAGAGTGACGCGGGCGATGCCGTTGCGCTTAGCACCTCATTGCCGGCAACGGTTACTAGCGTGACGCTGAGCAAGACCGGCGGCGAAATGCTGCTGAACCTTGCTGGCGGCATGGGCAGCGTCAAGCTGTCGCAAATTCAGACTATCGGTACATAGAGCCGGCTAACGACGGCAGAAGGAGAGAAACATGTCTTTTAACATCGGCCTTAGCGGCCTCTATGCGGCCAACAAACAACTGGACGTTACCGGCAACAACATTGCCAACGTTGCGACCACTGGCTTTAAGTCGTCCCGTGCGGAGTTCGCCGATATTTACGCGGCGTCCAAGCTGGGCACTGGCCAGAACAGCATCGGCAACGGTGTGAACCTGGCGGCTGTGTCCCAGCAATTCACCCAGGGTGACGTCAATAACAGCGGCGGTACGCTGGACATGGCGATCCAGGGCGGTGGCTTCTTCGTACAGAAGGGCAGCGACGGCTCGCTGGAGTACACCCGTAGCGGCGCGTTCCGCTCCGACAAAGACGGCTACATCACCAACAATACCGGCACCTCGCGCCTGCAAGGCTACGCGGCAGACGACGAAGGCACTATCACCAAGGGCGGCCTGACCGACCTGAAACTGAACTTGTCGAACCTGCCGCCCAAAGCGTCCACTAAAGTGGATTCCAGCAGTAACCTGAACTCTTCGGAGCCGGTGATCGACCAAACGGCCAAGCCGTTTGACCCAACCGACACCAGCACCTTTACCACTCAATACAGCACCACGCTGTATGACAGCCAAGGTAATGCCCACCCGATGGTGCAATACCTGGTGAAAACCGATGCCAACAAGTGGAACGCCTACACCCTGATCGATGGGCGTAACCTGGATGGCAGCGCACCGACCACCACCGGTACGACTGCACCTGTGCCGTCCACGTTGAGTTTTGATGGCTCCGGCAAGCTCACCGGTATAGTCACCGGTACCACCTCGAGCACTACCTTGAACCTTACCGGTTGGGTTCCGGGCACTGTGACCGATGGCGTATGGAAGGCAAACGGCGCGAACGCCAACCCGACCGGTGTTGCTATCAACATGGCCAACATCACCCAGTACAACTCGGCGACCTACCGCAACCCGCCGACTACCGACGGTTACGCCACCGGCCAGATCACCGGCCTTAAAATCGACGGCAACGGTGTACTGTTCGCGACGTTCAGCAACCAGCAAAGCAAGGCTGTCGGCCAGATCTCGCTGGCCAGCTTCAACAACGAGCAGGGCTTGCAACCCGCCGGCAGCACCTCGTGGAGAGAGACCTTCGCCTCGGGCCAGCCGGGTTACGATACCCCGCAATCAGGCACCTTGGGTTCGATCGTGGCCAACTCGCTGGAGAACTCCAACGTCAACCTGACCAACGAGTTGGTGGACCTGATCAAGGCCCAGAGCAACTATCAGGCGAACGCCAAAACCATCTCCACCCAGAGCACCATCATGCAGACCATCATTCAAATGACTTGATGCGCATGGCCTGACGCGTCACAAAACAAGCCCCTCAACCGAGGGGCTTTTTTTTTGCCTGTCATTTGGCCTCAAGACTTTTCCGACTGCCTGCCCGGTTACCAGACGACACGCCTGTACTGGAACCGACCACAACGTTCTTTCCACATATCAAGCACGAGGCATTCGATCCGTCATTACAAGGGGGCACAGTATGTGGAGTTCGTCGGTGTCCAGCCATGGGGCTGGAGGCGTGAATTATGGCGTGGGTGGGGCAGGCCAGTATCGGGGGGGAATCCTTTCAGACGGTAAAAAGGAGGATGTGGATTCTGACAAAACCGCGATTTCCAATCTTCTAAAAGAGCTGACGGACGCCGAGAAAACCTCGAAAAACCAGACCGTTCAAGAGGTGCGTGACAAGCTCAATGCAAAACGAAAAGAGCTGGGGGAGGAGAAGTTCAAAGAGATCCTGGAAGCGCTGAAAAAAGACGCGTCTGAGGGTTTACTCGCGCAACTGAAGCGGATGTTTCCGGACCTGTTTTCAGACGATTCGGCTCCAACCCCCTCTCCAGCACCCTCGCCAGGTGGCGGTGGCGGTGGGGGCGGCGGCGGCGGTGGGGGCAGGGTTAATCCGAGTGATTTTGGCCCCAAAGAGTCGATGAGTAACAAGCCTTTTACCCAAGGGGCTAATCACGCTAACTACACGCCTGACAAGAGTGATCCCGGTAAAAAACCCGGCATGGGCAAGGAGGCCGGCAATATTTGGACGGGTTTCAAACAGGGGCCGGATGGAAACTGCACCACGGTTTCGGCAATCAAGGCCGCCATGATGAAGTTTGGTCAGAAGCCCACCGATGTGTTCAAGGATGTAAAAACAGCAGGTGATGGCTATGACGTGCAGATGCGCGATGGGTTCCAGCTTCATTTGAGCAAGGGCGAATTGCAGGTGGCGGCGCAGCAGGCGCGATTTTTGGGCGATGATCCGGCCATGATGACCGACGCCAACTTCCTGTATGCGGCGAGCGCCAAGCGCGCGCAAATGGAAAACAATGATGGCAGCGCAAGCGCCAGCTTCCTGCAGGCGACGGTTACGTTGAACGACGGCGAGTATGGTCGTGAATCGCTGGAACGCCTGGGGCTTAAAAATCACTACAGGGTCTCCTCCAGCAGCGAGTTGGCAAATGGCGCGTTGGGTGTTGTGGACTTCGGCGGCCATTCAATGGCCGTGGTCGGTGGGCGTTTAGAGCTTTGGGGGAATCGAGGTGGCAGGCCTCAAGAGGGTAATGCTTATGCGCTCATCTAAAGCGTGAGAGCTACTTACCTGTAATCAAAAAAAACCGACAACCCCTGAATGCTCCAAGGTTGTCGGCTTTTTTGAATCACGGGCGATTAAGCCCGCAACGGGCTCAGCTTATTGGCAAGCTTCGCAATCGGGCTCATCAATCGCGCAAGCCTTTGGCACTGGGGCCGGGCCGGCAGGCGCGGCGAGCACCGAATCATCACCGTGGTTACCGCTGGAAACAGCGTTCAGCTTACCGGTGTTGATGGTCGATTTCTCGGTGCTGGTCGCGGCCAGGGCACGGAGGTAGTAAGTGGTTTTCAGGCCACGGTACCACGCCATGCGGTAGGTCACGTCGAGCTTCTTGCCCGAAGCGCCGGCGATGTACAGGTTCAGCGATTGCGCCTGGTCGATCCACTTCTGACGACGGCTGGCAGCGTCAACGATCCACTTGGTGTCCACTTCGAAGGCGGTCGCGTAGAGCTCTTTGAGTTCTTGCGGGATGCGCTCGATCTGTTGCACGGAACCGTCGTAGTACTTCAGGTCGTTGATCATCACCGAGTCCCACAGGCCGCGGGCTTTCAGGTCGCGAACCAGGTACGGGTTGATCACGGTGAATTCGCCCGACAGGTTCGATTTCACATACAGGTTCTGGTAGGTCGGTTCGATCGACTGCGATACGCCGGTGATGTTGGCGATGGTTGCGGTCGGTGCGATGGCCATGATGTTGGAGTTACGAATGCCTTTCTGCACACGGGCACGTACCGGCGCCCAGTCCAGGGATTCGTTGAGGTCAACGTCGATGTACTTCTGGCCACGCTGCTCGATCAGGATCTGTTGCGAGTCCAGCGGCAGAATGCCTTTGGACCACAGCGAACCTTCGAACGTCTGGTAGGCGCCGCGCTCGTCGGCCAGGTCGCAGGAAGCCTGGATCGCGTAGTAGCTGACCGCCTCCATCGACTTGTCGGCGAACTCGACCGCAGCATCCGAACCGTAAGGAATGTGCTGCAGGTACAAAGCATCCTGGAAGCCCATGATGCCCAAGCCAACCGGGCGGTGCTTGAAGTTGGAGTTCTGCGCCTGTGGCACCGAGTAGTAGTTGATGTCGATAACGTTATCGAGCATGCGTACGGCGGTGTTGACGGTGCGTTCCAGCTTGGCGGTGTCCAGCTTGCCGTTGACGATGTGGTTCGGCAGGTTGATCGAGCCCAGGTTGCAAACGGCGATCTCGTCCTTGTTGGTGTTCAAGGTGATCTCGGTGCACAGGTTCGAGCTGTGGACCACGCCCACGTGCTGCTGCGGGCTGCGCAGGTTGCACGGGTCTTTGAAGGTCAACCATGGGTGGCCGGTTTCGAACAGCATCGAGAGCATTTTGCGCCACAGGTCTTTGGCCTGAATGGTCTTGAACAGCTTGATCTTGCCAGGGTACTGGGACAGCGCTTCGTAGTACTCGTAACGCTCTTCGAAGGCCTTGCCGGTCAGGTCGTGCAGGTCCGGCACTTCGGATGGCGAGAACAGGGTCCACTGGCCATCATCGAAGACGCGCTTCATGAACAGGTCAGGGATCCAGTTGGCGGTGTTCATGTCGTGGGTACGACGACGGTCATCACCGGTGTTCTTGCGCAGCTCGATGAACTCTTCAATGTCCATGTGCCAGGTTTCCAGGTAGGCACACACAGCGCCTTTGCGCTTGCCACCCTGGTTCACGGCCACAGCGGTGTCGTTCACGACTTTCAGGAACGGTACAACGCCCTGAGACTTGCCGTTGGTGCCCTTGATGTACGAACCGAGTGCACGCACCGGGGTCCAGTCGTTGCCCAGGCCGCCGGCGAATTTGGACAACATGGCGTTGTCGTGGATCGCGTGGTAGATGCCCGACAGGTCATCCGGCACGGTGGTCAGGTAGCAGCTCGACAACTGCGGGCGCAGGGTGCCGGCGTTGAACAGGGTCGGGGTCGACGACATGTAGTCAAAAGACGACAACAGGTTGTAGAACTCGATGGCACGGTCTTCTTTGTGCTTCTCTTCGATTGCCAGGCCCATGGCCACGCGCATGAAGAACACTTGCGGCAGTTCGAAGCGGATACCGTCCTTGTGGATGAAGTAACGGTCGTACAGGGTTTGCAGGCCCAGGTACGTGAACTGCTGGTCGCGCTCGTGGTTGATTGCCTTGCCGAGTTTTTCCAGGTCAAAGGTGGCCAGGATCGGGTTCAGCAATTCAAATTCGATACCCTTGGCGATGTAGGCAGGCAGAGCCTTGGCGTACAGGTCGGCCATCTCGTGGTGGGTGGCGCTGTCGGCCACGCCGAGGAAGCCCAGGCCTTCGGCACGCAGGGTGTCCATCAACAGGCGCGCAGTCACGAACGAGTAGTTCGGCTCACGTTCAACCAGGGTGCGGGCGGTCATCACCAGGGCGGTGTTAACGTCGGTCAGGGCCACGCCGTCGTAGAGGTTTTTCAGGGTTTCGCGCTGAATCAGCTCACCGTCGACTTCTGCCAGGCCTTCGCAGGCCTCGGTGATGATGGTGTTCAGGCGGCCCAGGTCCAGCGGCGCAAACGTGCCATCGGCGCGGGTGATGCGGATCGACGGGTGAGCGTTGACCGTTTCTTCTGCCGGGGCGTGGGCGGCGCGTTGCTTGGAGCGACCGTCACGGTAGATCACGTAATCGCGCGCCACTTTCTGCTCGCCGGCACGCATCAGGGCCAATTCAACCTGGTCCTGGATTTCTTCGATGTGGATGGTGCCGCCCGATGGCATGCGACGCTTGAACGTTGCCGTGACTTGTTCGGTCAGGCGGGCAACGGTGTCGTGGATGCGCGACGAGGCAGCAGCGGTGCCGCCTTCAACTGCAAGAAACGCTTTGGTGATGGCGACGGTGATTTTGTCATCGGTGTAAGGAACGACAGTGCCGTTACGCTTGATCACGCGCAGTTGGCCAGGTGCGGTGGCGGACAGATCCATATTCGAATCAGCGGCCTGCGGCACGGAGCCCTGCGGGTTCTCGCGAGTTGTGTCGGTTTGCATGGGGGGGTTGTCTCCACGTTCTATATTTGATTGCGAGTGCGAGGTTGTCCCTGCAACACCCGTACCGTTTTCCATGTCGGGTATGGAGAACAGTTGCCATCCGCGTGAGCGATTTGGACTACAAGAAATCTGTTGGTTGCACGCTGCGTTAGCAATAAAGCGCTTGAGTTTCGGGCCACTTGTGTGGTTGGTCGAATGGGTCGAAAACCCCACATGTGGGGTCTGGCGTGCCGCCGAGGTACAAGATAATGCGTTTTTATGGTGTTAGCAACGCAGTAACCTGTGGATAAGGCTGTGAGTAAAATGTGAAAGAAAGCTGCAATACCCGTGTAGGCCACGTCGCGACTGCGTTGAACCGTTTGTCATTAAATATTTCGGGCTTGAAACGCCATCTCAATTTTTGAGGGCGCGAACCCTACCATAAAAAAATGTGATCACCGAATGGATTTCCGCGCTTGTGCCGCAGGGCTGGCCCATGGCTACAATCTGGCTACTCACAGGCGCTGTTATGCCCTCAAAACATTACAAACAGGGTATGACGGTCGAAGATCAGCATGTGCGTCCTGAACCATCTCTAATAACAACGAGGGTCACCCGTGGAGCAAGAAGCCTGGCACCTGTTGATTGTCGAGGACGACGAGCGGCTGGCCGAGTTGACCCGCGACTACCTGCAAAGCAACGGCCTGCACGTGTCCGTGGAAAGCAACGGCGCCCTTGCGGCGGCGCGCATCATCGCTGAACAGCCGGACCTGGTGATTCTCGACCTGATGCTGCCCGGCGAAGACGGCCTGAGCATCTGCCGCACAGTACGCGAGCGTTATGACGGCGTGATCCTGATGTTGACCGCGCGTACCGATGACATGGACCAAGTGATGGGCCTGGACATCGGCGCCGACGACTATGTGTGCAAACCCGTGCGCCCGCGCTTGTTGCTCGCGCGTATCCAGGCCTTGCTACGGCGCAGCGAAACGCCTTTACCGCCTTCCGGCGAACACCAACGCCGCCTGCAATTTGGCCCGTTGCTGGTCGACAATGCGCTGCGCGAAGCCTGGCTGCACGGCGGCGGGATCGAACTGACCAGCGCCGAGTTCGACCTGCTTTGGTTGCTGGTGGCGAATGCCGGGCGCATTTTGTCCCGCGAAGAAATCTTCATCGCCCTGCGCGGCATCGGCTACGACGGCCAGGATCGCTCCATTGATGTGCGCATTTCGCGCATTCGCCCAAAAATCGGTGACGACCCGATTCACCCGCGCTTGATCAAGACCGTCCGCAGCAAAGGCTACTTGTTCGTCCCTGAAGCCGCTGCCGATATGCCGCTGTGAACTCGATCTTCCTGCGTATTTACGGCGGCATGTGCGCCGCGCTGATTCTGGTCGCGCTGTTGGGGGTACTGGCCCTGCACCTGCTCAACGAGGTGCGCAGCGACCAATACCGCGAACGCCTGGCCCACGGCACCTTCGCGCTGATGGGCGACAACTTGCAACCCATGAGCCCCATCGAGCGCCAACGTGCCCTGGCGATGTGGGAGCGTTTGCTCGGCATGCCCTTGGCATTGCGCACGCTGAGCGATGCTCAGCTCGACTTGGGCCAGCGCAGCCGCCTGCAACGCGGCCAAGTGCTGGTTGAGCAGACCGGGCCACATTCGGCGCGCGTGCTGCGCCAAGTCAGCGAGCAGGAGCCGTGGGTGCTCACAGGCGAAGTGCAGCAGATCAGCGAACAACTGGCCCGCGCGACTATTTACTTGTTGGCCGACGAACTGGTGCGTTTTCCGGTCGCCGAGCAAGCGCAAAAGCTTGCCGACATCAAGCAAGCCAAGGGTTTTGGTTTTGACATGCACCTCATGACGCTGGCCCAGGCCGACATGGACGACGACCAGCGCCGCCGTGTAGCGGAAGGCGATACCGTCATGGCCTTGGGCAAGGGCGGCGATTCGATCCGGGTATTTGCTGGCATGGCCGGTACGCCTTGGGTGTTGGAAATCGGCCCGCTGTATCAAATGAACCCGTACCCGCCGCAATGGCTGATTTTGATCGCGCTGATCAGCCTGACCTTGATCGGCCTGATCGTGTATTTGCTGGTGCGCCAACTTGAGCGGCGCCTTAAAGGCCTGGAAGCGGCGGCCACGCGCATTGCCAAAGGCAGCCTGGATGTTCGCGTGCCTGCGCGCGGCGCCGATTCGGTGGGGCGTTTGGCAGCCGCCTTTAATGGCATGGCCGAGCACTTGCAGCAATTATTGGCGATCCAGCGCGAACTGGTGCGCGCGGTTTCCCACGAGCTGCGCACGCCGGTGGCCCGCCTGCGCTTTGGTCTGGAGATGATCGGCGACGCCGCCACCCCGCAGGCACGGGCCAAATATATGCAGGGCATGGACAGCGATATCGAAGATCTCGATGGCCTGGTGGACGAAATGCTCACCTACGCACGTTTGGAGCAGGGCGCGCCGGCGCTGAATTTTCAGCGCGTAGACCTCAGTGCGTTGCTCGACCAAGTGATTGGCGAGTTGTCGCCACTGCGCCCGCACGTCACGGTGACTCGCGGTATATGCCTGTCATCGGCGCATTGGGACGACGCGTGGGTGGATGCCGAGCCGCGCTATTTGCACCGCGCGTTGCAAAACCTGGTGAGCAATGCGATGCGTCACGCCCAAGGCCAGGTGCTGATCAGCTATCAGGTGGGCCAAGTGCGTTGCCGCATCGATGTGGAGGACGACGGCCCCGGCGTGCCGCAAAGCGCCTGGGAACGCATTTTTACCCCGTTCCTGCGCCTGGACGACAGCCGCACCCGTGCATCAGGCGGGCATGGCCTGGGTTTATCGATTGTGCGGCGGATTATCCATTGGCATGGCGGGCGGGCGTTGATCAGCAAAAGCAACAACCTCGGCGGCGCGTGCTTCAGCTTGAGTTGGCCGCGCGATCAGCAAAAAGCATAAAGTCATCGCCCCCACACGCTGAAGCGCGTTTTTGTGGGAGCGGGCTTGCTCGCGATAGCGGCGTATCAGTTGAAAAATACGTGTCTGACACACCGCAATCGCGAGCAAGCCCGCTCCCACAGGTGAGTGCTTTCGGCTTGGTTTGATCAGCGCGGGCTTGTTCGCGATAGCGGTGTATCAGGCGCCAATAGCCACCAGGCTCAACAACTGCTCCCCATTCACCGCAAATTGTGCGGCCAGCTCTGTGCCGGGGCACCACTCGGCAGACAGGTCCGTGAGCAACCGCAGCCGCACATGGCCGCTGTGTGACCACTCCACCACCTCGGCATGCTCAAAGTAGAAGCGCTTCTGCACAATCGGGTAAAGCGCCTTGAACAGGCTTTCCTTGGCCGAAAACGTCAGCGTCACCAGCAAGGCAATCTGCTCGCGCGGCACGCTCGCCATGCGTTGCAGTTCGTCTGTGGTAAGAATTTCCCCGGCCAGGCGCTCCGCCCGTTCCAGCGGCAGCACATTTTCCAGGTCCATTCCCAGCCCGCGCCATTGCGCTTTATGCCCGACAATCGCCGCCGCATGCCCGGTGCTGTGGGTGATGGAGCCACTGATGTGCGCAGGCCACACCGGCGCACGGTCTTCGCCGATGGCCGGTATGCAATTGAGCTGATCCAACTGTTGCAGCGCCGCGCGGGCGCACACGCGGCCCGCCAGGAACTCGGCCTGACGCTTGGCCACCGAGCGCTGGATGCTGGCCGGTGGCGGCACGGCGCTGCGCTGAAAGTCATCGGCGACCAGTAAGGCCGGGTCGAATCGAGTGCTCACAAACACCGTGCCAGGTAGCGGGACGGGCAGTGGCCAACGGGTATCGAGTGGGGTGCAGCAAGCGGGTAGAGGCGTCATGCGCGGTATTTTGCCGAGTTGGCGTGCCGCTGGATAGCCCATTACGGTTCAGGTGCGGTTCAGAGCCCGTTCAGGGGGAGTTCAGGGGCATCTGCGTAGTCTGGCTGCAACCGGCAAAGGCACAGAGGTAAGCACCATGACTGCGATCAAAAAGCTGATGTTGGCGTTAACCATGCTCAGCGCCACGGCGGGCGTGCAGGCTTCGGACGCCACGTTTTCGGGCTTTGGCAGCGAGAGAAGCAAAAAAACCAGCACCCTGATCCAGCGTGTCAGCTTCGAAGATGCGGGCAGTCAAGCCGCGCCGTGGGGGCAGTCCCTGGGGCAAACCAGCCCACAACCAGACTACCGCACCGGCTACGAACACCTGACGGGCCAATACAATGGCATTAAACTGCGCCCGCAAGACTTGCAGGGCCGCTATGATACCCCTCAGTCGGACAGTTGAATTGCCTTGGAGAGCCTTATGAAATTGCTGGTGGTGGAAGATGAGGCGCTGTTGCGTCATCACCTGTTGACCCGCCTTACCGACAGTGGGCACGTGGTCGAAGCCGTGGCCAATGCCGAGGAAGCCTTGTACCAGACCGGGCAATTCAACCACGACCTCGCCATCATCGACTTGGGCTTGCCCGGCATGGGCGGCCTGGACCTGATCCGGCAACTGCGCGCCCAGGCCAAGACCTTTCCGATTCTGATCCTTACCGCGCGCGGCAACTGGCAGGACAAGGTCGAAGGCCTGGCCGCCGGTGCCGACGACTACGTGGTCAAGCCATTCCAGTTCGAAGAACTGGAAGCGCGGATGAACGCCCTGCTGCGCCGCTCCAGCGGTTTCACCCAGTCGACCATCGTCGCCGGGCCGTTGCTGCTGGACCTCAACCGCAAGCAAGCGTCGCTGGATGAGCAGCCGTTGGCGCTGACCGCTTACGAGTACCGAATTCTCGAGTATTTAATGCGCCACCATCAACAGGTGGTCGCCAAGGACCGCTTGATGGAGCAGCTCTACCCCGATGACGACGAGCGTGACCCGAACGTCATTGAAGTGCTGGTCGGTCGCCTGCGCCGCAAGCTGGAAGGCCCGGCCGGGTTCAAGCCGATCGACACCGTGCGCGGCTTGGGTTACCTGTTCAATGAGCGCTGCCGTTGATTCGCTCGTTACGTGTGCGCTTGATGCTCGCGGCTGCCACCTTGGCCGTGCTGTTTATGCTGGGCTTGCTGCCCGCCATGCAAGGTGCGTTCAGCCTGGCGCTGCAGGATTCCATCGAGCAGCGCCTGGCGTCAGACGTGACCACCCTGATTTCTGCCGCGCGGGTTGAAAACAACCGCCTGGTGATGCCGGCGCAGTTGCCCGACGAACGCTTCAACCTCGCCGATAGCCGGCTGCTCGGCTACATCTACGACCGTGAAGGCCATCTGGTATGGCGTTCGCGCGCGACCCGCGAAGAGAACATCAACTACAAACCGCGCTACGACGGACGCGGCAACGAGTTCGCACGCATTCGCGAGGCCAGCGGCCAGGAGTTCTTCGCCTATGACGTAGAGGTCAAGCTGCTGGGCGGCAAGAGCGCGGCGTTCAGTATCGTCGCCCTGCAACCGGTGCGCGAATACCTGACGACCCTCGAAGGCCTGCGCGAAAACCTCTACCTGGGGTTCGGCGCCGCCTTGCTCGTGTTGTTGACGCTGTTGTGGCTGGGTTTGACCTGGGGCCTGCAAGCCCTGCGACGCTTGAGCCAGGAGCTTGACCAAATCGAAGGCGGCACCCGCGAAAGCCTTACCGAAGAACACCCTCGTGAACTGTTGCGGCTTACCGGTTCCCTCAACCGCCTGTTGCACAGCGAGCGCGAGCAACGCGCGCGCTACCGAGACTCCCTCGACGACTTGGCCCACAGCCTGAAAACTCCGCTGGCGGTGTTGCAGGGCGTGAGCGAAGACATGGCCCAGCGCCCGCAAGAGCGCAGCCAAGCCTGGGTGTTGCAGTCGCAGATCGAACGCATGAGCCAGCAGATCGGTTACCAGTTGCAGCGCGCCAGCTTGCGCAAAAGCGGCCTGGTGCGCCACCAGGTGCGTCTGGAGCCCGTGCTGCAAAGCCTGTGCGACACGCTGGACAAGGTCTACCGCGACAAGCGCGTGACCATCAACGTCGAGCTGCCGCCGGAGTGTTATGTGCCCATCGAGAAGGGCGCCTTGCTGGAAATGCTCGGCAACTTGCTCGAAAACGCCTACCGCCTGTGCTTGAGCGAAGTGCGCATCAGCGTGGTGGAAGACCTCGAAGGCACGGATTTGTATATCGAGGATGACGGCCCTGGCGTGCCGCCTGACCAGCGCGCCCGGATTCTGCAACGCGGCGAGCGACTGGACCGCCAGCATCCGGGGCAGGGGATTGGTTTGGCGGTGGTCAAAGACATCATCGAAAGCTACGGCGCAACGTTGACCCTCGGCGATTCGCCGTTGGGTGGCGCTGCGTTCAAGATTCACTTCCCCGCCGCCTGACCGCATTCTTTTTGTGGCGAGCGGGCTCGCCACAACAACCCCACTGCCACAAGTCAGCTACCGGCGCAGACCCTGTGGGAATACGCTATAAAATAGTAAGCCGCGCCCCAGAGCCTTCTTTAAGGCGGATATCCGCCAAATTATTGGACACGATCGGTTCGCCTGGCGGAATTCCGCCACTTTGTTATGTGCGATCAAGCGGCCTTGGAAGCCTCTAGCCCTGATGTCTAAAGGCCTTCAGCCATTTTCAGTGAAGTGGCACGGCGTTTGCGATAAAGATTACAGCGCAGGCTCTATCCTACAGGTCTCGCAAACAACAAATCCCTCCAGTGCAGGAGGGTTCGCAATTCAAGTGCCGTGGGCAATGGCGGATATTTGCCACACGGGACGATTGAGGAAACTTGCAATGACGACTCGTCAGCCAATCTACAAATCCCTGTATTTCCAGGTGATCGTCGCAATCGTAATCGGTATTTTGCTCGGTCACTTCTACCCGCAAACCGGCGTGGCCCTCAAGCCACTGGGTGACGGGTTTATCAAACTGATCAAAATGGTCATTGCCCCGATCATCTTCTGCACCGTTGTCAGCGGCATCGCCGGCATGCAAAGCATGAAGTCGGTTGGCAAAACCGGCGGCTACGCGCTGCTGTACTTCGAAGTGGTGTCCACCATCGCACTACTGATTGGCCTGATCGTCGTCAACGTTGTGCAACCGGGCGCCGGCATGCACATCGACGTGGCGACCCTGGACGCTTCGAAAGTCGCTGCCTATGTGACTGCCGGTGCAGACCAGAGCATTGTTGGCTTCCTGCTTAACGTGATCCCGAACACCATCGTGGGCGCATTCGCTACCGGCGATATTCTGCAAGTGCTGATGTTCTCGGTGATCTTCGGTTTTGCCCTGCACCGCCTGGGTGCCTACGGCAAGCCGGTACTGGACTTCATCGATCGTTTTGCACACGTGATGTTCAACATCATCAACATGATCATGAAACTGGCGCCAATCGGTGCCCTGGGCGCCATGGCGTTCACCATCGGCGCCTACGGCGTAGGTTCGTTGGTGCAGTTGGGCCAGTTGATGATTTGCTTCTACATCACCTGCGTGCTGTTCGTGGTCGTGGTGCTGGGCGCCATCTGCCGCGCGCACGGTTTCAGCGTGTTGAAACTGATCCGCTACATCCGTGAAGAATTGTTGATCGTACTGGGTACTTCCTCGTCCGAATCCGCACTGCCACGCATGCTGATCAAAATGGAGCGTCTGGGCGCGAAGAAATCCGTAGTAGGCCTGGTGATACCGACCGGCTACTCCTTCAACCTCGACGGTACGTCGATCTACCTGACCATGGCTGCCGTGTTCATCGCCCAAGCGACTGACACGCACATGGACATCACCCACCAGATCACCCTGTTGCTGGTGTTGCTGCTGTCCTCCAAAGGCGCGGCGGGCGTGACCGGTAGTGGCTTCATCGTGCTGGCTGCGACCCTGTCGGCTGTTGGCCACCTGCCGGTTGCCGGCCTGGCGCTGATCCTGGGTATCGACCGCTTTATGTCCGAAGCCCGCGCGCTGACCAACCTGGTGGGTAACGCTGTTGCTACCCTGGTTGTGGCCAAGTGGGTCAAGGAGCTGGACGAAGACAAGCTGCAGGTAGAGCTGGCTTCCGGTGGTCGCGGTATCTCCGATACCCGTGAAGAAGATGACCTGGGCGTGGCCGAAGGCCCTGCACCTGTCAGCAAGTAATACGCTGATGGTGTGAATAGCACCTGAAACGCTGCAAGCGCCCCGACCTGTTCGGGGCGTTTGCGTTTCTGGTCGGTCACTTTTGAGCGTTTTGATTTACATTGAGTCATGTCTTCAAGCGTTTCCATTAGATGAAACTCACAGCGGCTAGCTCGTTCCAAGACTGATTAGCCCGCCGTATTGACGCGGCATCGCCTGCAGGAGTGTTGATGGACAGTGTGGATTTGAATGTCCTGCGCAGCGTGCTCGAATGGCGCCGCGCCGGAGAACGAGTGGTGTTGTACAGCGTGGTTCAGACGTGGGGCAGCGCGCCGCGCCCGCCGGGTGCGATGCTGGCCTTGCGCGGCGACGGGGTGGTGATCGGCTCGGTGTCGGGCGGTTGCATCGAAGATGACTTGATCGCGCGGTTGCAGGACGGTCGCTTGCCTGCTGATGGGCCACCTGTGCAACTGGTGACCTACGGCGTCACCCGCGATGAGGCCGCGCGTTTTGGTCTGCCTTGCGGCGGCACGTTGCGCCTCACAGAAGAGCGGGTGGGCGACTGGCGCTGGGTCGAAGAGCTGTTGCAGCGTTGTGAAGCGCATCAAATCGTCGCGCGCGAATTGGACTTGGGCACCGGTGACGTCAGCCTGAGTGTTGCGAGCAAGACCGATGTTGTGACTTTCGATGGCGAACGCCTGCGCGCCATTTACGGCCCGCGCTGGCGCCTGTTGTTGATCGGCGCCGGGCAGTTATCACGCTACGTGGCTGAAATGGCACGGTTGCTGGATTTCGAAGTGCTGATCTGTGACCCGCGTGAAGAGTTCGTCTATGGCTGGGAAGAGCAGCACGGCCGCTTCGTGCCGGGCATGCCGGATGAGGCGGTGTTGAATATCCAGACCGACGAGCGCACGGCCATTGTCTGCCTCACCCATGACCCGCGACTCGACGATATGGCGCTGCTGACGGCGCTGAACTCCACGGCGTTCTACATCGGCGCCCTCGGCTCGCGGGTCAATAGCCAAAAGCGCCGGGAGAACCTCGCCGAGCTGGGTTTATCGGCCGAGGCGATTGCACGTTTGCATGGCCCGATCGGTTTGCACATCGGCAGCCACACCCCAGCGGAAATTGCGCTGTCGCTGATGGCCGAAATCGTCGCGATCAAGAATGGCGTGGCACCCACGCAGAAAAAACCGCAGCCGGTGCTGGCGCAATGAGCGTCACCGCAATTGTGCTGGCGGCAGGGCAGGGCAGTCGTTTCAGGGCTGAGGCGGGAGCGGATGCAGACAAGCTGCTGGCCGATTGTGTAGGGCGCGATGGCGTCACGCGGCCGGTCATCGAGCAGGTGTTGTTGAACCTGCCGGCGCAGGTCGTAAAGCGCTGGGTGGTTACCTCACCGCACCGGCATGAAGTGATTCGCTTGGCACAGGCTTACGGCTGCGAAGTGTTGCTGCTGCAATCGCATGGCATGGGCGACAGCATTGCGGCCGCCGTTGCGGCCAGTGGCTCAAGTGATGGCTGGCTGGTGGTGCTGGGGGACATGCCGTTTATTTTGCCGGCGAGCATTGAGCGAGTGTTGGTGAACCTGGAAGGCATCAACGTGCCGGTGCACGCTGGCCACTATGGGCACCCGGTTGCGTTTGGTCGTGCGTTCGGGCCAGCGTTAATGGCGTTGACGGGAGATCGTGGGGCCAGGCCGTTGTTTGCGCAGACGACGGTGCATGAAGTGCGGGTGGAAGATCCCGGCGTGCTTTGGGATGTGGATGTGCCGCACTTATTGGATTTCGCGCCAATCTGAAACGTCCGGCTATAAAAAAGCCCCGCCTGATCACTCAGGCGGGGCTTTTTAGTAGCGTCTGGAATCAGACGAGCGGTTTAGGCTCGTGCTCTGCTTCCTCAGCCTTATGCTCAGCCGTTGTTTCAGCAACCGGGGCTGGCGCCTCGATCACTTCGGCAGCAGCCGGTGCAGAAGCAGCGGCAGCAGCGGCTGCTTCAGCTTCCTTGCGACGGCGACGCACTTCACGTGGGTCATTCGGCGCACGACCGTTTTCGGTCAGGGCACTGGCAGGCGCGGCTTCAACCACTGGCGCGGCGACTTCAGCAACCACCGGCGCCTCGACCACTGGCGCTGGCTCGGCAACCACAGCCGGAGCGGCTTCAATCACTTCGGCAACCGGTGCAGGCGCTTCCTCTGCCACTGGGGCAGGGGCTGGTGCTTCAACCGGAGCGGTTGGCTCGGCAGTCCATTGGAAGGCGGTCTGTTCTTCGCGAACTTCACGCACTGCCGGGGCTGCTTCTTCGACAACCGGCGCTTCAACCACTGGCTGAGGTTCAACCACCGGTGCAGGCTCAACAGCTACCACTTCCACTTCGGGTTGGGCATCGCGAACCGGTGCAACTTCCACTTCCGGAGCCGCTGGGGCTTCGATCGGGGTAGTCGCTTCAACAACGGGGGCTTCAACAGCCGCTGCTTCAAACACTGGGGCTTCAAACGCAGGTGCTTCAACCGCTGGGGCTTCAAGCACAGGCGCTTCAACCACTGGCGTTTGCGCGACTGGCGCTTCTACCGCAGCCGTTTCTTCAACAGACGCAGTAGCACGTTCAGCTTGCTCGTGAGCTTGGGCTTCAGCGGGTGCACTGATCACCGAGCTGGCAACGGCAGCAGTAACGGCCAGGCCAGCAGCCAGTTCGGCGCCAGTCGGTTCGGCTTCTGTGTGCTCGCCGGACTCTTCCGAGCCTTCGATCACATTGCCATTGGCATCACGCTGACGCTCACGACGGTTGCTGCGACGACGCTGGCCACGGGAGCGGCGGCGTGGACGATCGCCTTCGGCGTTGTCCTGGCCGTCATCCTGCAGTTGCTCTTCGCCAGTCAGTACTTCTTCTTCGTCGCTGGTGGCAGCAGCTTGCTCTGCGCGTGGTTGACGCTCTTCACGCGGTGCACGCGGTTGGCGTTCTTCACGTGGGGCGCGTTCTTCGCGCGGCTGGCGAGCCGGGCGTTCTTCGGTGGTGGTGGCTTCGGCAGCGACGGCCGGTGCGGCGTCCAGCGGCTCGCGCAGCTCACGTACACGTTCTTCACGCTCGCCACGCGGCTTGCGATCTTCACGTGGGGCACGTGGGGTGCGGGGAGCGCGCTCTTCACGCGGTGCACGTTCTTCACGCGCTACAACCGGCGTTTCTTCACGGGCTTCGCGCGGTGCACGTTCTTCACGTGGCGCGCGTTCTTCACGCGGTGCACGTTCTTCGCGAGGCTTGCGCTCTTCGTCACGGCGGCCGTTGCGGTTACGGCTTTGCTGGCGACCGTTGCGACGCTCCTCGTTGCGCGCTGGGCGCTCGGATGCCGGTTTTTCGACCACAACCGGAGCAACAGGCTCCTCTTTGGTGGCGAACAGGCTGACCAGCGACTTCACCAGGCCTTTGAACAGGCTTGGCTCAGGCAGGGCGGCCGGTGCGGCAACCGGCGCTGCTACTTCAGCAGGCACAGGTGCATTGGCGCGAGCCGGGGCAGTCTTCACGGCTGCTTCCTGGCGAACCAGGGTGCGGGTCGCGGCGGCTGGCTGAACTTCTTCGACTTCGGCAGCGGCAGCCGCGATTTCGTAGCTGGACTGGTTAGTGTGCGCTTCCGGGCTGTCATCACGCAGGCGCTGCACTTCGAAGTGCGGCGTTTCGAGGTGATCGTTCGGCAGAATGACGATGCGGGCACGCGTGCGCAGTTCGATCTTGGTGATCGAGTTGCGTTTTTCGTTGAGCAGGAAAGCTGCAACCGGGATCGGCACTTGCGCGCGGACTTCGGCGGTGCGGTCTTTCAGCGCTTCTTCTTCGATCAGGCGCAGGATCGCCAGGGACAGCGATTCAACGTCACGGATGATGCCGGTGCCGTTGCAACGCGGGCAGACGATGCCGCTGCTCTCGCCCAAGGATGGACGCAGGCGCTGACGCGACATTTCCAGCAGGCCGAAGCGCGAGATGCGCCCGACTTGTACGCGGGCACGGTCGGCTTCGAGGCATTCGCGGACTTTTTCTTCCACGGCGCGCTGGTTCTTGGCCGGGGTCATGTCGATGAAGTCGATCACGATCAGGCCGCCGATGTCGCGCAGGCGCAGCTGGCGGGCGATTTCTTCAGCCGCTTCCAGGTTGGTCTGCAGGGCGGTTTCTTCGATGTCGCTGCCTTTGGTGGCGCGCGCCGAGTTGATGTCGATGGACACCAGGGCTTCGGTCGGGTCGATAACAATGGAGCCGCCGGAAGGCAGTTCGACCACGCGCTGGAAGGCGGTCTCGATCTGGCTTTCGATCTGGAAACGGTTGAACAGCGGAACGCTGTCTTCGTACAGCTTGATCTTGCTGGCGTACTGCGGCATCACCTGGCGGATAAAGGTCAGGGCTTCGTCCTGCGCTTCAACGCTGTCGATCAACACTTCGCCGATGTCCTGGCGCAGGTAATCGCGGATGGCGCGGATGATCACGTTGCTTTCCTGGTAGATCAGGAATGGCGCGGAACGGTCCAGGGACGCTTCTTTAATAGCGGTCCACAGTTGCAGCAGGTAGTCGAGGTCCCACTGCATTTCTTCGCTGCTGCGGCCAAGGCCTGCAGTGCGCACGATCAGGCCCATGTCGGCCGGTGCGATCAAACCGTTCAGCGCTTCACGCAGTTCGTTGCGCTCTTCGCCTTCGATGCGACGGGAAATACCGCCTGCACGCGGGTTGTTCGGCATCAGCACCAGGTAGCGACCAGCCAGGCTGATGAAGGTGGTCAGGGCAGCGCCCTTGTTGCCACGTTCTTCTTTTTCGACCTGAACGATAACTTCCTGGCCTTCAGTCAGGACGTCCTTGATGTTCACGCGGCCTTCAGGGGCTTTCTTGAAGTATTCGCGCGAGATTTCTTTGAGGGGCAGGAAGCCGTGGCGCTCGGAGCCGAAATCGACAAAGGCAGCCTCAAGGCTTGGTTCGATGCGAGTAATACGGCCTTTATAGATATTGGCCTTCTTTTGCTCGCGTGCACCGGATTCAATGTCCAGGTCGTAGAGGCGTTGGCCATCTACCAGTGCAACACGCAACTCTTCGGGTTGGGTTGCGTTAATCAGCATTCTTTTCATGTTGTACCGTCGGTTTCCGGGCTGCCGGAAACGGCGTTCGGCACACACGACTTCTCACGGTCGGTGTCAGGTGCGTCAAGAGTGGTTGGCCACTCCAGTGTCCAGCAAAACCCGCCAATAGGGGCCGGTATCGCGACGGACGCGTCCTGCTTGTTAGCGGTGGTGACAAAGGCACCACTTCAACAAAAGCTAAGGTCAGGAGGAGGAATCAACCGGCGACTGTGGACGAGATGAAGCGTCTAAATATAAGCCTAGTGCTACACAGTCCGACGGTTGTGCATCTCCACCCTACACGTATCCCTGATAATTCGGGTGCTGCCGCGCGCAGAATCCGCAGCGGGTTGGCATTTACCGTGTTCTCCAATGGGGAGTTCACGCTCATGGCTAAACAAGACTGAATGTGGGCGACTGCGCTCGCACTCAGCTCTTAACAGGCGTTGTTTCCGAAGCATTCGCCATGGTCTGGCTCAAGACTGACTGCACTTTGTGAACTGGCCGTAAATATCGGCGCAAAAGGCGAGTATTTACTCTGCTTTTTGCACTCGCTTCAGGCCTCATGTCACCTGCGCTCGTTACAATCCCGAGCCTCCCAAGGTGGCGAAAGCCCCGTAGGACGGCCTCGCGTCCTGATGAATTGCGATGGTCAGGGCCGGCGTTTTGCCGCAAGTCCTCTGTCCAGGCCGCTTTTGACGGCGTTCGCGACTATAGCAGCAATGATTAAGTGCTTCAATTCCATAAAAAATTGTTATCATCGCCGCCATGACGACTACCGCCCCCCAGACCCCCAGCGTCCAGCTGCTTGAGGTCTCGCCGGAATATGCCGGCCAACGCATCGATAATTTTCTATTGGCCAGGCTCAAAGGCGTGCCCAAGACCTTGATTTACCGCATTTTGCGTAAAGGCGAAGTGCGCGTGAACAAGGGGCGCATCAAGCCCGAGTACAAGCTGCAGGCGGGCGATATCGTCCGTGTGCCGCCGGTTCGCGTGCCTGAACGTGACGAGCCGGTGCCACTCGCCCAA
The DNA here is from genome assembly GCF_049199985.1 of Pseudomonas kitaguniensis. Classification (NCBI taxonomy): domain Bacteria; kingdom Pseudomonadati; phylum Pseudomonadota; class Gammaproteobacteria; order Pseudomonadales; family Pseudomonadaceae; genus Pseudomonas; species Pseudomonas kitaguniensis. The sequence goes on from NZ_JBLZPT010000003.1 coordinate 129,578, forward strand.
GGCTTGTTGCAGCGCCTTGAGGCGTCGATTGTGTTCGAAGACAACAAACTGATCGTGATCAACAAGCCCTGCGGCATTGCGGTTCACGGCGGCAGCGGCCTGACGTTCGGGGTGATTGAAGCCTTCCGTCAGTTGCGCCCGGATGCCAAAGAGCTGGAGCTGGTGCATCGCCTGGACCGTGACACGTCCGGCCTGTTGATGATTGCCAAAAAACGCAGCATGTTGCGCCACCTGCACACCGCGCTGCGTGGCGATGGTGTCGACAAGCGCTACATGGCGCTGGTGCGTGGCAATTGGGCAAGTTCGATCAAGAGCGTTCGCGCGCCGTTGCAAAAGAGCAACCTGCGCTCCGGCGAGCGTATGGTCGAAGTGGACGAGGAGGGCAAAGAAGCCCTGACCCTGTTCAAAGTGCTGCGCCGCTTTGGCGACTTCGCCACGATGGTTGAGGCCAAGCCGGTTACCGGGCGTACTCACCAGATTCGCGTACACACCCTGCACGCAGGCCACTGCATTGCAGGCGACACCAAGTACGGCGACGAGGATTTCTCCAAAGAGATTCGCGACCTCGGCGGCAAGCGCCTGTTTTTGCACGCTTACATGCTGACGGTGCCGCTGCCCGACGGCGGTGAGCTGAAGCTGCAGGCCCCGGTCGATGATATGTGGGCCAAGACCGTGGAGCGTTTGAGTGTCGCACCGTGAATACAAGCTGCTGATTTTTGATTGGGACGGTACGCTGGCAAACTCCATTGGTCGGATCGTCGAGTCGATGCACATGGCCTCGACCCGTTCCGGCTTTGCGTTGTGCAGCGACCTGGCGGTCAAGGGCATCATCGGCTTGGGTTTGCCCGAGGCGATCCGCACCTTGTACCCGGCAATCGACGAGCCAGCGCTGATAGCGTTTCGTCAGCATTACGCCGATCACTACATCGCGCTGGAAGCTGAGCCTTCGCCGCTGTTTGACGGCGTAAGGCAATCTCTGGAGGCGTTTCGCGCCGACGGTTATTACTTGGCTGTGGCCACCGGCAAGGCCCGTCGCGGGCTTGACCGGGTACTCAAGGCCCATGGCTTTGAAGATTATTTCGACATCACCCGCGCGGCGGATGAAGCCGCCAGCAAGCCTCATCCTCTGATGCTTGAGCAGATCATGGCGCACTGTGGCGTAGCGCCGAGCGAGGCGCTGATGGTGGGTGACGCGTCCTTCGACCTGATGATGGCGCGCAACGCCGGTATGCACAGTGTGGCGGTCAGCTACGGTGCCCAGGCTGCCGAGGCCTTGCAGCAATACGAGCCCCGGCTGACGATTGATCATTTTTCCGAACTGCAGGCCTGGCTCAACCAGGCCCAATAAGTCTTTGCTGGGGTTAATGGCATGAGTGATGAGTGGAAAGCGCCTGAAACGGCCGACCGTGGCGATGATAAAAGCTGGAAGCTGCTGGAGAAGACGCTCTTGGCCAGCGTGCAGGAGCAGCGCCGTTCGCGGCGGTGGGGGATTTTCTTCAAGTTGCTGACGTTCGTGTACCTGCTCGGCATGCTGGCGTTGTTCAGCCCACTGATGGACATGGAAAAAAGTGCTACCCGTGGCAACAACTACACGGCCTTGATCGAAGTGCGCGGGGTGATTGCCGACAAGGAATCCGCCAGCGCCGACAACATCGTCACCAGCCTGCGTGCTGCGTTTGAAGACCCCAAGGTCAAAGGCGTGATTCTGCGTATCAACAGCCCTGGCGGCAGCCCTGTGCAGTCGGGTTATGTGTACGACGAAATTCGCCGCCTGCGCGCGTTGCACCCGGATACCAAGCTCTACGCGGTGATCGCCGACCTGGGCGCCTCGGGTGCCTATTACATCGCCAGCGCGGCTGATCAGATCTATGCCGACAAGGCCAGCCTGGTGGGCTCGATTGGTGTGACCGCGGCCGGTTACGGGTTTGTCGGCGCCATGGAGAAGCTGGGTGTGGAGCGCCGCACTTACACCTCCGGTGAACACAAGTCGTTCCTTGACCCGTTCCAGCCGCAAAAGGCCGATGAAACCCAGTTCTGGCAGGGCGTGCTGGACACGACCCATCGTCAGTTCATTGCCAGCGTAAAGCAGGGCCGTGGCGATCGTCTGAAGGATAAGGACCACCCGGAGCTGTTCTCCGGGCTGGTGTGGTCGGGCGAGCAGGCGTTGCCGCTGGGCTTGATCGACGGTCTTGGCAGTGCCAGTTCGGTGGCGCGCGACGTGATCGGCGAGAAAGAGCTGGTCGACTTCACCGTTGAGGAGTCGCCGTTTGATCGCTTCTCGAAGAAGCTCGGCGCCAGCGTGGCCGAGAAGTTGGCCATGTACATGGGCTTCCAGGGCCCGACCTTGCGCTGATCTATCAAGGCTGTCATAGCTCAACATGTGGAAGCTGAGCATGTGGGAGGGGGCTTGCTCCCGATGGCGGTGGGTCAGTGGCAGATAAACTGGCTGATATACCGCTATCGGGAGCAAGCCCCCTCCCACATTGGTTTTGCAGTGTATTTTTAAGGGGGTTGCTCGCCTTCCGCCATTCCAAAAGCCGAAATTGCGCTGAGTTTCCGAGGCTGGCATAGCTCAACATGTGGGAGGGGGCTTGCTCCCGATGGCGGTGGGTCAGTGACAGCTAAGCTGGCTGATATACCGCTATCGGGAGCAAGCCCCCTCCCACATTGGTTTTGCAGTGTATTTAAGGAATTTGCACGCCTTCGGTCAGCAACATGTCTATCAGGCGAATCAGCGGCAAGCCGATAAGGCTGGTGGCATCTGCGCCTTCGGTGCTTTGGAACAGGCTCACACCCAACCCCTCTGCCTTGAAGCTGCCCGCGCAGTCATACGGTTGCTCAATACGCAGGTAGCGCTCGACACGCTCAGCGTCCAGCACGCGCATCTGTACGGTGAAGGGCACGCAATCGACTTGGCAGTGCCCGGTCTGGCTATTGAACAGCGCCAGGCCGGTGAGGAAGCTCACCCGCTTGCCGCTGGCCGTCAGCAACTGCTCACGGGCGTTTTCGAAGGTGTGGGGTTTGCCGATGATCCGGCCGTCGAGCGCCGCTACCTGATCCGAGCCGATAATCAGATGCCCTGGGTAGCTCGCTGCAAGGGCGCGGGCTTTTTCTTCGGCGAGGCGCTTGACCAGCTCGATGGCAGACTCATTTTCACGATGGCTTTCGTCGATGTCCGGCGAGCTGCAGATGAACGGTAGATGCAGCCGGCTGAGTAATTCCCGGCGATAAACCGAGCTGGATGCGAGTAATAAAGGCAGCATGGGCGTCTCCTCAGGGCGGTTGCGAATTCTAGCGGCGTGACCCGCTGACGCACAGGGCTGAATTTCCTTTGACATGGCTGGGTGCATCCCTATAATGCTGCGCCTATGTTGAATGACCCGATTCCACCTCACGTTGACCCGCGCAAATTGGCTGATCGTGGCACTTCCCTTCAAGGTGAATTGCTGCTGGCCGATTTGGAGAGACTCTGCGACCCGCTTTCCGACACTGTCGGTACGGTGCAGGCTAAATTCGTTTTTGAACGAGATGAACGTAAATCTGTGGTAATTCACAGTTTTATCGACACCGAAGTCAAAATGGTTTGCCAGCGTTGTCTTGAGCTGGTCACCCTGCCGATTCACAGCGAGTGCAGTTATGCTGTGGTGAAGGAGGGTGCGAATACCCAGTCGTTGCCGAAAGGTTATGACGTGCTGGAACTGGGCGAAGATCCTTTGGATCTGCATGCACTGATCGAGGAGGAGCTTTTGCTCGCCTTGCCCATTGTGCCTGCTCATCATCCGGAAGAATGCCAGCAGCCGGAGGGGCTCGATGATGAGTCCGAACCGAGCGAGGACGAGGTAACGCGGTCCAACCCGTTCAGTGTATTGGCGCAGTTAAAGCGTGACCCAAACGTTTAGGAGTTAATCAATTATGGCTGTTCAGCAGAACAAAAAATCCCGCTCTGCCCGTGACATGCGTCGTTCGCACGACGCCCTGACGGCAAGCACTTTGTCTGTAGAAAAAACCACCGGTGAAATTCACCTGCGTCACCACGTATCGCCAGAAGGCGTATACCGTGGCCGTAAAGTGATCGACAAGGGCGCTGACGAGTAATCACTTGTCTGCTCAAGTCATCGCGATTGACGCAATGGGCGGGGACTTCGGTCCCCGCAGCATTGTTCAGGCTTGCATTGCCAGCCTGTCTGCAACGCCCTCGCTGCACCTGACCCTCGTTGGTCAACCCTCCCTGATTGAAGAACTGATTGCCAGCCATCCGGCGGTGGATCGCGCGCGCCTGACGATTACGCCCGCCAGCGAAACCATCAGCATGGATGAAAAGCCGGCGACGGCCCTGCGTGGTAAACCCGACTCTTCGATGCGCGTGGCCCTGGAGTTATTGCGAGACGGCAAGGTGCAAGCCTGTGTCAGTGCCGGCAATACCGGTGCCTTGATGGCATTGTCGCGGCACGTCCTCAAGACGCTGCCGGGTATTGACCGGCCGGCGATGGTGGCGGCCATTCCGACGCAGAAGGGCTATTGCCAGCTGCTCGACCTGGGCGCAAACGTCGATTGCACTGCCGAGCACCTGTTCCAGTTTGCGCTAATGGGCTCGGTGGCCGCTGAGGCGCTCGGTGTGGCGCGGCCGCGGGTCGCGTTGCTGAATATCGGCACTGAAGACATCAAGGGTAACCAGCAGGTCAAGCGAGCCGCCAGCCTGTTACAGGGCGCGCGGGGTTTGAACTACATCGGCTTCGTCGAGGGTGACGGCCTGTACCGTGGCGAGGCGGATGTGGTGGTGTGCGACGGGTTTGTTGGTAATATCCTGCTCAAGTCCAGCGAAGGCCTGGCAACCATGATCGCCACGCGTATCGAGGCGTTGTTCAAGCAGAACCTGGCGTCACGTATGGTGGGCGCTTTGGCGCTGCCATTGATGCGCCGCTTGCAGGCTGACTTGGCACCGGCGCGGCACAATGGTGCGAGCTTTTTAGGGCTGCAGGGCATCGTGGTGAAAAGCCATGGCTCGGCGGGCGTGCAAGGCTTTCAAAGTGCTATAGCGCGGGCGTTGATCGAGATCCAGGAAAACCTGCCGCAACGCCTGCACGGCCGTCTAGAGGATCTGTTGCCTTAGGCGAATTGGCCCGGGAATGCTTAAATGTGACCGGCCAGTTCAATTGACCATCCAATCTGTCAGTTTCGTGCGCTCCCACTGTAGGAGTGTGCATTTTTGACGACCAGATTATTAGGGGCTTGTTACATGTCTACATCCCTCGCATTCGTCTTTCCAGGGCAAGGTTCGCAGTCCCTCGGCATGTTGGCCGAGCTGGGCGCGCAATACCCGCTGATCCTGGAAACCTTCAAAGAAGCTTCCGATGCTCTGGGCTACGACCTGTGGGCATTGACCCAGCAGGGGCCGGAAGAGCAACTCAACCAAACCGATAAAACCCAGCCGGCCATCCTGACCGCCTCGATCGCCTTGTGGCGTGTGTGGCTGGCGGAAGGCGGCGCGCGCCCGGCTTATGTGGCCGGTCACAGCCTGGGCGAATACAGCGCTCTGGTTGCAGCGGGCAGCCTGACCCTCGCTGAAGCGGTCAAGCTGGTCGAGCGCCGTGGTCAGTTGATGCAAGATGCGGTTCCGGCCGGGCAGGGCGGCATGGCCGCTATTCTCGGGCTGGACGACGCTGTGGTGATCGAAGCCTGTGCCGAAGCGGCGCAAGGTGAAGTGGTCAGCGCGGTGAACTTCAACTCGCCGGGCCAGGTGGTGATCGCCGGTGCCAAGGCTGCGGTTGAACGTGCCATCGAAGGCTGCAAGGCGCGTGGTGCAAAGCGCGCCTTGCCATTGCCGGTCAGCGTGCCGTCGCACTGTGAGCTGATGCGCCCGGCCGCCGAGCGGTTTGCCGAGTCGATTGCCGCCATCAACTGGCAGGCACCGCAGATCCCGCTGGTGCAGAACGTCAGCGCGGCCATTGCCGTCGACCTCGACACCCTCAAGCGCGACCTGCTGGAACAACTCTACAAGCCTGTGCGCTGGGTTGAGTCGGTTCAGGCGCTGGCCGCCAAGGGCGCTACCGAGCTGGTCGAGTGCGGCCCCGGCAAAGTCCTGGCTGGCCTGAACAAGCGCTGCGCCGACGGCGTATCGACTGCCAACCTGAATACCCCGGATGCCTTCGCTGCTGCTCGCGCGGCGCTGGTCTGAACTCTTAATCCTGAACCACGATCCCCGAACTTAGGAGAAGCCTGCATGAGTCTGCAAGGTAAAGTTGCACTGGTTACCGGCGCCAGCCGTGGCATTGGCCAGGCGATTGCCCTGGAACTGGGCCGTCAGGGTGCCGTTGTAATCGGCACCGCCACATCCGCCTCGGGTGCCGAGCGTATTGCCGCAACCTTGAAGGAAAACGGCGTTCAAGGCACCGGCCTCGAGCTGAACGTAACCAGCGACGAATCCGTTGCCGCTGTTTTGGCTGAAATCACTGCACAGTTCGGCGCACCGGCTATTCTGGTAAATAACGCCGGTATCACCCGCGATAACCTGATGATGCGCATGAAAGACGACGAGTGGTACGACGTGGTCGATACCAACTTGAACAGTCTGTTTCGCCTGTCCAAGGGCGTTTTGCGTGGCATGACCAAGGCGCGTTGGGGCCGAATTATCAATATTGGCTCCGTAGTGGGTGCCATGGGCAACGCAGGCCAAGTAAACTACGCTGCGGCCAAGGCCGGTCTGGAAGGTTTCAGCCGTGCATTGGCACGTGAAGTCGGTTCGCGTTCGATAACGGTCAACTCGGTGGCCCCTGGGTTCATCGACACCGATATGACCCGCGAGCTGCCGCAAGCACAGCGTGAAGCGTTGCTGACACAGATTCCGCTGGGCCGTCTGGGCCAGGCTCAAGAGATCGCGAATGTGGTCACTTTCCTGGCATCCGACGGTGCGGCATACGTGACTGGGGCTACAATCCCGGTTAACGGCGGGATGTACATGAGTTAAATTGTGACGGATCGCTTCAAAAAAATGTCATACGAGCTGTCTAAAATCCGTTATAAAGCTGCAACTTAATTTATAGGCAGGTGGTCGGCCGGGTACGCGGGTGAAGCTTTCAGTTGAAAAACTGAAAAGGCTTTCTATACACTTACCCACTGGCCAGCTGCCTGAATTTGTCCATTAGGAGTTAAACAAGGTATGAGCACCATCGAAGAGCGCGTCAAGAAAATCGTTGCCGAGCAACTGGGCGTTAAGGAAGAAGAAGTCAAAAACGATTCTTCCTTCGTAGAAGACCTGGGTGCCGATTCCCTTGACACCGTTGAGCTGGTGATGGCTCTGGAAGAGGAATTCGAGACCGAAATCCCGGACGAAGAAGCTGAAAAAATCACTACTGTTCAAGCTGCTATCGACTACGTTACTGCTCACCAGGCGTAATAGTTTGTAGTCGTCGCTTGTTGTTAGGGAAAACCGCACTGCTGTAACGGCGTGCGGTTTTTTCTTTAGCTCAGATGAAACTTTTGGTCTGATGAAGCGTGAGCGCTGAAGCGAAGTGTCGTCATCAAGAAAAAGGAGAGTGCTGTGTCGCGTAGACGCGTCGTAGTCACCGGTATGGGTATGCTGTCGCCACTGGGTACGGATGTGCCGAGCAGTTGGCAGGGCATTCTGGCTGGTCACAGTGGTATTGGTCTGATCGAACACACTGACCTTTCTGCCTATTCCACCCGTTTTGGCGGCTCGGTAAGGGGCTTCAATGTCGAGGAATACCTCTCGGTCAAAGAGTCCCGCAAACTCGACCTGTTCATTCAATACGGCCTGGCAGCCGGTTTTCAGGCGGTGCGTAATGCCGGCCTGGAGGTCACCGACGCCAACCGTGAGCGCATCGGCGTGGCCATGGGTTCGGGTATTGGCGGTTTGACCAATATCGAAGAAACCAGCCGCACGCTGCACGATTCCGGCCCCCGTCGAATTTCACCCTTCTTCGTGCCGGGCTCGATCATCAATATGATTTCCGGTTTCCTGTCCATCCATTTGGGGGCACAGGGGCCTAACTACGCCATTGCCACCGCCTGCACCACAGGCACGCATTGCATCGGCATGGCGGCGCGTAATATCGCCTACGACGAAGCGGACGTGATGATCGCCGGTGGCGCCGAAATGGCGGCCTGTGGTCTGGGTATGGGCGGCTTCGGCGCGTCCCGTGCACTGTCAACCCGCAACGACGAGCCAACCCGGGCCAGCCGTCCGTGGGACAAAGGCCGTGACGGTTTTGTGCTGTCCGACGGTGCCGGCGCCTTGGTACTCGAAGAGCTGGAGCACGCCAAAGCGCGTGGCGCCACTATCTACGCGGAACTGATCGGCTTCGGCATGAGTGGCGATGCTTACCACATGACCTCGCCACCGTCCGACGGTGCCGGTGCCGCGCGTTGCATTACCAACGCCCTGCGCGACGCCAAGGTCAACCCGGACCAGGTGCAGTACATCAACGCCCATGGCACGTCGACGCCGACCGGCGATTTGGCCGAAGCCGAAGCCATCAAGTCGGTGTTCGGCGAGCACGCCTACAAACTCGCAGTCAGCTCAACCAAGTCGATGACCGGTCACCTGTTGGGTGCAGCGGGCGCGGTCGAGGCGATCTTCAGCGTGATGGCCATCAAGGACCAGGTCGCTCCGCCGACCATCAACCTTGATGAACCGGACGAAGGCTGCGACCTGAACTTCGTGCCCCACGAAGCGCAGCCAATGCCGATCGACGTGGTTATCTCCAACTCGTTCGGGTTTGGCGGCACCAACGGTTCCCTGGTGTTCCGCCGGTTCGCCGAGTGATGCAAAGCTGGGTCGACGGTCAGCCAGCGGACAGCGTGCCCCTGAAAGATCGCGGCCTGGCGTACGGCGATGGCCTGTTTGAAACCATCGCCGTCAGGGCTGGGCAGCCTGTACTGCTCGACCGTCACCTGCAACGCCTCGACCAGGGTTGCAGGCGCCTCGCCTTGCTGGCGGATCACGCGTTGATCCGCGGCGAAGTGGTGGCCTATGCCGCCGCCTTGGGTGACGGTGTACTCAAGTTGATCCTCACCCGTGGCGACAGCCTGCGCGGTTATGGCATCAACCCCGGCGCCCCGGTGCGCCGTATCTTGCAGGGCAATCCGCCGGCACCTTATCCCGAAACACATGCAACCGACGGCATTCGCCTGTTTGCGTGCGCTACACGCTTGGCCGAGCAGCCGTTGCTGGCCGGTCTGAAACACCTCAACCGCCTCGAACAAGTGATCGCCCGCGCCGAATGGCAAGATGCTGAACACGCCGAAGGTTTAATGCTGGATATGTCCGGGCGTGTCATCGAAGGCGTGTTCAGCAATCTGTTTGTTGTGCGCAATGGCTTGTTACTGACCGCTGATCTGAATCGTTGCGGGGTTGCTGGCGTCATGCGCGCGGAAATTCTGGCTCAAGCGCAGGCGCTGGGCATCCCGCAGGCTGTGGTCGATATTAGCCTTGAGCAGTTGCAGCAGGCCGACGAGGTCTTTGTGTGCAACAGCGTTTATGGCATTTGGCCGGTGCGTGGCTACGCTGCGATGAGCTGGCCGGTTGGGCCGCTCACCCGTAAACTGCAGGGCATTGTTCGCGCGCTATTGGATATTTGAGTTGATACGAAAACTGGTTTTACTGCTGCAGATTGCCTTGGTTTCCGCAGGCCTGGTGCTCGGCTTCTCGGCCTGGAAGCTCAATTCTGCCTTGAAGCAGCCCTTGAACCTGCCCCAGGAACAACTGCTCGACGTGCCTGCCGGGTCGACCCCGACCGGCACCTTCAATCGTCTTGAAGCGGACGGCGTGCTCGACGATGCCTTCTGGTTGCGCCTTTACTGGCGCTTCAACCTCGACGGTCAGCCGTTGCACAGCGGTGAATACCGCATGACGCCAGGCCTTACCGCCGAAGGTTTGATTGGCCTGTGGCAACGCGGCGAAGTGGTGCAATACAGCCTGACGCTGGTAGAGGGCTGGAACTTCCGTCAAGTGCGCTCAGCGCTGGCCAAGCATGAAAAAATCGTGCAAACCCTCAGCGGCCTGAGCGACAGCGAAGTCATGGACAAACTCGGTCACCCCGGCGTGTTCCCTGAAGGGCGCTTCTTCCCTGACACTTACCGCTTCGTGCGCGGCATGACCGACGTCGACTTCCTGAAAAAAGCCTACAACCGCCTGGACGATGTGCTGGCCCAGGAGTGGAGCAAGCGCGCTGCCGATGCGCCGTACACCGACCCTTACCAAGCGCTGATCATGGCCTCCCTGGTGGAGAAAGAGACCGGTGTGCCGGAGGAACGTGGTCAGATTGCCGGCGTGTTCGTGCGCCGCCTGAAGATCGGCATGCTGCTGCAGACCGACCCCACGGTGATCTACGGCTTGGGCGAGCGCTACAACGGCAAGTTGACCCGCGCGCACCTCAAGGAAGCCAACCCTTACAACACCTACATGATTGCCGGCCTGCCGCCTACACCGATTGCCATGGTTGGCCGCGAGGCGATCCACGCAGCGTTGAACCCGGCGCCCGGCACTAGCCTGTATTTCGTCGCGCGTGGCGACGGCAGCCATATTTTCTCTGATGACCTGGATGCGCATAATGCCGCCGTGCGTGAGTTTCAACTCAAGCGCCGCGCGGATTACCGCTCCAGCCCGGCGCCGACAGCAAAGCCTGCGCAAGAGCCGGCGCCAGCTGCCGATGTGCCTGTTGACGCGCCCGCAGACAAACCTGTCGACGCACCGACCGATGCACCGGCTGAAACGCCTGCCGAACCTGCCCCGGACAGCAGCGCGCCGCAAAGCCCGCAATGACTCTGACTAAGGACTGCCCGTGACTGGCTTGTTTATAACCCTGGAAGGCCCGGAAGGCGCCGGCAAAAGCACCAACCGCGATTACCTGGCCGAGCGTTTGCGTTTGGACGGCATCGAAGTGGTGTTGACCCGTGAGCCCGGCGGTACGCCGTTGGCTGAACGCATCCGCGAGGTGTTGCTGGCGCCAGGTGAAGAGCCGATGAACCCGGACGCCGAGCTGCTCTTGGTGTTTGCCGCCCGTGCCCAGCATCTGGCCGAAGTGATTCGCCCGGCCCTGGCACGTGGTGCGGTGGTGATTTGCGACCGTTTTACCGATTCCACTTACGCTTATCAAGGCGGTGGCCGGGGCTTGTCGCTGGAACGCATCGCCACCCTGGAAACCTTCGTGCAGGGCGATTTGCGCCCCGACCTGACGCTGGTGTTCGACTTGCCGGTGGAAGTCGGCCTGGCCCGCGCGAGCGCCCGCGGTCGCCTCGACCGTTTTGAGCTCGAAGGCCAAAAATTCTTTTGCGCCGTGCGCAGCGCGTTTCTCGAACGTGCCAGGGCCGAACCTGCGCGTTATTACCTGCTCGACGCGGCCCAGCCCTTGGCGCAGGTGCAGCACGCCATTGATGCGCTGGTGCCAAACCTGTTGGAGCGCGCCCGTGGCTGAAGCCTATCCATGGCAGGCCAGCCTGTGGCAGCAATTGGCCGGGCGCGCCCAGCACGCGCATGCCTATTTGCTGCACGGGCCAATCGGTATCGGCAAACGCGCGTTGGCCGAGCGCCTGATGGCGAGCCTGTTGTGCCAGCGGCCGGTCGATCTGCAAGCCTGCGGAGCGTGTAAATCCTGCCTGTTGCTCAAAGCCGGCAGCCACCCCGACAACTATGTGCTGGAACCTGAGGAAGCCGACAAGGCGATCAAGGTCGACCAAGTGCGTGATCTCGTCAGCTTCGTGGTGCAGACCGCGCAGATGGGCGGGCGCAAGGTGGTTCTGATCGAGCCGGTGGAGGCAATGAACATTAACGCCGCCAACGCCTTGCTCAAAAGCCTGGAGGAGCCTTCGGGCGACACGGTCTTGTTGCTGGTGAGCCACCAGTCCAGCCGCTTGTTGCCGACTATTCGCAGCCGCTGCGTACAGCAAGCGTGCCCGTTGCCGAGTGAGGCGATGAGTTTGCAATGGCTGGCGCAGGCGCTACCTGAGTGTTCCAACGACGAACGCGTCGAGTTGCTGACACTGGCTGCCGGCTCACCGCTGGCCGCCGTGAAGCTGCAAGCCCAAGGCGTGCGCGAGCAACGGGCGCTGGTCGTGGACGGGGTCAAAAAGCTGCTCAAGCAAGAGCAGTCCGCCACGCAACTGGCTGAAACCGCCTGGAAAGATATTCCGTTGCTGCTGCTGTTCGACTGGTTCTGCGACTGGTCGAGCCTGATCCTGCGCTACCAGTTGACCCAGGACGAAAGCGGCCTGGGCCTGCCGGACATGCGCAAGGTGTTGCAGTACCTTGCGCAGAAGAGTGCACAAGACAAGGTGCTGAACATTCAGGACTGGATTTTGGCCCAGCGCCAGAAGGTGCTTGGCAAAGCCAACCTCAACCGCGTGCTGTTGCTTGAAGCGCTGCTGGTGCAGTGGGTCGGGCTGCTCGGCCGCCGTTAATTTTCGAGGCCTGCGGGTGTATCGTTGGCCACACACGTTGCGTAACTTAAGTCTGATTTCCTATGCTCGTAGATTCCCATTGCCACCTTGACCGTCTCGACCTTGCCCAGCATGGCGGTTCCCTTGACGCCGCGCTTGAGGCTGCCCGCCAGCGTGGGGTAGGGCACTTTCTGTGCATCGGCGTGAGCGCCGAGAACGCCGCTGACGTCAAAGCGCTGGCCGAGCGTTATGCCGACGTTGATTGCTCGGTGGGCATTCACCCGCTGGACCTCAAACCCGGTGAAGCGCCTGCGCTTGATTGGTTGTTGGGCGAACTCAACCACCCGCGCGTGGTAGCGATTGGCGAAACCGGCCTGGATTACCACTACGAGCCCGAAGCTGCCGAGCTGCAGCAAGCGTCCTTTCGCCTGCACCTGCAAGCCGCTCAGCACACCGGCAAACCGGTGATCGTGCACACCCGTGGCGCCCGTGCCGACACCTTGGCGCTGCTGCGCGAAGCCGCATTGCCGCAAGCCGGCGTGCTGCATTGCTTCACCGAAGATTGGGACATGGCCAAGGCCGCCCTGGACTTGGGGTTCTACATTTCGCTGTCGGGCATCGTCACCTTCCGCAACGCCGATGCCCTGCGCGACGTCGCGCGCCAAGTGCCGGCCGACCGCCTGCTGGTGGAAACCGACTCGCCTTACCTGGCGCCCATCCCGCATCGTGGCAAGCCCAACCTGCCCGAATACTTGCGCGACGTGGCGGACTACCTGGCGATGCTGCGCGGTGAGTCGTACGAGCGTTTTGCCCAACAGACCACCGAAAACTTCAAGCGCCTGTTCCCGCTGGCCCACGTCGGCGGTTAGCGGCGCCGGGGAATGTGCCAAACCACGCGCAAAAAAAACCCGGGTTCTGGGGGGGAATCCGGGTTAAGGCCTTTAGGAGTAAATAAAGGGTACGCAGTCCGTCGGTACCCAGGTCGACGCGTCACTTGGGGGGAGATGCCACGTCGACAGTTCAAGTATTGATCAGTATCCCATTCAGTCCAGCCGCATCTGATCGTTTTTTAAACAGATTTGGAATACGCGCGCTTCGCTTGAGTTCTCATTGAATGGGTGCACAGCGGTGGTTGTTGTGTATTGTTTCTGACTGACATCAATGAAATCGTTGGCGAGCGGAAAGTAAAACGCATAGCGGGTTCACATAGACGTTGCTCAGCGACCGTTCAGTCGGGATAATCCCGTGCATCGGGTAAATCGTATCGCCACGTATCCGTGGCCTGGCGCAACCCACCCTATTCAACTCTGCAGACCTCTTTCTCATGCACAAAGAACCCCGTAAGGTCCGTGAGTTTCGCCGCCGTGAGCAAGAAATTCTCGACACCGCGCTCAAGCTGTTCCTCGAACAAGGCGAAGACAGCGTCACCGTCGAGATGATCGCGGATGCCGTGGGCATCGGCAAAGGCACGATCTACAAGCACTTCAAATCCAAGGCCGAAATCTACCTGCGCCTGATGCTCGACTACGAGCGTGATTTGAACGAGCTGCTGCATTCGGCTGATGTCGATAAAGACAAGGAAGCGCTGTCACGGGCTTACTTCGAGTTCCGCATGCGTGACCCGCAGCGCTACCGCCTGTTCGACCGCCTGGAAGAAAAAGTGGTCAAGGGCAATCAAGTGCCGGAAATGGTCGAGGAGTTGCACAAGATTCGCGCCTCGAACTTCGAGCGTCTGACCCTGCTGATCAAAGGTCGTATCAGCGAAGGCAAGCTTGAAGATGTGCCGCCGTATTTCCACTACTGCGCCGCCTGGGCCTTGGTGCATGGCGCCGTGGCGCTGTACCACTCGCCGTTCTGGAGCAATGTGCTGGAAGATCAGGAGGGCTTCTTCCAGTTCCTGATGGACATCGGCGTGCGCATGGGCAACAAGCGCAAGCACAGCGCCGAGCTACCGGGGGCGGAGCCGAAAAACGTCGAAACCCCGGCTACTTAAGCGTTCTCCCACAGTGATGGCGCAATGATTTACTGCCAGTTGCTGTACCCCAGGAATATACTCAGGCAAGGATCTTGCTAAGAGCTGATTAATGAGTCAGCTTTTAGTGTGCCCGAACAATCCTCTGCCGGAGTGATCCATGATCGTTGATCGTCAAGGCAGGCGGTTCCGTAATTTGCGGATCAGCCTGACCTCAGCCTGCAATTACGCGTGTACTTACTGCGTGCCGGACGGCAAGCGGCTGGTGGCTGCCCAAGACGAACTCTCGGCCGATGCCATGGCCAGGGGCGTTGCGTACCTGATTGAAGCGGCCGGTATCGACCGCCTGCGCATTACCGGCGGCGAGCCGCTGGTCAGCCCCAAACTGGAAGCCTTTATGGGCGCGGTGGGGCAGATGGGCCTCAGTGATATTAGCCTGACCACCAATGGCCAACTGCTGGCGCGCAAACTGCCTTTGTTGGTGGAGGCGGGCATTCGGCGTATCAATGTGTCGCTCGACACGCTGGACGCAGATGCGTTTCGCCGTATTGCGCGGGGCGGCGATCTGGCCACGGTGCTTGACGGCATGGAGCAGGCGCGGGCGGCCGGGATAAAGATCAAGGTCAATATGGTGCCGTTGCGCGGGCAGAACCTTGATCAGGTGATGCCGCTGCTGGATTACTGCCTCGAACGTGGCTATGAGCTGCGCTTTATCGAGCTGATGCGTATGGGGCACTTGGCCAAAGACTCCAATGCGTTCTTGCAGCAATTCGTCAGTTTGCAGCAACTGCTGGGTTTGATTGGCGAACATCATGAGTATCTGCAGGCCGATGCGCCGGTGGACGCTACCGCTGTGCGCTACGAAGTGCCGGGCAAGGGTTTTTTTGGCGTGATTGCCAACGAGAGCGTGCCGTTCTGCCGTACCTGTTCACGGCTGCGGTTGTCCTCGACCGGTTGGCTGCATGGTTGTTTGTCGTCGAGCAATCGTCACTATGTCGGTGACTTGCTGGACAAACCACGCCATCAAGCGCTGCCGGCGTTGCAGGGTTTGCTGATGAAGGCGCTTGGCGACAAACAGGAAGTCGCGTTTTCGGGTGGGGCGACCGTCATGAAGATCATTGGCGGCTGAGCCGTTTCTGTGGGAGGCCCCACTGCATTCTTGATGTAGCGCTGTCGCGCAGCAAGCCTGCGTGCGGCCATCGTGGTTTAACGGGGCGCTTCTCAGATCAAAAGCAAGCGCACGGCGGCCTGAAAGCCGACCTGAGTGGTTGAAGCGGATCAAGGGCGGCTTTTGCATACACAGCAGATCTGCTTTTTTTTCTTTCTGTGGTAGGGGGCTTGCTCCCGATAGCAGTGTGTCAGTTGAAAAATACTTATCTGACACACCGCAATCGCGAGCACGCCCGCTCCCACATTTACGACGCGCACCTTTGGATGGCGCGGATTCTGCATCTCGTGCCCATTCGCCGGATTTCCGTCACCGGCTTCTGGAGGATTAGGATGCGTAGTCTGGTTTTGTTGCTGGCGTCATTGACGCTGAGTGGTTGCATGACCGTCAGCGATATGGCCGAAGGCACTCGCTATCAGATGAGTGACGCAGGCTTGCTGGACCACAGTGATACGCGCCGCACCGCCTCTGTTCGCATACAGCCGGATTCCTTTGTGTTTATCGCCCAAGGTGCCTTTGTGCCGCCGGGCAGCGCCTACCCGCGGCCTAACGTGGTGGCCGAAGAGGCCTTCAACGGCTTCGTCGAGTATTTCCCGATGGTACGCCGCGCCCGCAAGCCTGAAGGCCTGGAACAGGCAATGTCCGAAGCGCGTGGGGCAGGTGCGCATTACCTGCTGTATTGCCGCTTTGCGGCAGCTGATGACCGTATCGGCAACGCCGATGAGTGGACCGATCAACAGGCGCTGGACCGTGTTGGCCTGGACAGCGGGGTTATCCAGATCATGTTGATCGAGACCAGCACCCAGTATTTGATTGATACTGCACGTATTCGCAGTCGTGGCGGTTTACTGACGTTCCACGACAACAAGCCACAAGATCTGATTGCCCGGCCTTTGGCGCAGTACGCTCGGGGCTTGCTGGGCATGAGCGATCAGTAAGCCAGGAGCACCTCATGACCGATACCGCCAAGGCCAATGACCTATTGGCCCAACTGCCCAAAGGCAAGGGGCCGGCGCCGGTGCACTTGTGGAACCCGGACTTTTGCGGCCACATCGACATGCGCATTGCCCGCGACGGCACCTGGTTTTATCAGGGCACGCCGATCGGGCGTAAGCCGATGGTCAAGTTGTTCTCCAATATCATTCGCCGTGATGGCGATGAGTATTTCCTGGTTACTCCGGTGGAAAAAGTCGGTATCAGCGTCGATGACGCGCCGTTTGTCGCGCTGACGCTCGACGTTGAAGGGCAGGGCGAAAGCCAGGTATTGCGCTTCACCACCAACGTTGATGAGCAGGTCGAGGCTGGCCTGGAACACCCGCTGCGGGTGGTGATTGATCCTGTGACTGAGGAACCCGCGCCGTACCTGCGGGTGCGCAGCAACCTCGAAGCGCTTGTGCACCGCAACGCGTTTTACCAATTGGTCGAGCTGGCCGTCAGCCGCACGATCAACGGTCAGAACTGGCTGGGTGTATGGAGTGGCGGCGAATTTTTCCGCATTGGTCTGGAGCCCTGAGGCCGGTTTTTTCATCCTGCTGACATAATTCGCTTGCGCTGACCGGGCGCTTTCGGTTATCAGTTTGTACATGATTAGACAGGTTCGATTCGATAAAAAACAACGCGTCGTCGACGAGCTCATCCGCCGCATTGAAGGTGGGGTGATGGCCGACGGTTTCCTGCTGCCGGGCGAGCATCAGTTGGCCGAAGAGTTTGCGGTCAGCCGCGGCACCTTGCGCGAAGCCCTGGCGGAGCTCAAACGGCGCAACTACATCGCCACGCAGAGCGGCGTCGGCTCCATCGTCACCTTTGACGGCATCGTGCTCGACCAAAACAGCGGTTGGGCTCAGGCGCTGGCCGACACTGGCGCGCTGGTCACCACCGAGATCTTGCGCCTGGAGGCCGTCACCCGCCCCGACTTGCTCAGCCGCTTGGGCAGCGATCAATTCATCGCCCTCGACCGCCGCCGTCGTACCACCGATGGCACTGCGGTGTCGCTGGAACGCTCGCTGATGCCGGCTGGCGGTAACCTGGAAAGCCTGCCGCGGGTCGGCCTGATCGACAATTCCCTGACCATCACCCTGGCGGCCTACGGCTACGTGGGCGCCGACGGTGACCAATGGATCGGCGCCGAGCCCCTCAGCGCCGAAGACGCCGAGCTGCTCGGGCGGCCTGCCGGCACCGTGTTTCTCAAGGCCTCGCGTACCACGTACGACCGCCGCGAGCGCTTCATGGAGTACGTCGAAAGCTTGCTCGACCCTGTGCACTTTCGCCTGCACCTTCAGTTTGGAGCTTCAAAATGACCCCGAATACCCGCGCGCTCGGCGCCTTCTATGGCTTGGCGTTGGGCGATGCGTTGGGCATGCCTACCCAGTCCTTGAGCCGCGAGCAGGTCAGGGCACGCTTTGGCGCTATCACCGCGTTGGAAGACGCCCATGCCGACCAGCCCATTGCACCGAATATGCCGGCTGGCTCGATCACTGATGACACCGAGCAGGCAATCCTGGTCGGCCAATTGTTGGTGGACGGTCAGGGCACGATCGAACCGACGGTGCTCGCCCAACGCCTGATCGAGTGGGAAGCGCTGATGCGTGCCAAAGGCTCGCAGGACTTGTTGGGGCCATCGACCAAGCGCGCGATCGACATGATCCTCGCTGGCCACACCCCGGAGGAGTCCGGGCGCTACGGCACCACCAATGGCGCCGCCATGCGCATCACGCCGGTGGGGATCGCCGCTGATGTCAGCCACCCGGCGCAGTTTATCCAAGCGGTTATCCAGGCTTGCCAGGTCACGCATAACACCACGTTGGGCATCTCCAGCGCGGCGGCGGTGGCGGCCGTGGTGTCGGCCGGCATCAACGGCGTGGACCTGGGTGAAGCGCTGAACATCGGCACGCAGATCGCCCAGCAGGCGGAAAGCCATGGGCACTGGGTGGCGGGCGGGCGTATTTCGACCCGCATCAGTTGGGCGCGAACCTTGAGCGTCGGCAGCGGCGATGCCGCGCTGTTTGCCGACCTGCTGTACGAGCTGATTGGCACCTCCGTCGCGTCTCAGGAATCAGTGGTGGTGTCGTTTGCCCTCGCGCAGCAAGTGGCGGTCGGCGAGATGAATGCGTTCGAAAGCCTGTGCCTGGCTGCGAGCCTTGGCGGCGACACGGACACCATTGCCGCGATCCTCGGCGCTATGTTGGGCGCGTGTTTGGGCATGCAGTGCTGGCCGCAGGCGATGATTGAGCAGGTCAAGCACGTCAACCGCCTCGACTTGCAGCCACTGGTGCAGGGCTTGCTCCAATTGCGTTAAACAGAGCGCTTGATCGTTTTGCCACAACCACAACAATACAGGCACCAGGAGCACCCCTCATGAGTACCCCTTCTTCCGGCCAAAGCGCCGGGCAATTGGAAACACGCGGCATTGAGCCGGTCCCCGAAGGCGAGTGCAACGGCCATCCGCTGCAACTGTTCTGGGTGTGGTTTGCCGCCAACATCAGCATTCTCGGTTTGCCGCTCGGCGCCACCCTTGTCGCGTTTCGTGGCCTGGCCATCTGGCAGGCGATCATCGTTGCTGTCCTCGGCGCCGCCGGCTCTTTCGCGGTGGTCGGCATCATTTCCATCGCAGGCCGTCGCGGGCGCGCACCGAGCCTGACGTTATCGCGGGCCATATTCGGCGTGCGTGGCAATATCGGCCCGACGATTGTGTCGCTGATGTCGCGCCTCGGCTGGGAAACCGTCAACACCACGACGGCCGCCTTCGTGTTGCTGTCGCTGTGTTCGATTCTGTTCAACTCGCCGGTCGAGGCCAAAAGCGCTCCGATCCTGACGTTGCTGTTCATCGCGATCTTCGTGCTGCTGACGCTCTCGGTGTCGGGCCTGGGCCATGCCACGCTGCTGGTGATCCAGAAGTGGGCGACTTACGTGTTCGGCGCGTTGAACATTCTGGTCGGCGGCTTTCTCTGCGCCACCATCGACTGGAGCGCGGTGTTCAACGCCACCCCGGCACCTCTGAGTGCAATGATTATCGGCGTCGGCACCATGGCGGCCGGCACCGGTATCGGCTGGGCCAACGCCGGTGCCGACATGTCGCGCTACCAGCATCGCAGCGTCACCGCGGTGCGCCTGGTCGCGTCCGCCGCGTTCGGTGCGGGCATTCCGCTGGTGCTGTTGATCACCCTCGGCGGCTTGCTCTCGGTGGGCAACAACGACCTGGCGTCGGCCACCGACCCGATCATCGCGATACGCGACATGCTGCCGACGTGGATGGCCGTGCCGTACCTGATCACCGCGTTTGGCGGGTTGCTGCTGTCCAACAACCTGTCGGTTTACTCGGCGGGCCTCACCACGTTGACCCTCGGTTTGAAGGTCAAACGCGTGCACGCGGTGATCGTCGACATCGTGGCGATTTTTGCCGGTTCGATTTACTTCATGCTGATCGCCGACAGTTTCTACGGCCCGTTCATTACCTTCATCTCGCTGCTGGCGGTGCCGATTACCGCGTGGGTCGGGATTTTTGTGGTCGACCTGATTCACCGTCATTACTACAGCCCCACTGACCTGTTGGACGTCAGCCCAACCAGCGCCTATTGGTATCGCGGCGGCGTGGAATGGCGTGCGTTCGGCGCGTGGGCCGTGGCGATTGTGCTGGGTTTCAGCTTCACCACGCTTGGCACCACCGCTGAAAATATTTGGTTCGCCGGGCCGTTGGCTGACTCCTGGCTGGGCCATAACGGCTTGGGCTGGATTGTCACCTTCCTGGTGGCTGGCGGGATTTATGCGGTATTGGGCGGCGCGGCTGATCGCCGCCCCGCGTTGGTAGAGCGGCCTAATGTCTAGGTTACTGCACACCGGCCAGGTTATCGTCGACCTGGTGATGGCCCTCGACACGCTGCCTGCGACGGGCGGCGACGTACTCGCCAAATCCGCCAGTTTTGAAGTGGGCGGCGGTTTCAATGTCATGGCCGCCGCGCGGCGCAACGGCCTGCCCGTGGTGTATCTGGGCCGTCATGGCGAAGGGCGTTTCGGCGACTTGGCACGCGCGGCGATGCTGGCCGAAGGCGTTGAAATGGCCCAAGCGGCCAGTCAGGGCAAGGACACCGGCGTGTGCGTGGCGCTGACCGAAGCCAGCACCGAGCGCACGTTTATTTCGCATATCGGCGCGGAAGGCGATTTGAGCGCCGACGACTTGGCGCGCGTGGTGCCGCGCGCGGACGACTACGTGTACGTCAGCGGCTACAGCCTGATGCTCGAAAACAAGGCGCAGGCGTTGCTGGAGTGGTTGCTGGCGCTGCCGCGTGACATCTGTGTGGTGTTCGACCCGGGGCCAATGGTCAAGGCGGCGGATTCGGCGCTGATGCTGGCGTTGCTGCCGCGTATCGACATTTGGACCAGCAACGGGCCGGAAGCACTCGGGTTCACTGGCGCCAGTTCGCTGGCTGAGGCGCTGGTCGAGCTCAATCGTCACCTGCCTGCCGAGGCGTTGCTGTTGGTGCGCGATGGGGCGAATGGCTGTTGGGTGAGCCGCCATGGCAACGCCGAGCATGTGCCGGGGTTCAAAGTGAACGCCGTCGACAGCAATGGCGCAGGCGATGCGCACGCCGGGGTGTTTGTTGCCGGGTTGGCGAGTGGTTTACCGCCTGCTCAAGCGGCGCGCCGGGCGAATGCGGCGGCAGCGTTGGCGGTGACGCGATGGGGCCCGGCGACTTCACCAGGCACCCTCGAAGTCGACGCGTTACTCGCTCAATAGCTCAATAAACAAACACAAAAAAATGTGGGAGCAGGGCTCCCACATTGGTGTTGCAATGCCTGAAAGGCCGAGGTTGCTCGGCCTTTATCGGCACCTGGATCAGTGCGTACTCTGGCCTTCCAGCTTACGCGCCTCGTCCACGCCGGACGCGGTTAGCTTGATCGGCAAGTTCAACGCGTATTCACCGGCAGCATCGGTGGTCACATGCCCATCCTTGATAAGCCCGCGGTCCTGCAGAAACGCCAAGACACTGGCGACCTCTTTTTCGCCGCGGTAGTTGTCCAGCACCTCCTTGCCCAAACCATGCGGGTGGGCGTGCAACAGGCGGGTGAGGACTTCTTTTTCAAGGTTTCTATCGACGTTCATGCGTACCTCTTCACTGGGAAATGATCGGGTGTTGGTGCTGCAGTAGATGCCTTATGGCGCAGGCTGTTTAGGCGCGCCAGGGATGTTCGAGTCATCGCCTTTGTTAACTTTCGGGTCGTTGACCGCAGGGCCCATTTTGCCGTTGCCCACTGCTGGCGGGCTTTGACGACCGGCGTCGTGGCCTTGGGTGCGCGGGTCTGCGCCATTGGTGTTATCGATCACCGCGCCGCCATTGGTGTCCATGCCGGTGCCCATCGATTTTTGCGATTCGGACGTGGCAGGGTTAGTGGTGCCGGTCGACGAGGTCGCGGCGAAGGCGCTCAGCGAGGCAGCAGACAGCAGGCCGGTGAGGGCGAGGGCAGCAAATTTGGAATGCTTCATTGGGGTGTCTCCATATGATTAATGTCCTTACCCTTTATTGGTCAGCCCCCATTTGTGGTTGGTGCCTTGATGGCGACGAACGGTATTGGTGCACCTGTAAGATTTTGTGTGCCGAGTGCTGCGCGACCGGGCACAGCCAGCTCGCCAGGCTCAAATTGCACTGCAATCGGTGATGAATCCGCCTTAGTATGTGCGCTCTGAATTTGCCCAAGGCTCGCCCATGACCATCGAGATTCGCCCCGCCGTGCCCAGCGATGCTGCGCAGATCCTGACGTTTATCACCGAGCTTGCCGAGTACGAAAAGGCCCGCCATGAAGTGATTGCCAGTGTGGTGGATATTGAGCGCAGCCTGTTCAGCGAGGGCGCCACCGCGCATGGCCTGATCTGCTCGCGGGACGGCTTGCCGATTGGTTTTGCGGTGTTCTTTTTCAGCTATTCCACGTGGTTGGGCAGCAACTGCCTGTACCTCGAAGACCTGTACATCAACCCCGAGCAACGCGGCGGCGGGGCGGGCAAGAAGTTGCTGCGCCACTTGGCGAAAATCGCCTGCGACAACGGCTGTGGGCGTTTTGAGTGGAGCGTGCTCGACTGGAACGAACCAGCGATTGCCTTTTACAAATCCATCGGCGCCCAGCCGCAGGAAGAGTGGGTGCGCTACCGCATGGAAGGCAATGCGTTACGCGACTTCGCCGAAGGCTGAAGCCACGCGCCTGAGAACACCAAGATCAAGTGTTGAGCATCAACTGTGGGAGGGGGCTTGCTCCCGATAGCAGTGTGTCAGTCAGTACATTTTTGGCTGACCGACCGCTATCGGGAGCAAGCCCCCTCCCACAGTTTGGTCGGGGTTCTCGTTAGGTTTTTCTCATAATATGGGATGCAAATTTATATATTGAGATATTTCAAGGTCTGGGTTTATAGTCGGCTGCATCAGCACTCACTGCCAAAAATAAAACAGGTGAAGCGATGCAGCCCCAACCGTTGTTGTTACCCGCCGTGCCCGAGCCTACCTATGGCGAGCGGCTGAACAACAAAGTAGTGATCATCACCGGCGCTGCCCAAGGCATTGGCGAGGCGATTGTCGCTTGCTTCCAGGCCCAGCAGGCGCGCTTGGTGATCGCCGATATTCAGGGCGAAAAAGTCGAGAAAGTCGCCGCGCATTGGCGCGAACGCGGCGCCGACATCATTGCGCAAGCGGTCGATATCACCTCCAAAGAACAATGGCAGTCGCTGGTTAACCTGGCCATCGACCGGTTTGGCCGCGTGGACGTGCTGGTCAACTGCGCCGGGGTCAATGTGTTCTGCGACCCGTTGCAGATGACCGACGAAGACTGGCGCCGCTGCTTCGCTATCGACCTCGACGGCGCCTGGTTCGGTTGCCGCAGTGTGTTGCCACACATGATCGAGCAGGGCATCGGCAACATCATCAACATCGCCTCCACCCATTCCAGCCACATCATTCCCGGTTGCTTCCCGTACCCGGTGGCCAAACATGGCCTGCTCGGCCTGACGCGCGCCCTCGGCATCGAATACGCACCCAAGGGCATTCGCGTGAATGCCATCGCGCCGGGCTATATCGAAACCCAGCTGAATGTCGATTACTGGAACGGTTTTGCCGACCCGCACGCCGAGCGTCAGCGCGCCTTCGATTTGCACCCGCCCAAGCGCATCGGCCAGCCGATTGAGGTGGCGATGACGGCATTGTTTTTAGCCACCGACGAGGCGCCTTTTATCAACGCGACCTGCCTGATGATCGATGGCGGGCGCTCTGTGATGTACCACGACTAAAAACAACAAGAGGTGCCCCATGCTCGTAAAAAACGGGTTCAAGAAGACTCTCGGCGCGTTGGCGCTTGCGATGGCGTTCAGCGGGTTGGTATCTGCCGAAGAAGTCAAAATCGGTTTTCTGGTCAAGCAAGCCGAAGAACCGTGGTTCCAGACCGAATGGGCGTTCGCCGAAAAGGCCGGCAAGGACCAGGGCTTCAGCGTGATCAAAATCGCCGTGCCGGACGGCGAAAAAACCCTGTCCGCCATTGATACCCTCGCCGCGAATGGCGCCAAGGGCTTCGTGATTTGCCCGCCGGATGTGTCGCTCGGGC
The DNA here is from genome assembly GCF_049199985.1 of Pseudomonas kitaguniensis. Lineage (NCBI taxonomy): Bacteria > Pseudomonadati > Pseudomonadota > Gammaproteobacteria > Pseudomonadales > Pseudomonadaceae > Pseudomonas > Pseudomonas kitaguniensis. Next base: position 153,685 of record NZ_JBLZPT010000003.1, read on the forward strand.
CTGCGATCATGGCCAAGGCCAAGCTCAACGGTTTGAAAGTGCTGGCGGTGGACGACCGCTTCGTCGACGCCAAAGGCAAGCCCATGGAAGACGTGCCTTACGTCGGCCTGGACGCCTACAAGATCGGCCAAAAACAGGGCGAGGCCATGGCCACCGAAGCCAAGCATCGCAACTGGGACTGGAAGGACACTTACGCCGTCATCAACACGTTTGACGAGCTGGAAACCGGCAAAAAGCGCACCGACGGTTCGGTAGAAGGTCTCAAGGCCGCAGGCTTGCCGGCGGATCACATCCTGTTCAGCGCGCAGAAAACCCTCGACGTGCCGGGCAGCATGGACGCCACCAACTCGGCGCTGGTGAAACTGCCGAGTGGCGCGAAAAACCTGATTATCGGCGGCATGAACGACAGCGCCGTACTCGGCGGCGTGCGCGCCACCGAAAGCGCAGGCTTCAAGGCGGCCAACGTGATCGGCGTCGGTATCAACGGCACCGATGCGATTGAGGAACTGAAGAAATCCGACACCGGCTTCTACGGCTCGATGCTGTTAAGCCCTGACGCGTCGGGCTACAAAACCGCCACCGCGATGTTCGAGTGGGTGACCAAGGGCGTCGAGCCCGCCAAGTTCACCGCGCTGGATAACGTGACCCTGATCACCCGCACCAACTTCAAGCAAGAGTTGAGCAAAATCGGTCTGTGGAAATGAGCGGCGCGGCCCTGCGTTTCAACGCCATCGGCAAAGAATTCCCCGGGGTTAAAGCCCTGGCGCAGATCAGCTTTGAAGCGCGGCCGCACGAAGTGCACGCGCTGATGGGCGAGAACGGCGCGGGCAAGTCGACCTTGCTGAAAATTCTCGGCGGCGCCTACATTCCGAGCAGTGGCACGGTGCAAATCGGCGAGCACACCATGGCCTTCAAGTGCGCCGCCGACAGCATCGCCAGCGGCGTCGCGGTGATCCACCAGGAGTTGCACCTGGTGCCGGAAATGACCGTGGCCGAGAACCTGTTTCTCGGGCATTTGCCTTCGCGCTTCGGCGTGGTCAACCGGGGGTTGCTGCGCCAGCAGGCGCTGGCCTGCCTCAAGGGCCTGGCCGATGAAATCGACCCTGAAGAGAAGCTTGGCCGCTTGTCACTCGGCCAACGCCAACTGGTGGAAATCGCCAAGGCGCTGTCGCGTGGCGCGCATGTGATTGCCTTTGATGAACCCACCAGCAGCTTGTCTGCGCGCGAAATCGACAGGCTGATGGCGATCATCACGCGGCTGCGCGATGAAGGCAAAGTGGTGCTCTACGTGTCGCACCGCATGGAAGAAGTGTTCCGCATCTGCAATGCCGTCACGGTGTTCAAGGACGGGCGCTACGTGCGCACCTTTGACGACATGAGCACGCTGACGCATGACCAGTTGGTGACCTGCATGGTCGGCCGCGACATTCAGGACATCTACGATTACCGCCCTCGCGAGCGCGGCGAGGTTGGGTTAAAGGTGGAGGGCTTGCTCGGCCCAGGCTTGCGCGAGCCGGTGAGTTTTCAGGTGCACAAAGGCGAGATTCTCGGCCTGTTCGGCTTGGTCGGAGCAGGGCGTACCGAGCTGTTTCGTTTGCTCAGCGGGTTGCAGCGCGCGAGCGCCGGGCAGTTGCAACTCTGTGGGCAGCCACTGCAACTGCGCTCACCGCGCGATGCGATTGCAGCGGGTGTGCTGCTGTGCCCCGAAGACCGCAAAAAAGAGGGGATTATTCCGCTGGCCAGCGTCGCCGAGAACATCAATATCAGTGCACGTGGCAGCCATTCCGCGTTTGGCTGGCTGTTGCGTGAGGGCTGGGAGAAGCGCAACGCCGACCAGCAAATTCAGGCGATGAAAGTCAAAACGCCGAACGCGCAACAAAAAATCATGTACCTGTCGGGCGGCAACCAGCAAAAGGCCATTCTCGGTCGCTGGCTGTCGATGCCGATGAAAGTGTTGCTGTTGGACGAACCCACGCGCGGCATCGACATCGGCGCCAAGTCGGAGATCTACCAAATCATTCATAACCTGGCGGCCAGTGGCATTGCGGTGATCGTGGTGTCCAGCGACTTGATGGAAGTGATGGGCATCTCCGACCGCATTCTGGTGATGAGTGAAGGCGCCCTGACCGGCGAGTTGAACCGCGATCAAGCGGATGAAGCACGGCTATTGCAATTGGCACTTCCGCGTACGCGGGCTTGAAGAATTCGAGGTGAATGATGTCGCAAATAAAAACTACAAAAAGCGTTTGGTCGGGTTTTAACCAGCGCAAGTTTCTTGATGATTGGGTGATGTTGCTCGCCGCGTTGGGCATCTTCGTGCTCAGCGCAGTGTTTATCGACAACTTCCTCTCACCGCTGAACATGCGCGGCCTTGGCCTGGCCATTTCAACGGTGGGAATCGCCGCCTGCACCATGTTGTTTTGCCTGGCGTCGGGGCACTTCGACTTGTCGGTAGGCTCGGTCATTGCCTGTTCCGGCGTAGTGGCGGGCATTGTGATTCGCGACACCGACAGCGTGGTGCTCGGCGTATCGGCAGCTTTGGCCATGGGCCTGGTAGTGGGCCTGATCAACGGCATCGTGATCGCCAAGCTGCGCATTAATGCGTTGATCGCGACCTTGGCGACCATGCAGATCGTACGCGGCCTGGCCTACATCTTCTCCAACGGCAAAGCCGTCGGCGTGATGGATGAGCGGTTCTTCGTGTTCGGCAACGGCCAACTGCTGGGCGTGCCGGTGCCGATTATCATCACCGTGCTGTGCTTCATGTTCTTTGGCTGGCTGCTCAACTACACCACCTACGGGCGCAACACCATGGCCATCGGCGGTAACCAGGAAGCGGCGTTGCTCGCCGGGGTGAATGTCGACCGCACCAAGATCATCATTTTTGCCGTGCACGGTTTGATCGGTGCCTTGGCCGGGGTGATCCTCGCCTCGCGCATGACCTCGGGCCAGCCGATGATAGGCCAGGGCTTTGAGCTGACGGTGATCTCGGCTTGCGTGCTCGGCGGGGTGTCGTTGAGCGGCGGCATCGGCATGATCCGCCATGTGATCGCCGGGGTGCTGATTCTGGCGATCATCGAGAACGCGATGAACCTGAAGAATATCGACACCTTTTACCAGTACGTGATCCGCGGTTCGATCCTGTTGCTGGCGGTGATCATCGACCGCATGAAGCAGCGCTAAAAAAGACACCACAGTCCCTTGTGGGAGGGGGCTTGCTCCCGATGGCGGTCTATCAGAGACAGATGTGCACACTGACACACCGCTATCGGGAGCAAGCCCCCTCCCACATTAGGATCTGCGCTGTATTGAGGTTCGGTATTTGCCATAATGGCGCCGTTTTCGTACTTCCCAATAGGCTCGATATGCAGGAAAACGCCCACACCCCCGTCAAAGACGCCGCGCCCACCGGCACCCAAACCCTGCTGCGTGGCCTGGGCGTGGTGCAAGCGGTGGCGGCGGGTGCGCGCGATCTGAAAGAGATTGCCCGGCGCATCGGCACCACCCGCAGCACCACCCACCGCTTGGCCAGTTGCCTGGTGGATGAGCGTTATTTGCGCGTGGTGCCGCAAGTCGGTTACCTGCTCGGGCCGAAGCTGATCGAGCTGGGGTTTCAGGCGCGCGATGAGTTGCCGCTGGTGACCTTGGCCATCCCGTATCTGGATGAGCTGTCAGGGCTGACCGGCGACACCATTCACTTGGCGATTCGCGAATACGACGACGTGCTCTACCTGCACAAAAATCCCGGCCGTAATGGCCCGGAAATGCGCTCGCGGGTTGGCCATCGCATGCCGCTGGCGCGTACCGGTATCGGCAAGGCGTTGCTGTTGGATGATTCGGTTGAGGAGTGGCAGCGGCTGTACGACGTCAGCCTGCCTGCGGGCGGAAAAAGCCTGCAGTGGCCGCAGCACCCGGAGCAATCGTGGGCGCAGTTCGAGCAGCGCATGCGCGAATACGCAGAGGGCGGGTATGCGTTCGATCTGGAAGACAACGAACCGTCGATCCGTTGTGTGGCGGCACCGGTGCGCGATGCCAGCCGGCGAATCGTCGCCGGCATCAGCATCGCCAGTACCGTGCCCTACATGCCGCTGAGCAAAATGGCCGAGCTGATCCCCGTGATCAAACAGGTCGCAGCTCGTCTGTCGGCGGAGTTGGGCGCGAAGGCCTGATCAGGCCTTCAAGGTCGCCATGTCGATGACAAAGCGGTACTTCACATCGCCGGCGATCATGCGGGTGTAAGCCTCGTTGATCTCGCGGATGTCGAGCATTTCGATGTCGCAGGTGATGCCGTGCTCGGCGCAGAAATCCAGGACTTCCTGGGTTTCAGCAATGCCACCGATCAGGGAGCCTGCCAACACTTTACGGCCCAATACCAGCTTGGCAGCGTTGACCGGCGGGTCTACCGGCTCGATCAAACCGACCAGAATATGCACGCCGTCAAAGCGCAGCACGTCGAGGTAGGGGTTCAGGTCGTGCTGCACCGGAATGGTGTCCAGCAGGAAGTCGAAATACCCGGCAGCGTCGCGCATTTGCTCGGCGTTGGTCGACACGATCACGTGATCGGCGCCCTGGCGCATGCCTTCTTCAGCCTTGCTCGCGGAGCGGGTGAACAGCGTGACTTCAGCGCCCATGGCCTTGGCAAACTTGATGCCCATGTGGCCCAGGCCACCCATGCCGAGGATGCCGACTTTATCACCAGGCTTCACGCCGTAGTGCTTGAGCGGCGAGTAAGTGGTGATGCCCGCGCACAGGATCGGCGCAGCGCTGGCCAGGTCGAGCTTGGCCGGGATCTTCACCACGAAGTGTTCGCTGACCACGATGCTGTCGGAGTAGCCGCCCATGGTGTTGCTGCCATCCACACGGTCCGGGGTGGCGTAGGTCATGGTCGGGCCTTCGAGGCAATATTGCTCGAGGTCCGCGTGGCAGGCGTCGCACGTGCGGCACGAGTCAACCATGCAGCCTACGCCGACCAGGTCGCCGATTTTGTGCGCGGTGACGTTGGCGCCGACGGCGGTAACTTTGCCGACAATTTCGTGGCCGGGCATCAGCGGGTATACAGCGATGCCCCACTCGTTGCGTGCCTGGTGAATGTCGGAGTGGCAAACGCCGCAGTACATGATTTCGATGGCCACGTCATCGGCGCGCGGGCTGCGGCGTTCGAACGACATGGGGGCGAGGGGAGTGGTAGCCGACTTGGCGGCATAACCGATGGCGGTATACATGGGGAAACCTCGCAAATGAAAATGATCACAGAGGCGGTGCATTCTCCGCGCCGAGGGTGGATGCGGCCATGGCGATTGCTCCGAGTCTCATGCCTAAAGCTCCGAAGGGCAGCCAAAAGTGTCAAGCCTTAAGCTGCAAGCTATACACTGAGCGCGCTCCTTGCAGCTTGAAGCTTTAAGCTTGCAGGCGCTGCGATTTGAAAACTTACGAGAACTGCTTTTATGTTGTTGACCCGCCATCTCGACGCCAACGCCACCCTGGTTTCCTTGGTCAAGGGGCTTACGCCTCGCGACGGGTTTTCCCCGACCAGCCTGCCGGGGGTGCAAGTTTTGCGCGCCAGTTGCAACGTCGCCCGTGGGCCGCAGATTTACGAACCCAGCCTGATGATCATCGCCCAAGGCAGTAAAGTGGCGTATTTGGGCCAGCGGACGTTGGAGTATGGCGCGGGGCATTACTTGATCCAGGCGATGCCGGTACCCTTTGAGTGCGAGACTTTTGCCATGCCTAATGCTCCGCTGTATGGCGTGGCGGTGGGGATTGACCGCGCGGTGCTGGGCGAATTGGTCATGGCGATGGGCATTCAGGCAGGCCCGCCGCCCGCCGCGCAAACCCTTGAATCGATGAGCTCGGTGGTGCTCGACAACGCCATGCGCGGCTGCGTGGAGCGGCTCTTGCAGTGCCTGCACGATCCGCTGGAAAGCCGGATCATGGGCCCGGCGCGGGTGCGCGAATTGTTGTTCACCGCCTTGCGCGGGCCACAGGCGGATGTGCTGCGTGCATTGGTGGAACAGCAGGGGCAGTTTTCGCGCATCGCCACCTCGTTGAATCACCTGCACGCGCATTACGCCGAGCCGCTGAACATCGAAACCCTCGCGGGTTATGCGCACATGAGTGCATCGACCTTTCACGAGCATTTCAAGCGCTGCACCTTATTGTCGCCGGTGCAGTACCTCAAGCGTTTGCGTTTGCTCAAGGCGCAGAAGTTGTTGTTGGCAGAAAGCATGAGCGTGGCGCAGGCGGCACACAGCGTCGGGTACCAGAGTACGTCGCAGTTCAGCCGCGAATACAAACGTTACTTCCTGCGCAACCCCGGCGAAGAGCGCGCTGCTTAGGTGCCGCCTGCCTAAACAGGGCCTGACCGCGCTGACGTATTTAGCCCGCTGGAAAGACCGTCTCGTGGCATTAAATGATGGGGTACCGCTGTTGCGCGCTATTGAACAGCTATTTCAGCCGGTTTTTTTTGATGAAATAGCCAGCGTACGCTACAAGCGCATACCGCCATCATTCCAATAAAAATCCAGGCGCCGCTGTTTTCCATAACATAGGCAATAATCGGCATGGTTATTAGCATCAAAAGTTTGCCGAAGGTTGATAGGATTGATAAATAGGTTGATCTTAAGTGTGAGGGTGAGCGTTGAATGATTGCGGCTAATCCTAAGGCGCTTAGTAAACTGACTGAAAAAAAGCAGGTTACCAAGTACGGGATGGATAAGAAGGTGTAGTCAGCGCTCAATATCATTAATGTGATTGATAGCGCTATAGACAGCAAAGCAATGCGATCTAAAGCTTCACTCTCATGCAGAGATTGCACGAGTTTACCCGAAAGCGCCTGTGCCATCAAAATGGCGAAAAATACAAACCCTAAAATCGTAGAGTGAGAAAAAATAGTCGATGTGTAGGTGACCAAGGGCTGCCAGAATTGTATTAAAGACTGTAGAGATACTCCATATGCCAGCACCCAAAGCACTAACAATCTATTGACCTTTGAGTCTTGCCCTAGCAGGCCTGATACCTCTGAAAAAAATACGCTTAGGGAGAGGGGTGAGGATTTCTGCGACTTCACATCTTTGGGCAGATACAGTGAAACTGTCCAGACTCCGAGCATTAGGCTGCCTGCGACGAACCATGCCAGACGTTCATTGAGGTTATACAAAAAAACGCCGCATAGTGAAAAAATACCCATGAAGAAAAATTGATTTTTCTGATAACTCGCTAGAATTTTCGCTGCTGTTGATCCAGGTTTTTCTCTCTGGCTTGCATCAAATAAATAGGCACTGAAGGTGCCTGAAATCAGGCCAAGTGAAAGCGCATTAAAGAATTCAGCCACGATAAAGCCCGTAAACGTGTGGCTCAATCCTGTCGTTATCAACCAGATCGCAGCACAAAATATACTGAGCGAAATCGAGAATTTTCGACTGTATCTATCCGACAGATATGACAGCGGTATGTCGATAAAAACAATAACCACTGCTTGAAAAGACTTGAGTAAACCAATCTCTGTTAGAGACACGCCTTTGCCCAGCAAGTAAATGACTGAAAACGCGCCTATCAGCATTCTCACGCATGCTGCCGCTATGCCTACGAAGTGAATCAGAAATATAGAGGTCGGCATGCTGTGCACTCAGCGTTTTGAGAGAAATCTTGAATTTCAACTTTCAATGTTTGGTCATGCAATCCAACTCTTTGATTAAATGATGGTAAGCTTTCGTATGTGCCTATTTTTCCGAGGAATTTAATAATATCGCTGGTTGCCAGTGCCGCACCGGCTGCGTTTACCGGTGGGAATGTTGCACTTTTGAACCGCGAATTTAAACGCGCTATTTTTTCGTTAAGTGCTGCTGTCGTTGAAGAAGTATCTGCTCCAAGCCCCATTCGAAGGGCGCCACACATGATGCAGCCACTTTTTCCTGGGATTACGAGGGGGCCGTAAGTAGAGATGTCATTAAGGTATCCCACGCTAATAAATGGAATGGTGTTTTTTATGCAGTAGGTGTTTATTGTGGAAAGTAGAGAAGCTGGCGAGTCTGCAGATATCACAAATAAGTCTCTGGCAGATAATTTGTCCAGATTGGAATGTTCGTCAATGAACATGTCTATTTCTACAATTTTACAAGTGGCGTTTCTTGCGCTAAGACTTTTTGAAAGTGCGGATGTCTTTTTTGCTCCGACATCCACTTCCTCAAACAGTATTTGACGAGTTAGGTTGCTCAGCTCCACGGTGTCGGCATCAACCAGGTGAATCTCGCCAACACCGCTTGTTACTAAAGCCGCGGAAATATGGTTGCCTATGCCTCCGCACCCGATAATAGAAACAGCTGCGTTTGCCAGGTTCCTGTTCGTGCTTGAAGGTGATGCACCTACGCTTTGATAATATAGTTCACTTCGGCTATAACGTCCTTCTTGCACGCTGTCATAGTACGGAACTATAAAATGATTCTCCAGCAGAAGTGAGAGTAACTCAGAGCAATTATTATCGAGACTTGTTTTTTGCATTTCTGCCAGCGACCGTGGTGAAGTCGCTTCGTCACAGAGCTCTAAAAGTTTTCTCCAGTCATCAGGGTCAGAAATTTTCTGCTGACGAGAACCTAAGCCAATTAGGCCGCCCTTTTTAAAGTTTTGAAATAGAACATGCTTTGCTAGAAGAAAATTCTTTTCGTGCATTTGATTCTTCCTTGTTAAAAACGACAGGGCAATTAGCCCTGTCGAATGACGCGCTTAATTAGTTAAATGGATTGATGCTGATCATTTTAGATCTCCTTATTAAATGTTTCGAATTGTTTCGGCATGTGAAATCTAGATGCGTATTGTTACGAATTTATTAATAAGAATTTAATATTTTATGGCGAATTTTTGACTCCAGTGGCGGGTTCCGCATTAAGTGCTTAACCACTGTGACGCCTTTTCCCAAGGTTGTGGGCGCGTTAGTAGGGAAGATGCTGTGGGCTTGAGAAGAAGTTTAGAGACGGGAAGAGGGCTGATGTTATGTGATGAGATGACTAGGTGATGTGAAATTGGCCGTTGTCGTCGCCTACTGATGAATCTAACAAAATGATCTGTATTTGATCGATGCAGGGCACAAAAAAAGGCTCCCATTCGGGAGCCTTTTGTTTAACCACCAGGCTTACATATTCGGGTAAGTCGGCCCGCCCGAGCCTTCCGGTGTTACCCACGTGATGTTCTGCGAAGGGTCCTTGATGTCACAGGTCTTGCAGTGCACGCAGTTCTGGGCGTTGATCTGGAAGCGCTTCTCGCCGTCTTCCTTGGTGACCACTTCATACACACCGGCCGGGCAGTAGCGCTGCGCCGGTTCATCATAAAGCGGCAAGTTGGTGCCGATCGGGATGCTCGGGTCTTTCAACTTCAAGTGGCACGGTTGCTCTTCTTCGTGGTTGGTGCCGGAGATGAACACCGAACTCAGCTTGTCGAAGCTCAGCTTGCCGTCAGGTTTGGGGTAGTTGATCTTCTGGCTGTCTTTGGCCAGCTTGAGGCACGCGTAATCCGGCTTGGTGTCGTGCAGAGTAAACGGCATTTTGCCGCCGAGGATGTTCTGGTCGAACCAGTTGAAACCACCGCCGATGATCGCGCCGAACTTGTGCACGGCCGGGCCGAAATTGCGGCTGGCGAACAGTTCTTCGTAGAGCCAGCTGGCTTTGAAGCTGTCGACGTAATGGGTCAGTTCATCACCGCCTTCGGAGTCTGCAAACAGGCGGTCGGCCACGGCGTCGGCGGCGAGCATGCCGGACTTCATCGCGGTGTGGCTGCCTTTGATCTTGGCGAAGTTCAGGGTGCCGAGGTCGCAACCGATCAGCGCGCCGCCGTTGAAGACCATCTTCGGCAGCGAGTTCAGGCCGCCTTTGCAGATGGCACGGGCGCCATAGCTGATGCGCTTGCCGCCTTCCAGGTATTGGGCCAGCACCGGGTGATGCTTGAGGCGCTGGAACTCATCGAACGGCGACAAAAAGGTGTTGCTGTAGGACAGGTCGACGATCAGGCCGACCACCACCTGGTTGTTTTCCAGGTGATACAGGAACGAGCCACCGGTGTTTTCGTTGCCCATGATGTCCAGCGGCCAACCGGCGGTGTGCACCACCAGGCCGGGTTGGTGCTTGGCTGGGTCGATTTCCCAGATTTCCTTCAGGCCGATGCCGTAGTGTTGGGCGTCTGCGTCGCTGGCGAGGTTGAAGCGCTCGATCAGTTGCTTGCCGATGTGCCCACGGCAACCTTCGGCAAACAGCGTGTACTTGCCGCGCAGTTCCATGCCGGGGGTGTACAGGCCTTCTTTTGGATTGCCTTCGCGGTCGACGCCGAGGTCGCCGGTGATGATCCCGCGCACCACGCCGTTCTCGTCGAACAAGGCTTCCTGGGCGGCGAAGCCCGGGTAAATTTCGACGCCGAGGTTCTCGGCCTGCTGGGCCAGCCAGCGGCACAGGTTGCCCAGGGAAATAATGTAGTTGCCTTCGTTGTGCATGGTCTTGGGCACAAAAAACTCAGGCACCTTGGTGGAGGCGTCAGCGCTGCGCAGTACATAAATGTCATCGCGCACCACGGGCGTGTTGAGCGGGGCGCCGAGTGCTTGCCAGTCCGGGAACAGTTCGTTCAGGGCGCGCGGTTCAAACACGGCACCGGAGAGGATGTGTGCGCCGACTTCGGAGCCTTTCTCGACCACGCAGACGCTGATTTCTTTACCGGCTTCGGCGGCCTTCTGCTTCAGTCGGCAGGCGGCAGACAGGCCTGCCGGGCCAGCGCCGACGATGACCACGTCGAATTCCATGTATTCGCGTTCCACAGGCTATCTCCTACTCAAGGCTCAACAGGCTTTTTTTCTAATGGGTGGAGGTTCGGTGTTGTGTCCGTCATCGCCGCATCCGGGGCAGGCGATGACCCACCTTTCTCTCTAGGTGGAGCATTATATCTACACCACTGCCAGCGTCCAATACAAACGTTTGTTTGAATTGGCCGCAGGCTAGGTAAATCAAAGCAACGCGGCTTATGACGGGCTATTTTGGCGTATTGACCAGAATAGGCGTTCCGGTCAATATACGGTCGGTTTTGCGCATACCGTAGGCATACCGCAGGTTTCAAGAGCACGTCCAAAAGCACGGCAATGGCAAAACAGGTCACGCGCGTTTAATTGATGGCGCGCAGTTTACACGCCGCGATAAAGAATGACCTCTCAGTCACCACTGACGAACGGTCATCACTTCCCGTGAGCAAGGCCACCCGCCGCGGTTTTTGGAGGTGCCCTTGTGTGCCGATGAGCATCAACCGCCAGGTTCGCCTAGGCGACTTTCTTTTCACCGGAGAGTAACGAGGAATCCATGAAGGTTCTTGTAGCTGTCAAACGCGTTGTCGATTACAACGTGAAAGTTCGCGTCAAGGCGGACAATTCCGGCGTCGACCTCGCTAACGTCAAGATGTCGATGAACCCTTTCTGCGAAATCGCTGTGGAAGAAGCCGTACGCCTGAAAGAGAAAGGCGTGGCGACTGAAATCGTCGTGGTTTCCATCGGCCCTGCCACTGCCCAAGAGCAGCTGCGTACCGCCTTGGCATTGGGCGCCGACCGCGCCATCCTGGTTGAGTCCGCTGAAGAACTGACCTCACTGGCCGTGGCCAAGTTGCTCAAAGCGGTTGTCGACAAGGAACAGCCTCAGCTGGTGATCCTTGGCAAACAAGCGATCGACAGCGACAACAACCAGACCGGCCAAATGCTGGCTGCACTGACCGGTTACGGCCAGGGCACCTTCGCGTCGAAAGTTGAAGTGAGCGGCGACAGCGTGGCGGTGACCCGTGAAATCGACGGCGGCGCGCAGACAGTTTCGCTGAAACTGCCGGCCATCGTCACCACCGACCTGCGTTTGAACGAGCCGCGCTATGCGTCCCTGCCAAACATCATGAAAGCCAAGAAGAAGCCTCTCGAAGTGCTGACTCCGGATGCTTTGGGCGTTTCCACCGCCTCCACCAACAAGACCGTAAAAGTTGAAGCGCCGGCTGCACGCAGCGCAGGCATCAAGGTCAAGTCGGTGGCTGAACTGGTCGAGAAACTGAAAAACGAAGCGAAGGTGATCTAATCATGACTATCCTCGTAATCGCCGAACACGATAACAAGGTGCTGGCCCCGGCCACCCTGAACACCGTGGCCGCTGCCGCTAAAATCGGCGGCGACATCCACGTGCTGGTTGCTGGCCAAAATGCTGGCGCCGTGGCTGACGCCGCTGCAAAAATTGCCGGCGTGAGCAAAGTACTGGCCGCCGACAACGCCGCCTACGCTCACCAGTTGCCGGAAAACGTTGCCCCGCTGGTAGCAGAGTTGGGTGCTGGCTACAGCCACATTCTGGCTGCCGCTACCTCCAACGGCAAAAACATCCTGCCGCGCGTTGCTGCGCAGTTGGACGTTGACCAGATCTCCGAGATCGTTTCGGTAGAAAGCGCCGACACGTTCAAGCGCCCGATCTACGCCGGTAACGCGATTGCCACCGTGCAATCGACTGCCGCGATCAAAGTCATCACCGTGCGTGCTACCGGTTTCGACCCGGTTGCCGCTGAAGGTGGTTCGGCTGCCGTTGAAGCGGTTTCCGCTGCCCACGACGCTGGCACTTCCAGCTTTGTCGGCGAAGAGCTGGCCAAGTCGGACCGCCCTGAGCTGACCGCTGCCAAGATCGTCGTTTCCGGCGGGCGTGGCATGCAGAACGGTGACAACTTCAAGCACCTGTACGCCCTGGCCGATAAGCTGGGCGCTGCGGTCGGCGCTTCGCGTGCTGCCGTCGACGCAGGTTTTGTACCCAACGACATGCAGGTCGGCCAGACCGGCAAAATCGTTGCGCCACAGCTGTACATCGCCGTCGGTATTTCCGGCGCGATCCAGCACTTGGCCGGCATGAAAGACTCCAAAGTGATCGTCGCGATCAACAAGGACGAAGAAGCCCCGATCTTCCAGGTAGCCGATTACGGCCTGGTGGCGGACTTGTTCGAAGCCGTTCCTGAGTTGGAGAAGCTGGTCTAATCCAGTCGCTTCACTTATAAAGAGCCCGGTCTTTGGACCGGGCTTTTTTTTGCACACTTTTTTGATTTCGGGAGAAACCGCCATGCAACTGCGCCCGTGGGCCGTACTGCTGGGCCTCACGCTGCTGCCAAGCGTTGCGCTGGCCGCCGGTAAATGTGAGCGCCTTGTAATCACCGGCAGCCCCGACGCGCCGCCGCTGTTGTGGCGTGACCCGCAAGACCCGACGCACCTGATCGGCGCCACTGCAGATGTTTTGCAACAAGTTGCCAGCGAGCTCGGGCTGAAAATCGACCTGCTTTACGGCGGCAAACGCTCCCTGGCGCTGGATGAAGTGCGCAGCGGGCGCATGGATATTCTCGCCGATGCGCCGCTGAACCTCGGCGAGCTGGACACCCTCGACTACATTCACCCGGCGCTGATGCAGATTGATTACCGGGTATGGACCCGCAAGGATTCGCCGCTGGCCTACACCACGGCCGACGACCTGCATGGGCATAAGGGCGCGGTCTCGGAGCGTGCCCGCTTGAGTGCCGATTTTGAAACCTTTGCCAGCCAGCAGCTCAGCCTGCAACGCCTGCCCAGCTTGACGCCGGCCTTTCAGAAACTGCTGCTGGGGGAGGTCGACTACGTACTGGCCGGGCGTTATTCCGGCATGGCCATGGCCCAGACGCTGGGCATGAGCAACGACCTGATCGCGCGCGACGTGCCGGTCGATCAGCCCGGTTTGTACCTGGCGATTTCGCACAACTCGGCCTGCAACGATCCGTGGCTGCGCGGACAGTTGGCGAAAAAGATGACAGAATTGCACGCGTCCGGTGTGGCGCAAGCGGCAACGCAGCGCAACCTCGAGCGCTGGAAGGCGCAATTGCAGCAACCCGTCGGCACCCCAGCAAAGTAAGGATTTACAGTGACTCTTCGACCTCTTTTCGCGGCCCTCGCCGTTGTCGCTCTGGCGGGATGTGCAGCCGATCCTGCGCCGAATGAACAAGTACGCCTGACCCAGCAAGCGCTGGAGCAAGCCAACGCGGTGGGTGCCAGCACCGACGAATCGCCTGAACTGAAGCTGGCCGAAGACAAGTTCGCCAAGGCCAAGGCCGACATGGCCGACCAATCCTACAAGCACGCGCGCATGCAGGCCGAACAAGCCGAGTTGGACGCGCGCCTCGCCGAAGCCCAAGTGCTGACCCGCAAGAGTCAGGAACAACTCAACGTGCTCAACACGCGCATCACTCGCCTGCGCAAGCAATTGCAGTTGGGAGAAGCGCAATGAGCCCGATCATGCGTGGTGTGAGCTGTGCTGTGCTGTTGGGCAGCGCGGCGTTGGGCGGTTGCGCCAGCCAGCCGAACAGTGAGCAAGCGTTGCAGCAGGCCGGCAGTGATTTCCAGAAGGTCAAGGAAGACGCTAACGTGCTGCGTTTCGCGCCCAAGGATGTGATTCGCGCCGGTGAGTCGCTGGCGCGTGCCGACCGGTTGTCGAGTTATTGGGGCAGCGGCGCCGACGTGGTGCATTACGCCTACCTGAGCCAGCGTTACAGTGCGATTGCCCGCGAACATACCCAGCAGGGCTTGAATGCAGAGCGCGGCACCCAGCTCGAACTGGAGCGTCAGCGCCTGCAACTGGCGCTGCGTGAAAACAAGCTGGCCAGTGTGCAACAGCAGGGCAAATGGCTCGAAGACCAAATCGCCAGCCTGACCACCACACAAACCGATCGCGGCCTGGTGATGACGCTGGGCGATGTGTTGTTCGACACCGGTGAAGCGCAGTTGCAAAACTCGGCCAACCGCACCGTGCTGAAAATCGTGCAGTTCCTGCAACTCAACCCCAAGCGCGTGGTGCGCATCGAGGGCTACACCGACAACACCGGTGGCGAGCAGGAAAACCTCAAACTGTCACGTGACCGCGCACAGTCTGTGGCCGACGTGCTGATGGACCTGGGTGTCGACGATAAGCGCATTCAGGTCGAAGGGTATGGCGACCAATACCCGGTAGAAGCCAACGCCTCCGAACGTGGCCGCGCGCAGAACCGCCGCGTCGAAATCGTCTTCTCCGACGCCAAAGGCCAGCTCGGCGCCGCCCGCTAGAAGCCCGCCCGTTACAAGCCCTGTGCAGGGATCATGCAGGGATCATGCAGGGCCTGTACAGGGCTTATGCAGGAAAAAATTCAGGGCCTGTGCAGGGCTCATGCAGGAAAAAAATTCAGGGCTGGTGCAGAAAAACTGTGGGAGGGGGCTTGCTCCCGATGGCGGTGGTTCAGCCAACATCTTGGGTGCCTGACACTCCGCCATCGGGAGCAAGCCCCCTCCCACAGGTCCCCTCGGTGTAGACCTGAAACGCTGTTCAACACCCTTGTAATTTTCTCTATCACTGCCGCCCGCGCTCGACTATTGTGGCAACTGTCCCCGTACACTTCTAAACTGTGCTGGTATGTTTCACACAAAAATAAAATGCCCGTGAAATCGAGTGCTGCGTCATGACCAATCTGTTGCTTTACCAACGTATCGCCCAGCAACTGGCTGAGGACATCCGGCGCGGTGTCTATCAACCCGGTGAACGTGTGCCTTCGGTACGCAAAATGAGCTCACAGCTCAACGTCAGCCATGCCACCGTGTTGCAGGCCTACGCCAACCTGGAAGACCAGGGGCTGATCCGGGCGCGGCCGCAATCGGGTTATTACGTGCACCAGACGCCTGCGCTCACGGCGCCCACGCCAGACATCGCGCGGGTCGAACGCCCGGGGTTGGTCACCCGCAGCAGCATCATTCAGCAAGTACTGGTCGAGTCGCGCCGCGAAGGCGTATTCCCATTGGGCGCCGCCGTGCCGAGTGTCGACTACCTGCCCGTGCGGGCGCTGCACCAGCAGTTGGCCAAGGTCACGCGGTTCCAGAGCCCACGGGCATTCAGTTACATGTTCAGCCCGGGGTTTGAACCACTGCGCCGCCAAGTGGCGATTCGCATGCGTGATGCCGGCGTCGTGGTAGACCCGTCTGAAGTGGTGATCACCCACGGCTGCGTCGATGCATTGCAGATGTCCTTGCGGGTACTGACCCGCCCTGGCGACTTGATCGCCGCCGAGTCTCCGACCTATTACGGCTTGCTGCAACTGGCCGACCTGTTGGGCCTCAAGGTCATTGAGATTCCCAGCGACCCGGCCACCGGCATGAGCCTTGAGGCCCTGCAACTGGCCGCCAACCAATGGTCGATCAAGGCCCTGGTATTGACCACGCGCCTGAGCAACCCGTTGGGCGCGACCATGCCCGAGGAGCGGCAGAAACAGTTGCTGCGCCTGGCCTCGGATTTCGATATCCAGATCGTCGAGGACGATATTTACGGCGAACTGATGTTTGAGCCGGGCCGCACCAAGGCCTTGAAAGCCTACGACCGCCTCGACCGGGTGATTTACTGCTCGAGTTTTTCCAAGACCTTGTCGCCCGGTGTGCGCATCGGCTGGATGATCGCCGGTAAATACCAGCAGGAAATCCAGCGGCTGCAGATGTTCAGCACCCATTCGGCGTGCAGCGTCACGCAGATGGGCGTCGCGGCTTACCTGGAGAACGGCGGTTACGACCGGCACCTGCGCCACATCCGCCAGGAATACCGCAAGAACCTCAGTGCTTTCCAACTGGCCGTGCAGCAGTACTTCCCCGAAGGTACACAAATGACCCGCCCCACCGGCGGCTTTATCTTGTGGGTCAGTTTGCCGGGGCGGGTCAATACTCAAGAACTGCACGTGCGCGCACTGCAACAAGGCATCAGCATTGCGCCGGGGGTGATTTTCAGTAACACCGAACAGTTCAACCACTGTATTCGCCTCAACTGCGGTACGCCGTGGAACCGCGAGGCGGAGCGCGCATTGATGACGTTGGGGATGCTGGCCAGCCAGCTCTGCCAGGAAACCGCAGCCACAGGCTTTTGACGCCCGGTTGAGGCGCACAACCGGGACACTGCCCAAGCGCCTGCTCAATCAACACGCTTGTCATGCCGCGCACAACAAGCGAGCATATGGCCTTCTGCCGTTAATGCTGTTGGCACTATGACCTCAATTTTTCGCGCTGCTGTGGTGGTTGGTTTACTAAGCCTGTGTAACGTCGGTACGGTGCTGGCGGCCGCTGCCGTGACTGAAAGCAAGCCTGCCGCGAGTGCCGGGCAGAAGGCCCCCGCGAAGAAACCCGCACCGGCCAAAAAGGCGCCCGAGACCAAAAAGAAAGCCACTGCGGTTAAAAAGCGCAAGCCGATAGCAAGCAAGTCCAAGTCGGCGCATGAAGTGGCCAAGACCAAGCTGCCACCGGCCCAGTTGGACCTGTCCCTGCCGTCGGATATGGTCAAGCATTTGCAACCCATCGGCACCATGCCCAAACCCAAAAGCGTGCCATTGCTGCCGCCGATGTTCGCCGAGAAGCCCTCCGACAACGGCGCGTTCCAGATCAATGGGCGCTTGTTGAGCAACGAGATGAAGCTGCAATTGCGCAGCGATGAGCGCCGTGATGTGGAAGGCGCTGCGCTGGATTTCGAATTCAAGCAATAAACTTCCGGCTAAACGTGACGCCTGCCACTGACCCTCTGTCGGAGACTGGTCAGTCACCTTGGTTTTTGCGAAAAACCCCTGTTGGACCATTTTAAAACGGCTGTTTTAGGGCGTACTCTAGCCCCGCCATCCTATTGAGTCGTCGAGGACCTGCTGGTCATGAAATGCCGTGAAGGCTGTGGCGCTTGCTGCATTGCCCCCTCTATCAGTTCGCCATTACCGGGAATGCCCATGGGCAAACCTGCGGGCGAACGCTGCCTGCACTTGTCGGTCGAACAGCTATGCCAGCTTTTCGGGCAACCGGAGCGGCCAGCGGTGTGCAGTGATTTCAAGGCCGACATTGAGGTCTGCGGCACCGATCAGCCCGATGCGATCCGGTTGATCGGCTGGTGGGAGCAGATGACGGCGGCTTGATGGGCTTTATTATCGGAACTTCAACAATAAGGAATACAACAATGGGTTCGCTGAAACGAATGGCTGTGCTGTGCGGTTTTACGCTGTTGTTCGCCGCCACCGCCCAGGCTGAAGATTGGCAAGTCGCCAAGGACGAAGACGGTATCAAAGTGTCCTTGAGCGAAATTGCCGGCTCCAAGTACAAAGCGTATCGCGGTGTGACCGTGATCAAGGCACCAATTGCAAAGATCCAGGCCCTGCAGGAAGACGTGGCCGCTGCCTGCTCCTGGATCCACGAATGCAAGTCGCAAAAACTGCTCAAGACCGAAGGCGACAAGAGCTGGACCTACACCCAGTTCAAGGCACCGTTCCCGGTGACCGACCGCGACTCGATCCTTGAGATCACCACCTCCAAGGGCGCCGATGGCAGCATCACGCGCACATTGCTCGAAGTGCCGACCTACCAGCCAGAGGTTAAAGGTTACGTGCGTGTTGCCCAGGTAGAGGGTTTTTGGAAGCTGGTGCCCAAAGGCGACAACCAGACCGAAGTGACCTATCAGGTGCACACCGAGCCAGGTGGCAGCGTGCCGTCGTGGCTGGCCAACAAGTTTGTGGTGGACGCACCGTTCAACACGCTGAAAGCCTTGAAGCAACACGCTGAAAAATAAGTCGCATTAATCAGGTGCCTCCTGACGTGAGTGGAACGTTTGCCAAACCCTCAAGGTCCAGATAGTTGTGAGCCCAAACACGGGTTTTATCGAGGAGGCACCGATGCAAAAGTGGCAGATTACCTTCGTTGATGATCACGGCGTACAGTCCGTAGAGCAGTTCACCTGCGATCAAAAGCCAACCCTCGAAGATGCGGCGCACATGATTCGCAACAAGCTGGTTCCGGTGGCTGCGGAGCTGGACCTCAATGACCTGGAAGGCCGTAAACCCGAGCCTACGGTCAAGATTCTTAAAGACCAGAACAGTATTCAGATCCTCGACATCTCACCTGCCGCCTGAACATTCCCTGTTTGCCGTTCAAGCGCCTCTGGTGGAGGTGCCAGGTTCACGCTACTCTGCAATTGAGATCAGCGAGTGATTCGCTAAGGTTTGGTCTTGTCAGCTACATGCTTGTTTTCCAGCGGTGATGTCATTGCCGTCGCACCCGCGCCAGTAGGGCGCGGGCTTCGGGAAGCACGGAAAGTCTATCCATCAGTTTGAGGAGGACGTTTCATGAGCACAGCCTATCAAGAAGACATCAGCACCAACGTTCTGCGCCGCATGAAAGAGGGCGGCTTCGACTTCTCACGTTTTCACCCCATCGAGTTCTACGCCATTTTCCCGGATGAGGAACGGGCGCGCAGGGCTGCGGGTCGATTTCGTGGAGAGTCCCTGAACGCCCAGGTCAGCGCGCGCGATGATGGCGCCTGGTACCTGGAACTGAGCAAAATCATGTTCGCAACCTACGACGGCATAGGAGACTTCGAGCAAGATTTTGAAGCGGTGGTCGAACCGCTGGGCGGGATTATCGAAGGATGGGGCGTCAAGCAAGAGGTGCGTGGGTTACCCATGTAATTCAACGCATGTTGTATGAAAACCGCAGCGTATCGGCTGACCTTCGGGTCGGCCGATTTTGTGTCTGGCGTAGCAAAAATATTCGGAACTTGCGGTGCCATTTTCTGCACCAAAAAAAAGCCACCCAAAGAGGGTGGCTGAAAGGGAAGAGCGTTGCGCTGAAGCCTCAGGACGCGTCCTGTTCAGCAGATGGTGGTGATTATCCGCAAGGGTCGTCGCGCAGTGAAATCAACTCTGACTATGCTGTTGATAGCCAAAGCTCGCATTGCAATGAAGCGCGCGGCGCAAGGGCGGGCATTCTGCGCACCAGGACGGTGCGAGCAGATCCCGGTGGTAATTCAACTAACTGATTTTTAAGTGTTTATGCCGCTGGCACGGGCCTTGCGATGGTTCTTGCGTCCGGGTGACAAGGAGTACGGCATGATCCGCACTTATTACGATGAAATGTACGACGGGGCAGGCCAGGTTCGGCCTCACTACCGCGAGTTCGCCCGCTGGTTGGCCGAAACCCCACCCGAACTGCTGGCACAGCGTCGGCGTGAGGCCGATTTACTGTTCCACCGCGCAGGCATCACCTTCACCCTCTACGGGGACGAGCAGGGCACCGAACGCCTGATTCCCTTCGACACCATCCCGCGCAGCATTCCGGCGAGTGAGTGGCGGGTGGTCGAACGTGGCTGTATTCAACGGGTCAAGGCGCTGAACCTGTTTCTCGCTGACCTGTACCACGATCAACGCATCATCAAGGCCGGGATCATTCCTGCCGAACAGGTGTTGGCCAACGAGCAATACCAATTGGCAATGCAGGGCTTGAACCTGCACCGCGGCCTGTATTCCCACGTCTCTGGGGTCGATCTGGTACGTGATGGTGACGGCACCTACTACGTGCTCGAAGACAACCTGCGTACACCGAGCGGCGTCAGCTACATGCTTGAAGACCGCAAGATGATGATGCGGCTGTTCCCCGAACTGTTCGCCGCCCAGCGCATTGCGCCGATCGACCACTACCCCAACCTGCTGCTCGACACCCTGAAAAGCTCCAGCCCGCTGGATAACCCCAGCGTGGTGGTGCTGACGCCGGGGCGTTTCAACAGCGCGTTTTTCGAACACGCGTTTCTGGCCCGCGAAATGGGTGTGGAACTGGTGGAAGGCGCCGACCTGTTCGTGCGCGATGACCGCGTGTTCATGCGCACCACTGACGGCCCCAAAGCGGTGGACGTGATCTACCGTCGCCTCGACGATGCGTTCCTCGACCCACTGGCGTTCAACCCGGATTCCATGCTCGGCGTGCCCGGCCTGCTCGCGGCGTATCGCTGCGGCAATGTGGTGCTGGCCAATGCGATTGGCACCGGGGTTGCGGACGACAAGTCGGTGTACCCGTTCGTCACCGAGATGATCCGTTTTTACCTGGACGAAGAGCCGATCCTGAAGAACGTTCCGACGTTTCAATGCCGTAAGCCCGACGAATTGTCCCACGTGCTGGCCAACCTGCCAGACCTGGTGGTCAAGGAAACCCAAGGCTCCGGCGGCTACGGCATGCTGGTGGGGCCTGCGTCTTCAAAGGCCGAAATCGAAGCCTTCCGCGCCCGCATCAAGGCCAAGCCGCATGCCTATATCGCGCAGCCGACCCTGTGTTTATCCACCTGCCCAACCTTTGTCGAAAACGGCATTGCGCCGCGCCACATCGACCTGCGCCCGTTCGTCTTGTCCGGCAAGGAAACCCGTGTGGTGCCTGGCGGCTTGACCCGCGTGGCTCTGCGCGAAGGTTCGCTGGTGGTCAACTCGTCCCAGGGCGGCGGCACCAAAGACACCTGGGTGGTCGAGGACTGATGACATGTTGAGTAGAACTGCCTCGGATTTGTACTGGATGTCGCGCTACCTGGAGCGCGCGGAAAACCTCGCGCGCATGCTCGATGTCAGCTATTCGCTGTCGCTGATGCCCCAGGATGGGCGCGGTGATGGCCTGCATGAATTGGCCATGCCGCTGTTGATCACCGGCACGCTGGAGGATTACCACGCGCGTCACGGTGAACTGCATGCCGAACGCCTGCTGCATTTTTTTGCGCTGGACGCGGCCAACCCGGCCAGCATCTACAGTTGCCTCGGCGCCGCGCGGGCCAGCGCGCATGCGGTGCGTGGGCGAATCACCGCCGACATGTGGGAAAACATCAACGCCACCTGGCTGGATATTCGCGAGATCGCCCAGCAAGGGCTTAGCCGTTATGGCATGAGCCGCTTCTGTGAGTGGGTCAAGGAGCGTTCGCACCTGTTCCGGGGCGCCACCTACGGCACCATCATGCGTAACGATGCCTTCCGTTTTATCCGTTTGGGCACGTTTATCGAGCGCGCCGACAACACCCTGCGCCTGCTCGACGCGCGCTACGAAATGGCTGGCGACCAAGCCGCAGCCGTCACCGATGGCACCGCCCACGCCTACTACCAGTGGAGCGCGTTGCTGCGCGCGTTGTCCTCGTTCGAGGCCTACACCGAGATTTATCGCGACGCCCCCGGCGCCCGGCAAGTGGCGGAACTACTGCTATTGCGCGCCGATGTGCCACGCTCGCTGCGCGCGTGCAGCGAGGAGATTGACCAGATCCTCGCCAGCCTGCCCGGCCTCAACGGCCGCCCGGCGCAGCGCCTGGCCGCCGAGATGGACGCACGCCTGCGCTTTACCGCCATCGACGAAATCCTCGAGGAAGGCCTGCACGCCTGGCTGACCGACTTCATCCCCTTGGTCCGCCAGTTGGGCGACGCCATCTACAGTTCCTACCTGGAGGCCGCATGAGACTCTCCATCAGCCACGAAACCACCTACCACTACGAAGACAAGGTGCGCGCGAGCATTCAATACCTGCGCCTCACGCCCCACGACAGCGAGCGCCAGCAAGTCATCAGTTGGCAGCTCGACCTGCCGCGCCCGGTGCGCGCGCAGGTCGACCCGTTCGGCAACATCCTGCATGTGCTGACCCTGGACGAACCCCACGATGCGATCATCATCGGCGCGCGTGGCCAAGTGGATATTGATGAGTTGCGCGAGGCCGAACACGAAAGCCAGTCGGCGTTCCCGTTCCTGCGCAGCACCCGCCTGACCGAGCCCGACGAGGCCCTGCGACGCTTCGCCGCGCAGCACTGCCATCAACGTCGCGACCGCACCGCGTTGATCGACTTGATGCATGCGCTCAACCAATCGATGGTCTACACGCCCGGCGCCACCGAAGTGGACACCTGCGCCGCCAAGGCCTTCGCCGGGCGTGCAGGCGTGTGCCAGGACCACACCCATGCGTTTTTGGCGTGCGCGCGCAGCTTGGGCATTCCTGCGCGGTATGTGTCGGGGTATTTGTACACCGAAGACAGCACCCATCTGGCCAGCCACGCCTGGGCCGAAGCCTGGTTGGATGACGCCTGGTACAGCTTTGACGTGACCAACCAACTGGCCCGGCCGGAACGGCATCTGAAACTGGCGGTGGGCCTGGATTATCTGGATGCGTGCCCGGTACGCGGCATGCGCCGTGGCGGCGGGCATGAACAGATGCACGCAAAGGTGTTCGTAGCGCCGACGCCGGTGGTATCAGTGCAGCAGCAGTAGGGCGCGGGTGCCGTGGGCAGCCGGCTTGCTGTGAAGCCCTGACGTGGTGTGAAAATCAGGCTTTTTGTGGCGAGCAAGCCCGCTCGCCACAGACTAGAACCTTTCAAGGCTGTTGCTTGCGCCCCGCCATGTGCTTCAAATACCCCAGCAACAAATCCAGCTCACCATCAGGCAGCACGCTGGCTGCGAACGCCGGCATTTTCGCCTGTGGCCACTGCCGCAGGCTTTGCGGGTCGCGGATATAGCGCTCGAGAAAGTCGCCACTGAAATACTCCGTGGGGTTATAGGGAATATTCAGGTCCGGCCCCACGTGCGCATCACCCGCACCATTCAGGCGGTGGCACGCCAGGCAGTTTTTCTGGAACACCAAAAACCCCTGGTTGACCGGATCATTCGCGGCCAACGTCGGGTCCGGCAGCAACGCCGGAAAGCGCTCTGCCACCGTCTTCAATTGCTTGATCCCCGCGATCTGGAACGGCCACTGTTCCGGGCCGATTCTGCCAGCCTGCGGATCGGTCCACACCAGATAGAACGGCCCGGCACTCGGCTTGCCCTCCGCCAGTGCCGGCCATGGGTTTGCCGGGTCTTCCACCGCCAACCAGGCACGCGCG
This sequence comes from Pseudomonas kitaguniensis, assembly GCF_049199985.1. Taxonomy (NCBI): domain Bacteria; kingdom Pseudomonadati; phylum Pseudomonadota; class Gammaproteobacteria; order Pseudomonadales; family Pseudomonadaceae; genus Pseudomonas; species Pseudomonas kitaguniensis. The sequence goes on from NZ_JBLZPT010000003.1 coordinate 177,363, forward strand.
CCGTGCGTTTGCAGCAGCGGCTCAGCCGTCAGTTCTGCCGCAAAACCGTCGGTTGCCATGGCCTGCAGATGATTGGCAGGCGTCAGGCCCGGTAACAGCGCCGCCAACGGCACTGCGCGATACGTCATATTGCGCTTGTAGGAAACGTCATCGGTGATCTGCACCGTTTGCACATCCGGGTGCGTGAGCAGGTCAGCGGTTTGCCAGGTCTTGCTGGTGTGGTCCAGCTCAATGGTCAATTGCGCGGCCCAAGCGGGCAGGGCCAGCAGGGCGGCGAACAAGGCGAGGATCAGTTTCAAGAGGGCGGCCCTTTCGACGTGGCGATGAGGCGAATGCCAGCCGAAATTTATACGTAAAAAGGCAGCCCCTGCAACAGGACCGCTATTCGCAATGTCCCGGCAGGTGCTACCAAAAGCTGCAGTCCCGGTGCACGGTGTGCACGGAATGTGAGGGGCGGGCCGTTAACCAATTATTTTGGTTAAGTTGGGCAAGATCAGAATCAGTGTGGTGGCGAAGAGAATAAGTCCCGCCTGACGTACTTTCGAATGTTTGAACATGGCTGACTGCCTTTTGTTGTTATTCCTGAGCGTCAAACGCGTGTCGGAGAATTCCAGTATCGCGATATGGCGTTGCACTTTTCTTACAGCTACTCCGGCAAAACCCGGCAGCAACTTCCTTACTGATTGAACCTTAGAGCCCTCGTTCTCCGCGCCTTAGATCCATTTCGTATCAACGGGTAAGTTTTTTCGCTAAAAAATGCATGAGGCCTATCGCCACATTGCCGCCAATGCCTCGGCTAGACAGCTAAAACGATTAATCAGCGGTTTCCGGTGGCTGCCTACCGTTCGTCCGAGTGATCAGGTCAACAGCAACCAGCGCCTTCGCCAATGAAACCGTGTCAATCGGGCCGTGGCGCCGTTTGCAAAGTGCATCCGCCGGGGTTGCGTTGGCAGGGTATTTCAAGGCAGGCTCTGAGCTGTTCATTATTCCAACCACTGTGTCAGGTATTTTATGTCGCTACGCGTCTGTATCCTGGAAACCGATATCCTGCGTCCAGGCTTGATCGATCAATACCAAGGGTATGGGCAGATGTTCAAAAGCCTGTTCTCCAAGCAGCCGATTGCCGCCGAATTTGTCATCTACAACGTGGTGCAGGGCGAATACCCGTCGGATGATGAAGTGTTTGATGCGTACCTGATCACCGGCAGCAAGGCCGATTCTTTCGGCACCGACCCGTGGATCCAGACCCTCAAGACCTACGTACTCGACCGCTATGCACGCGGTGACAAGTTGCTGGGCATCTGTTTCGGCCACCAATTATTGGCGCTGCTGCTGGGCGGTAAAACCGAACGCGCGAGCAAGGGCTGGGGCATGGGCATTCACGACTATAAGCTCAACGCCAAGGCACCCTGGATGAGCCCGGTGGTGGAAGAACTGACCCTGCTGATCAGCCACCAAGACCAAGTGACCAGCCTGCCGGAAAATGCCACGGTGATCGCCTCCAGCGATTTTTGCCCATTTGCCGCGTACCACATCGAAGACCAAGTGCTGTGCTTTCAGGGCCACCCGGAATTCATCCACGACTATTCGCGCGAACTGCTGGAGATTCTTCAGACAACGCTGGGCGAAAAGGTCTACACCAATGGTGTTGCCAGCCTGGCGCGCGACCACCACGGCGCCACCGTGGCGGAATGGATGATGCGCTTTGTCGCGCACACGCCACGCGCGGCGGCTAAAGCCAGCCCGAACGCTTGAAGCTGGCCCACAAACTGGTGCAGCCCACGCCAATAAACCCGAGCACTGCAAAATAGCCGTAGTGCCATTGCAGCTCGGGCATGTTCTGAAAATTCATCCCGTAAATACCCGCCACCGCCGTGGGGAACGCCAGGATTGCCGCCCACGCGGCGAACTTGCGTTGCACCACGCTCTGCCGCGAAGCCTCCAGTAACACACCGATCTCGATGGTTTCGCTGGCAATATCGCGCAACGTGGCCAGGTCTTCCATTTGCCGCGTGACGTGGATCTGCACATCGCGAAAATACGGGCGCATGTTCTTGTCGATAAACGGGAAACTCAGTTTCTGCAGTTCCTCGCTGATCTCCACCATCGGCGCCACATACCGGCGCAAGCGCAGCACGTCGCGGCGCAGGCCGTGGAGGTTCTGAATGTCGCGCTCGTTCAACGAATTGCACAGCACGTTGCGCTCCAGCTCATCAATCTCGGCGTGGATCGCCTCGCTGACCGGCTGGTAGTTCTCGGTGACAAAATCCAGCAGCGCATACAGTACGAAATCTTCCCCATGTTCCAGTAACAGCGGCCGCGCCTCACAACGTTGGCGCACATAGCCGTAGGACGCTGAGTGACCGTTGCGGGCGGTGATGATGTAGCCCTTGCCGGCAAAAATATGCGTTTCGATAAACACCAGTCTGCCGTTGTCGCGCACCGGTGAGTAAGTGACGATAAACAGCGCATCGCCGAAGGTTTCAAGCTTCGGGCGGCTGTGCTTTTCCAGCGCGTCTTCGATGGCCAATTCATGCAGGTTGAACTGGCGTTGCAGGTTATTCAGCTCCTGCTCATTGGGCTCTTCAAGGCCGATCCACACAAAGTGATCGGGTTTGGCGGCCCAGGCCGCGCCTTCGTCGAGGGTAATATCAGTAACTTTCTTACCGGCGCTGTACACGGCGGCCGCAACAACTCTACCCATGGTGCTGATCGCTTCTGATTGGGAGGACAAATGTTGGGCAGCTTAGCCTGAATGGCGTTCCATTGGTGCGTGTAGGTGGGCGCTTTTTGTGGCGAGCCAATCAGTCGGTTTTCAGCTCACGGTCCAGCGCTGCGATAGCCTCATTCATCTGCTCCTGGCAACTCTGCATCAAGCGTGGGACGTCATCCGACGTCAGCCCGGCAGTAGGAATTGGCGGCAACGAGCGTATGAGCACATCACCACTGTTCCAGCGATTAAGCCGCATGTGGGTCACGTAATTGCTCACGCACACCTGCACGATCGGAACGCCGGCCGTAATCGCCATATGAAACGCGCCTTTCTTGAACGGCAACAGGCCCTTGCCCACATTACGTGTGCCTTCCGGGAACACCCAGATCGAGGTGTCCTCATGCTGCAAGGTATGGGTGGTGGTGAGCATCGCGCGGCGTGCCTTGTGCGCGTTGCCACGGTCGATCAACACATTGCCCGCCAGCCAGAACAACTGGCCAAACAACGGCACCCATTTCAGGCTTTTTTTGGCGATACACACGGTGCGATAAGGCACCACGGTGCCGAGCACAAACAGGTCGTAATTGGACTGATGGTTGGCGATGATCACACACGGGCCGGGCTTGTTACGCAGGGAGTCGACATCAGCCTTGACGTTTAAACGCAACATCCACATCGCAGGAATTGCGTATAAACGAGCGCACAGGCGGCTGTTGTCCGGGTTGAACGGCCGGCAGATCCCTAACAGCACGCCCAGCACACCAGCAAGCATAAAGTGCAGGCTCATCAACAACATACGTAACAAAAAAAGCATCGATACGGCCCATCGGGACAAAAGTTGGCGCAGTGTACGGATGTGCACTGTATTCGGCAATTGGCCCTACAGACGTAGGAGATAGGCGATGTTTAAGCACATGTTTCAACGTATGCAAACACCACCCGGCCAGAGCGGCTAAAGAGGTTTCGGATTTTTTTGTAAGAAAAAGCCCAACTCAAGGTTGGGCTATGGCGCAGCGCATGCAACGGTGTCAGCTCAGGATATGGCCCTGATCCTGAATGATTGCATCATCCAACGCTTCCAACAGCGCCTTACGCACCTTCAATTTGGTGTGCTTGTGAGCGGTCATGTTGATCTTTTTCAACTGCCGCGCCGCTTCCAGCGCCGCTGCGTGTAGCGCCTCCGGTGCCACCACCTTATCGAGGAAGCCAGCGCCCAACGCGCCCTGCGGGTCAAACATCTCGGCATTGATCACCGACCGATGAAACGCCGACTTGCGCAGGCGATCACGTGCCAATTCAATACCGGCATGGTGCATGGTCATGCCAATCGCCACTTCATTCAGGCCAATGCTGAACGGGCCTTCCACACCAATCCGATAATCCGCCGACAGCAACAGGAACGCGCCCTTGGCCACCGCATGCCCAGGGCACGCCACAATCACCGGAAACGGGTACGACAACAAACGACGCGCCAACGTCGAGCCCGACGTCACCAGCCCGATCGCCTCTTTAGGGCCAGCCGTCATCACCTTCAAATCATAACCACCCGACAGAATGCCCGGCGTCCCGGTGATGATCACCACCGCCCGATCCTGCTCGGCCCGATCCAGCGCCGCATTAAACTCGCTGACCACCGCCGGAGAAATGGCATTCACCTTGCCGTTGCTCAAGGTCAGGGTCGCGATACCGTCTTCCAGGTGGTAAGCAATCAACTCACTCATGACGCGGTTCCTTGTAAGGCTTGTTATAAAGAGGCTGTTTATAGCCATGCATACACAGACGTTACCCACCACGCCCGCCCCGGTAAAGCGCCGTGACTGACTGCCCAGTCAGGCTTTCGCCGCACCCCCAACGGTAGACGGCCCGGAGCAGGGCGCAGCCGCCGCCCCAAACGCCTAACGCCGATGCCCGAGAATGGCATAATCGCCACCCCTCGCTGAGCGGGTAGCTGCATTACCGTCTAAGCGCATGAAAATTCTCAAAAAAACCTTTGCCATCAGAAAGGCTTTCGACTACATTAGCGCGCCTCGACAGACTGAACTGGTTTGACGAGATACGGTGAAGTGTCCGAGTGGCTTAAGGAGCACGCCTGGAAAGTGTGTATACAAGAAATTGTATCGAGAGTTCGAATCTCTCCTTCACCGCCATATTATGTAAACACAAACCCCTGATTTTCCTAGAGAAAGTCGGGGGTTTGTGGTTTTTGGCGTTTGAAAAATGGCCAGATGGGACAGATCTGGGACAGATTGCTGGTTCTCTTATACGAACGCGGTATCCCTATTCCTGCTTCGCTGTGCATACAATTGGCCAGCATCCCAAGAGCCTTTTGCCATCAACACGCATACCTGTCCCAGCTTTGCTGAGTGGTTCAAAGTCGTTGACCTCAGTGGCGCGTTTCCGAGAGGTAGGAGCGTGACAGCATTATCTGTCCTGCTGTGGTGCCAAGGTGAGCATTGAGGTCGCTAGTGCAGTTGTGTTCACCAAGGTTTTAAGTGCGGAAGAAAAGGTCTCGCATGAGTTTGAAGTGAGTCCTCGTTCCCCGAGTCAGAATTCAGTGCGTTTATGGTGGACAGGTTATTCCATCTGGGTATCAAGGTGCGGCGGGATACTTTATCCGGTAGCGCCAAACAAGTGATTGCGGCTACGTTTGGGCGCACACTCAATTTCAATACATTAAGAGCTGGGATTATATGGATATTAGAATAAAGAAATTCAAAAAAATTGATGATGTCTCCGTAACTTTAGCACCATTGAATATCTTTATTGGTGCGAATAATTCTGGGAAAAGTAGCTTTATACAAGGTATTCAGTTTGCTATTTCAGGTTGCCAAACATTGAATCTTAAAGGTGGCGTTTGGGGTAAGGGAGTTAAAACCTTGTCGTTGGACTCAAGTGAATACCTATATACTCCAACCAATAATATTGAGTATCTTTACCACGGAAAGAGATTGACGGGGTCGCGGACAAAGACAGCTAGGAATTGGATTGAGTTTGTTTTGACTGATGGTAAGGCTTCCACGCTAAAAATATCAAAAGGTAAAAATGGGGGGTTTACGACTAGTCTTAGTGGAAAAGACTTGGGAGAAAAGCTCAGCGATATTGAAAAACCTTACTGTGTATATGTTCCAGGGATTGCTGGGGTGCCAACACAAGAGAAGTATGAAGTAGCTATTACGGTCAAAAAGTCTGCGACGCGTGGGGATAGTAATAACTATCTGAGAAATATTTTATATTCGATTAGTAAAGATGGCGAGCGCTGGAGGGCATTTAAGGATTCAGTAAATAGTATTTATATAGATATTGATGTGGTTGCAAGGTTTGATGAGCATAAGTCGGAGTTTATTCATGTTTTTGTAATTGATGGCAAACTTGAGTTGCCTTTGGATTCCGTAGGTACAGGACTGCTTCAGGTAATCCAGATATTTGCATATATAGAGTATTTCAATCCTAGAGTGATTTTGTTGGATGAGCCCGACTCTCATATTCACCCAACAAAACAAAAGCTGCTAGCTAAAGAGCTAGCTAGAAGGGCTGATGAAAATCACGATCTGAGAATTGTTTTTTCAACCCATTCAAGATACATATTGGACGCTCTCGAAGATAAGGCGAATGTCGTTCACTTTCAGGATGGTAATGTTTTTCAAAATGTAAAAGGTAGTAATATTTTATTGGATATTGGCGCGGCGGATGCTGATTATTTGTTTGCGAAAAAAGCATTGAAGTACGTTATTGTGACGGAAGATAAGGTCGATAAGATCGATGAGAAGAAAGACTTTCTGAAAAAGTTTTTGATTGCTAACGGACTCAATGAAGAAGAGTTTGTATTGCATTCATATGAAGGCTGTACCAAAGTTGATTTTGCAAAAATACTTCAGGGTTTTGTTCGGAAGCAGATCCCGACAGTTAAGGTTATTGTACATATAGACAGGGATCAAAAAATAGATGCCGATAGGGAAGTGCTGAAGTTACTTGCCGACTGTGAAGCGCGAGACCTGATTTTTTTCATGACTAAGTATCAAGAGGTGGAATCTTATTTTTGCACGCCTCTGCATATTCATAAAGTGTATGGTGTTCCGCTACCCGAAGCAGAAAAAAAGTATAATGAATTTATAGTTGAGCTGGCGGATGAAACTAAACGGAAGCTTTCGAATTTTATCTTGAGGGATAGGCCGGAGCTTGGGTTGAACAAAGATGGTCGTACGGATATAGATGTTATAAGTAAACTCGTTGCTCAATGGTATGAGCTGTACGGTGAACAGCTCACCCCAGGTAAAGAGTTATTGGGAAAGGTTAAAAATTATGCACAAGTGGTATTGGGCAGAGATCCTAATGAGATATTGAATGTTTCGAATGGTTTGGCCTCCGATGAATTCAAAATACTGTTAGAAGTGTAAGTGAGGGATAAGCGGGTAATGCTTCTAGAGGGCTGATCTAGGCTTAGCCTGCTTATCCAAAATTAATGATTCTTCTGACCATTATCATCCGATTGTGAATGCAAAATCCACAGCTAGAGTTTTAAAGCGAGTTGTAATATTCCAACTACGTCGGGTCCATCCTCGTTGATCCAAATCCCATAATGTTGGCGGATTATGTTCCCATTGGTATGTCCCATCTGTTCTGCTATCCAGTCGATCGAAGCCACACCGGTGGTCAGCAACTGGCTAGCGTACGTGTGCCGGCATTGACCTGGTCCACGATAGCGAACCCCGGCCTCAAGCAAATGTGCCTTGAAGAATCTATCCCGCACCACGAAGTCGTTAGCGTGCGGCAGACGGCTCTTTGTATTCAGGAAGACAAAGTGTAATTTGTGTTTCCGCACCGTCTTGTTGTCCCGCTCGACGATATCAACGGTTTCCGCCTTCCTATTCCGATTCAAAGCATCAATCTTCTGCAGAGCGTCCCAAGCGGGGGCGAGCAGACGAACCTTGCGCGTTGATCGCCGGGTTTTTGTCACCCTGTAAGCCCCGCGCACCTTGGACCTGCGGAACGTCACGGTGCCTTGCTCGAGGTCGACATCCTCCCAAGCCAAGGCGATGGTCTCGGAAACCCGGGGGCCGGCCCATATCATGAACTGAACCATTAGCAGCTCTTGCGTGCGGCTGGTGTGGGTTTCTAGGATCTGTTTGATTTCCGCCCGGGTGAACGGATCCTGAGCCTCGGGATCTGGCAGGCGTACCATTAAACCTTCGGTTGGGTCGTGCGCGACTTTCATCCTGGTGCGATACAACCTAAACACTTGGCGTACGTTGCTGATGATGTCGCGGATGGTTTTGTTTTTGAGCGTTTTAGACAGGGTTCCCTGAATCCAATCCTGCAGGTCCAAGTGATCGATGTTGTGGATCTGAACCTTTCCCCAGCGCGGCCGCACATGAACTTCTGCCTTATTGGCGTAACCCCGATAGCTCGACGCCGCAACACTATTGGCTTTGATCTTTAACCATAGGTCCAGGTAGTGCCCGAAGGTGTTTTCGACCAGTTTGGCCGAGTTGGGGAAGTGCCGAGCATAGTCGAACGTGCCGTTCTGGATTTCGTATTCGATGATTTCGACCAAGCGCTTTCCCTGGGCCATGATGGCAGGCGTATTACCTCCCGGGATTGCTTCCCGGCATTTTTCCCCGTTGTATTGAAAATAGATTCTCACGGATTTCCCGCGAGCTTCGACCCCACTCATGTAAACCCCTAACGCTGTACTCGTATAGCGACAGTCTGACGATCGGAAACAAAAAGGCCCGTTTCCGGGCCAAGCCCCACTATTGAAAAGCTCTGTATCTGGCTCCCGTAGATTCGGCCAAATCAAACAGTGATTTTTAAGAATTTTCTTAAAGGATCTCACCACTGACCTTGCTACGCTTGAAAGTGAAAGCCATGTTGGAAACGCGGCTATTCATAGACTTTAATCACGCGTGAAAGGAACCACGACTTTGCCTATGATCGACAGTAAACCGCTCAAACCCGCCAGTGATGCCTATCAGTTAGCCCGCCACGCCTGGGATGACTCCATATCAGCGCTGGCCAAGGCTAATGCCGTCGAGACGCCGCCGCTGGAGATGCAACGGTTACACGACGATGCGCGGCAAACGCTGGAGGCGGTATTTGCCGCAGGTGCTGAACTGGCTGAGGAAGTGGCAAATGCCATCGGCCGAGCCGAGCGCGCCGCGAGGGAGTGACCTGCAGCATTTCTAATCGCTGGTTGTCCTTGCCACGAATCATCTTGGGCAAACGGGCAGGTTCATTTACAGCGCATCACCACCCAATATCGTATGAACAAACCCCTGGTTTCCGCAGAAATCAGGGGTTTTGTGTTTATGGATTTTGAAAGCGTGCGGTTTTTAGATCACTCGCGGGGCATATCCATCCGCCGCGCAATGACATCGAGCAAGTCGCACCCGTCGCGCAGGGGGACTGAGCAGAGCAACGCGAAATCGCTGAGTACAACGGCATCAGTACTTATTTCACTGCGCAGTGCAAGGTTCTCAAGGACTTGGGTGACCGCCCGAAGCCTGCAAGTAGCGGCGTCGAGGAGTATTTCCAGCGGCACGGTGGTGTCGATAAAAAGGGCAGGGGTGGCGCTGTCGTTGCTGGTCAGGGCGATGTATTGATTCATATGTGGAGCTCCGGCTGTCGAAGGATAGCAACCACACCTTTGTCGCCAAACAAAAGGTGGCAGCTGTACGCAGGTTGGCGAACCGGGACAATCGGAAAACCGGCAGACCCGAAGGTCTCCCGCGCACAGCTACCGTTGAGCAGCTTATTGCGTGCAGAAGCATCCCGCAAACATGCGTAGACGTTTCTGTCGATTGTCGTCGAGTCGCCAAACCCGATCGCCTTGTGGGCGACCGCGTGACTATAGGCTCGGCAATTTTGAAGCGACAGGCCGACGCTTCCGAATGGAGTGTAGGACGTTGCCCAAATCTGCTTGTTTGACGCGTTCCCAGCCTCAATGACGATGCCGATGATGCACATCCGGATAATGCGCATGGCTATGCCGCATCACACTGTGTACATGCACATGGCTATGCGGCTCTGCCGAATCCCACTCAAACCCATGCTCATGCTGATGGTGTTCATCGTGCACATGCCGATGCGCGTGCTCCGTCGCCTCGTGTTGATGCTCATGCGCGTGGCGTTCCGTCAGGTGCAGCCACACGCCCACGGCCATCAACGCCGAGGCAATCCAGAACGCCACGGTCACCGACTCGCCGAACGCCAGCAACGCCACTGCCGCACCGAGGAACGGTGCTGTCGAGAAGTACGCCCCCGTGCGCGCACTGCCCAGCCCGCGTAACGCTAGCACAAACATGACCAGGCTGATGCCATAGCCCAGAAACCCGACCAACAGGATAGGCGCCAACTGCGCCATACCTGGAATCTGCGCGCCGAGGTACAGCGCCAAACTGCAATTGACCAACCCTGCAATCAAGCCTTTGGCGCCAGCGATAAACAGCGCGTCGCCGGCGGACACTTTGCGCGTGAGGTTGTTATCAATCCCCCAGCACACACACGCCAGTGCAACGGCAAACGGCCCGGTCCAGTCCTGGTGGGTTCCGCCGCCGTCGGACCACGACAACACCACGCCGCCGAGCACGATGGCGAGCATCCCGAGGACGATTCGCCGGTCGGCGTTTTCTCTAAACACCAGCCAGGCGATTACGGCGGTCAGTACCGATTCAAGGTTGAGCATCAGGGAGGCGGTCGCGCCAGCGGTGCGGGTCAGGCCGAACATCAACGCGACCGGCCCGAGGATGCCGCCGAACGCGATGGCGCCGATCAGCCAGGGCCATTCAGAAGGTGTCAGTCCGGTTGGTTTCCAGCCGCGGTCACGCAAAAGGCGTACGCAGGCGAGGCCGATGCCGCTGCCGAGGTAAAGCAGGCCGGCGAGTAGCACGGGCGAGAGGCCCAGGCCGAGGCTTTTGGCGAGCGGGGTGCTGGCGCCGAACAGGGCGGCGGCGGCGAGTGCGTAAAGAATACTGAGGTTCATGGGCCGTCCTCGAAAGTCTGGCCCATGATACGTCGCTTGCCAGGGTCAGCGCCCTGGCAAGCTCACACTTATTGCGCGGTTTTCAGCTTGATTACGTCACCCGAAATCTTGGTGGTGTAACCGCTCAGCACCCAAGCCCAGAACCAGTTTTCCTGTACTTGGGTGTTGATCAGCGCGTCGCCGCCTTTGGCCTTGATGGCTGCAGTCTGGGCGCGTACGAAACGGCTGTTTTGGCCGATCGGGATAATCCCGAACAGCATGATGCCGGTGGCGCTGGCTTCACTGTGGCCCAAAACGGTGTATTGGCTGCTGTCGTACTGCGGGGATTTGATGGCGGTGCCGGTGCAGCCTGCGAGGGTGAAACCAAGAACGGCTGCTGCAACCACTTTACTGACGTACTTCACGGGGTAACTCCATGGGCAAAAATCGAGACTCAATTCTCGAAAGCGCGCCACTCTAATCGCCGCGCTGGCGGATTGAAATCACTTCCCCGCAATTTTCATCTTCAGGCTTGCACGTACACCCACGCGGTCAGCCCCGACGCCAGCGCCACCGACACGCGTTTGTAGTCCGACACTTCGTAGGCATCCGCCGCCGCAAGCTCCTCTTGATTGATCTGAAAGACCTTGCCTTCAACGCTGGCCGCCGGTTCGGTGGTGGGCGCGACGATAGGGTGGTGGGTTTTGCCGCTGGTGGCGAGCACCTCGGGGTCGGTGATTTCTACCCAGCTTTGCGAATAGCCGAGCATCGCGTCGTGTTGGCCGACCAGTTCGCGGCCGAAGTTGGCGAGTTGTACGGCTTTGTCTTGCAAGGTGCCGTAGGAAAACAACAGCACAGGAAATTGGGTGGAGTGTTCCATGGGGAGTCCTTAATGGGTCAGGCGAGTAAGTCTTCGTAGAAGGCGCCGTAGGGTTTGCTCGGGTGGGCGATCTGGATTTCCAGGATCCACAGCCCGGCATTCGGGCAGTGCTCGAACTGGCCGAGGTCGCCGCCGCGATGGATGGCGTGCGGGAAGTCGCTGACGCGGTGGCCTTTGATGTCGAGGTTCAGTTGCCAGCCCATGGCGTGCGCCTGCTCTTCGGCGTAGCGGTAGAGTTCGAGGCCTGCGAGCTGGTGGTTTTTCCAGCGCGATTGTACGCGGTCGAAGAGTGCTTTGGCGGCGCTGGCGCAGGCGATCATTTGCGCGTCGTTGCCGGTGCTGAACGTGGCCCCGGCGTCACCTTCGTGGCCTTGCCACACGGCGCCCATGTCGATGAAAAAAATATCGTTTTCGCCGAGCACCGGGTCGCCTTCGGAGCGTTGCTTGAAGGTCTTGAGGGTATTGGCGCCGAATCGCACCAGCAATGGGTGCCAGATGCGCTGCATGTCGAGGTCGGCGAGCACCTGCTTGCCCAGCTCGCGGGCTTCGGATTCAAGCATGCCGGGGCGGATGCGCTGGGCGAGCTGTTCGATGGCTTGCCAGGTCATCGCTTGGGCGTAACGCATAGAGTCGATGGAGTAGGCGGCGCCCACGGCTTCTTTGGGTTGTGCAGTCACCGGTATGTCCTCAAATCAGGCTGTGCTGGTCGTTATGCCTTTTACTATATAGCGATGCGATGGCAGAGCCCAACTTGAAGATAACAGCGGTCAAGGTAATAGCGCCCTTGTGGTCTTTGCTGTTGTGGCGAGCAAGCCCGCTCGCCACGGGGGAGGGTTATGCGCTTAGAGGTGCAGCCACGCCAGGCTGCCGAGCACCACGGCAACGCCGCCGGCGGTGTATGACATGCGCTTTAACCATTCCTTGCGTGTCAGCAGGGTGATTGCCGCCAACGAAATCGCGATCTGAATCGCGGTCATTGCCTGCGCCCAGCGGTGATGCTGGTGCAGCGCTTCTTCGGATTTCTCATCCCAGGCCTTTGAGGTGGCCTCAAGCTTCTCGGCTTGCTGGCGCACCTGTTCTTTCTGGCTCTTGTAGCGCTCAATCTCGTCCTTGTAATGCGCAGCATCAACCCCCGGAATATGCGTGGCCAACTCCGCCAGGTTTTGTCGGCTGGATTTGGCCTGGTAGTAGTTCCACTGGTTGGCGGCTTCGGTCTTGATGATGGCGGCGTTGTTTTTGTCCATCGCCGCTTCGCTTTCGGTGGAGCCGGCCTGGTAGCTAAGCATCGCGCCGAGGGTGGCCATCAGCGCGGTCATCACAGCAATGCGGCTGGCGAAATTGTCGCCCCGGCCGTGGGCATGCTCGGTGGTGTGTTCGATGTGTTTTTCGTGGGGGCTGGGGACTTCGAAGGCTTCGGACATGGGCGCGTCTACGAACGGAATGAGGGAGACTGATTCTTCACCAGCCAAGCTGTCTCAAACCTGTCCAGGCCTAGGCTTTTTTGATCAGTCGCGCATACACGGCGATGTTGATCACCACCACCACCGTTCCCAGCATCAATTGAATGTTCGGCGTCAGCCCAGCGGGATAAATCAGCGCGAGAATGTAGTGCTCGATAAACCCGCCGCCATAGCCGTCTTGCCCGGCGAGGTGGCGAAAGAGGTTTTCCCAGCGGGTCAGCGGGCAGGGCAGGTGGAGCATTTCGACCGCAATGCCCCACGCCACCGCCGGTAGGTGCAGCCACAGCACTGGGCGCCACTTGAGCGCAAGCAAGCCGCCGAACAGCACGAACAGAATAAAACTCAAGTGAAACAGCACCAGGCTGTCGGCGGCTAGACGGTAGAGCATCACAGGGCACTTCAAAAGGGCAGGCGCACAGTCTAAAGGGTTGCTTGCCGGTCAGCGTGGCCGTTATTGTGCTGAATCCTTTTTTTCTTCCGCTCAAGGTTTTGTTGTGATGAATGCACCGCGTACTGCAGTCGGTCCGATCAAGGCCGTGATTTTCGATATGGACGGGTTGTTGCTGGACACCGAAGGCATCTACACCGAAGTCACACAAATCATCGCCGAACGTTATGGTCGTACCTATGACTGGGGGATTAAGCAGCACATCATCGGCCGTGGTGCCCAGGACTTGGCCGAGTACGTGGTCAAGGCCCTGGATTTGCCGATCACGCCGGCTGAGTTTCTGAAAATTCGTGAGCCGTTGATGAGCGAGCGGTTCCCCAAGGCGTTGGGCATGCCCGGCGCCGAAGCGCTGGTACGCCACTTGAAGGCGCATAACATCCCCATCGCCGTGGGCACCAGTTCGTCGCGCAATTCGTTCGGCCACAAAACCACGTTGCACCGCGAGTGGTTTAGCCTGTTCGGCACCATCGTCACCGCGGACGACCCGGAAGTCGGCGCCGCCAAGCCCTCGCCGGACATCTTCCTGACCGCCGCGCGCCGCCTGGGCGTAGCGCCGCAGGATTGCCTGGTGTTCGAGGATTCGCCGTTCGGTGTAACCGCCGCGAAGGCCGCCAACATGACCGCCATCGCCGTGCCGGATGAAGCCATGGCCGACAGCAAGTACCACCACGCCGACCAGATCATCCGCAAACTCGCAGACTTTGATCTCGCAGCCTACGGCCTGCCGCCCCTGCGCTAAGGTGGAAGGGGGCTCGCGCCCCCTGTTGCCGTGCCGCTTGAAACCTAGGCGCTAAAACCGCCATCAATGGTCAGGCTGGCCCCGGTGATGTAGCTCGCTTCCGGCCCTGCGAGGTAAGCCACAAAACTGGCAATTTCCTCGACATGCCCATAGCGGCCCACCGCCATCAACCCGATCAATGTCTGTGCGAATTCACCGTTCGCCGGGTTCATATCGGTGTCCACTGGCCCCGGCTGTACGTTATTGATGGTGATGCCACGTGGCCCAAGGTCGCGTGCCAAGCCCTTGGTCAGGCCCACCAGCGCCGCTTTGCTCATCGCATACGGCCCGCCGCCGCCGAAGGGCATGCGCTCGGCGTTGGTGCTGCCGATGTTGATCACACGGCCGCCTTCACCCATGTGTTTGGCGGCTTCCTGGGTGGCGATAAACACGCTGCGCACATTGATCGCAAGGGTTTGGTCGAAGTCTTCCAGCTTGAAATCTTCCAGCGGCGCGATGGCCAGTACGCCCGCGTTGTTCACCAGAATATCCAGGCGCCCGAACGCTTCTACGGTCGCGTTGACTGCAGCACGAATCGCTGTGGCGTCGGCGCTGTCGGCCTGAATCGCCAGGGCTTTGCCGCCTTGGCTGATCACGCTGTTTTGCACGTCCAGGGCCTTGGCGGCGGAGCTGACGTAGGTGAAGGCAACGGCTGCACCCTGCGCGGCGAGGCGCTGCACGATGGCGGCGCCGATGCCGCGGGAACCGCCTTGAATCAAGGCGACTTTGCCGGTGAGGTTATGCGTGGTCATGTCGATCTCCAAAGGTGTGTCGGGGTTGGCATTGAGTATTGACCTCACCCACCCAGCCCGGTAGACCGTGATTGCTATAGTCTGTGTAAACCAAAAGTTTGGAATGGGGTGTTATGGAAAGCTTTGGCAGTATCGAATGCTTTGTGCGCAGCGCCGAAGGCGGCAGCTTCGCCGAGGCCGCCCGGCACCTGAGCCTGACCCCGGCGGCGGTCGGTAAAAGCGTTGCCAAGCTGGAGGGGCGCCTTGGCGTGCGCCTGTTCCAGCGCAGTACACGGCGCCTGACGCTGACCGAAGCCGGCAAGCTGTTCCTCGAAGAAGTCAGCGGCAGCCTTATCACCATCCAGAACGCCGTGGCCAACCTGGCAAGTGCCGAAGGGCGGCCGGTGGGCACGCTCAAGGTCAGCATGGGCACGGTGTTTGGTAATCGTTATGTGGTGCCGCTGCTGGGGGCGTTCCTGCGGCGCTTTCCGGATATACGCCCGGATTGGCATTTCGATAACCGCCAGGTCGACCTGATCGGCCAAGGCTTTGATGCCGCCATCGGCGGTGGTTTTGAACTGCCGCCGGGGGTGGTGGCGCGCAAACTGGCACCGGCGCACCGGGTGCTGGTGGCCGCGCCGGATTACCTCGCGCAATGCCCGCCAGTTGCGGTGCCCGAAGACTTGGCGCGCTGCCACGGCATCCTGATCCGTTCGCCGCAAACCGGCCGCGTACGCTCCTGGCAACTCACCAGTGTTGAGCGCGAACACAGCCCGCTGGTGCTCACACCTGGCATGACCATGAGCGACTCCGAAGCCGCCTGTTGCGCCAGCGCCCAGGGCCTGGGCGTGGCGCTGGTGAGCATGCCGATGGCCGTGCCGTTTCTCGACAGCGGTGACGTGGTGCGCGTGCTGCCCGATTGGTATGTCGACGATGGCAACATTTCGATCTATTACGCCGAGCACAAACTGCTGCCCGGCAAGACGCGAGCGTTTGTGGACTTCATCATTGAGCAGTTTGTTGTTCAGGGGCTGGTGCGGCGGTTCAGCGCGCTCTGATCACACGCCAGACCGGGTTGCCTGCATCGCGAGCAAGCCCGCTGCCACAGTTGATCGCTTTCCCCTGTGGGAGCCGGGCTTGCTCGCGATGGCCGCGCCTCGGTTCAGCGTGGCCAACCGATGATCTTTTTCGGGCGTGGCGTGGCATAGGTCCTGATCTTCGACGTCGACAACCCCAACCGCACCAGCGATTCGGCAATGGTTACCGCCGCCGTCACGCCATCCACTACCGGCACGCCGGTGCGCTGGCGAATCTGTTCATCCAGCCCGGCCATGCCGCCGCAGCCCAGGCAGATTACCTCGGCCTTGTCCTCACGGATGGCCAGTTCCGCCTGGCGCACGATGGCTTCCATCGCGGCCAGCGGGTCTTCTTCCAGTTCCAGCACCGCCATGCCGCTGGCACGCACCGAGGCGCAGCGCTGGTAGAGGCCTGCAAGTTTCAGGCGGTCCTCGATCAGCGGCACGGTGCGGTCCAGGGTGGTGACCACCGAGTAGGCATGCCCCAGAAACATGGCGGTGCTGGCGGCGGCCTCGGTGATGTCCACCACCGGCACGTTCAGCAATTCCTGCAAACCTTCACGGCCGTGTTCGCCGTAACCTGCCTGAATCACCGCATCAAAAGGCTGGTCGTAGGCCATCACCCGGTCCATCACCGCGATGGCCGCCAGGTAACTTTCAAAATTGCCCTCTACCGATTCGGCGCCGAAGTACGGCGTGAGCCCGACAATCTCGGTGCCTGGCGAGGCCACGGCCCGGGCTTGCTGGGCGATGGTTTCGGTGATGGATTCGGTAGTGTTGACGTTGACCACGAGGATGCGCATGAACTGCCCCTGGTTAATGACTGGCGTTAGCTCACGCCTTGCTGATGATATTCCCGGCGTGCAACCCGCACTCCTTTTGCGTGGCTTCTTCCCACCACCAGCGGCCTTCGCGCTCGTGCTGGTTCGGCAGCACCGGGCGGGTACAGGGCTCGCAGCCAATGCTGATAAAACCGCGCTCATGCAGGCTGTTATACGGCAGCTCCAGCATGCGGATGTAACCCCAGACTTCCTCGCTGGTCATCTGCGCCAGCGGGTTGAATTTGTACAGGGTGCGTTCCGCGGTCGAGAACGCCGTGTCGATTTCCAGCGCCGCCACCTGGCTGCGGGTGCCGGGGCTCTGGTCGCGGCGTTGGCCGGTGGCCCAGGCGCTCACGCCAGAGAGTTTGCGCCGCAGCGGCTCGATCTTGCGCACGCCGCAGCATTCGCCGTGGCCATCTTTATAGAAGCTGAACAGGCCCTTTTGCTTGACGAACGGTTCCAGTTTGCTTTGGTCCGGCGAAATCAGTTCGATGTCGATCTTGTAGAACTCGCGCACCTGCTCGATAAACCGGTAGGTTTCCGGGTGCAGGCGGCCGGTGTCGAGGCTGAAGACTTTGACCTGCTTGTTCAGCTTCCAGGCCATGTCTACCAGCACCACGTCTTCGGCACCGCTGAAGGAAATCCACAGGTCATCGCCGAACTGGCTGAACGCCAGTTTGAGAATGTCCTGGGCGGATTTGTTGGCATAAGTCGCAGCGAGTTCAGCGACGTCGAAGGCTTGGTTCATCAGCACGGTTCCTGCAGGTCAGTGGCGCTTGGCGCTCTATAGGGGAACGATGGTATCAAAAACCGCCTTGCGTTGCGGTGGCGAGCTTGAATCGGCCGTTGAGCCTGCAGGGGATGGAGTGGGGCTGAGTGGCTCATCGCGAGCAAGCCCCGCATTTGAATGTGTCAAGCCTCTGCGAGCAGGCGCTCGTAAGGGATGCGCAGGCCGGCGTGCAGGCGTTTGATCATCGACACGCTCAGCTTGCGCTTGTGGTTCAGCACTTCGGAAACGCGCCCGCTCGTGCCTATAAACGGCTCCAGGTCACGCGCGGTAAGGCCTAATTGCTCCATGCGAAATTTAATCGCTTCCACCGGGTCCGACGCCGGCATTGGAAAGTGTTCCGCCTCGTACTTCTCAATGAGCACGGCAAGAATTTCCAGCTCGTCGCCCTCGGGTGAGCCGACGGCGGCTTCCCATAGCTGCTCCACGCGCGCCAGGGCAGCGGCCAGATCTTCTTGGGAATGAATCGGTTTGATGTTCATTACACGCTCTCCGCGTTGATCTGATCGTACTGGGCATGGGTGCCTACAAAACGTATGAACCCAAGTTGTCGCTGATAATCGATCGCTATGATGACTCGATACTTGTTGCCGCCCACGTTGAATACAACCCTGCCGCTTTTAAGAATGCTCGCGGTTCTGAGCGCGGCCTTGAGTGTTTGTGGTGTCGGGTAAAGGGCCTTTTCCAGGTGACGATACAGCTCAGCCAGCGGCGTTTTCGCATCCGCATAAGCGGGGTGGCTTTCCCAGAAAATTCGTAGGGTAGACAAAGCGATTATGCGCATCGCTGGTACCTCCCAATATGGGAGATATTAGGTGTGGTTCGGAGGATATGCAATCCCGGAAATAATTTCTGACGAGTAGGCAGTCGCTTCATGTGATCCTTCACAGACGGCGGATGAACTGCCGGACGCTATCCTTCGGCTGATACTGCGTCCACCGCCGTTCTGATTCAGGCTTTTGCCAGTGTTCGGCTCAAGGTTGCACAGCCAATAAGCGCGAGGCGCTACAGGCTTTCCAACGTGTGTAACAACACGCGTACCTTGGTCAGCGACTCCTGATATTCCGCTTCCCACTGTGAGTCGGCCACAATCCCGCCGCCGCCCCAGCAACACACCTGCCCATCTTTGGCCAGCAGGCTGCGAATCGCGATGGAACTGTCCATCTCGCCGCGCACGTCCAGGTACACCAGCGAACCGCAGTACAACCCGCGTCGGGTCGGCTCCAGCTCGTCGATGATGTGCATCGCGCGAATCTTCGGGGCGCCGGTGATGGAGCCGCCGGGGAAGCTGCCGGCGATCAGGTCGAGCGCGTCTTTGTGGTCGGCCAACTCGCCGGTCACGCTGCTCACCAAGTGGTGCACGTTGGGGTAGCTTTCGAGGCTGAACAACTCCGGCACCTTCACCGAGCCCGTGCGGCAGGTGCGGCCGAGGTCGTTGCGCAGCAGGTCGACGATCATCAGGTTTTCTGCGCGATCCTTGGGGCTGGCCAGCAGTTCGGCGGCGTTGGCGGCGTCTTCTTCGGGCGTCAAGCCTCGCGGGCGAGTGCCTTTGATCGGCCGGGTTTCGACGTGGCGTTCGCTGATCTTGACGAAGCGCTCTGGCGACAGGCTCAGCACCGCGCCGTCATCCGGCAGGCTTTGGAAGCCGGAAAACGGCGTAGGGCAGGCTTCACGCAGGGCGCAATAGGCGACCCATGGATCGCCGCTGTACGGCGCGCGAAAGCGCTGCGCGAAGTTGACCTGGTAACAATCGCCCGCCTGGATGTAGTTCTGGATACGCACGATGGCTTGGCGGTAAGCCTCGGCAGTCAGGTCCGGGGCCATTGGGCCTTGCAGTTTAAACGTCGCGTGTGTGGCGACAACGCGCTGGCTGAACAACGCGATCAACCGTTGCCGTTGGCTGTCAGCCAGCGAGGGGTGAAACACCAGTTGGCTGGTCTGCGCCTGGTGATCGCTGACCAGTGCCCAAGCGTACAACCCAAAGCGCGCATCCGGCAGGTGCAAATCGTCTACGGCCGGGTGTGGCATTTGCTCCAGGTGCCGGCCAAAGTCGTAGCTCAGGTAGCCGATCAAGCCGCCGGCAAACGGAAGCTCGTAACCGGTGGGCAGCGCCGCTTCACCCAACTGCGTCAGGTTTTTGCGCAGTCGTTGCAGGAAATCACTTCCGCTTTCGTCAGGCGATACCGTCAACGTCGTTTCTGGCCACGCGCTCAGCAGGTCATAACGCCCGCGCTCGGCAACCGGGCGGCCGCTGTCGAGCAGCACGGCGCCTGGGGCATGGCGAATCGTCGCAAAGTACTCTGCGGGGTTGGCCCGGTAGGGCAGCGGGTATACGGAACAGGTCGACATGCGGGGTGGATCAGCCGTTTACGTGGGGGAGGCGATTGTAGTCCCCCGAAGGGTTTGGTCCTAGAGCCCGCTCCCACATTGGATGGCTGTTCAGCCTTCAACCGGCGGGATGTGCCCGAACATCTCTTGCACAAAATTCACCCGTTCTTGCGCGGTCTCCGTCACGCCGGCGGCTTTCAATGCCTCCAGGCGCGCTTCCACCGCATGCGTGCGCAAGGTCAGGCCGCAGTCGTTGGCGATCTGGATATTCAGCCCCGGCCGCGCATTCAGCTCAAGAATCAGCGGGCCTTTTTCCTGGTCCAACACCATGTCTACGCCAATATAACCGAGCCCGCACAGCTCGTAGCAACTGGCGGCGAGCTTCATGAAACCGTCCCAGTTGGGCAATTGCACGCCGTCCACCGCGTTGGTGGTGTCGGGGTGTTTGGTGATGATGCTGTTCAACCAGGTGCCGCGCAGGGTCAGGCCGGTGGCCAGGTCGACGCCCACGCCAATCGCGCCCTGGTGCAGGTTGGCCTTGCCGCCGGACTGGCGGGTCGGCAAGCGCAGCATGGCCATTACCGGGTAGCCCATCAGCACGATGATGCGGATGTCCGGCACGCCTTCGTAACTGATGCTCTTGAAGATCTGGTCGGGCACCACGCGGTATTCGATCAGCGCGCGGTCACGGTGGCCGCCCAACGAATACAAGCCGGTGAGGATGCTGGAAATCTGATGCTGGATTTCCTCGTGGGTCAGCAACTTGCCCGACACCGTGCGATAGCGCCCCTCAAAACGGTCGGCGATCACCAGGATGCCGTCACCGCCAGCGCCTTGCGCCGGCTTGATCACGAAGTCGGTGCGGCCTTTGAGGATGTCTTCGAGCTTGTCGATTTCTTTTTCGGTAGAAATGATCCCGTACATTTCCGGCACATGGATGCCGGCCGCGATCGCCCGTTCCTTGGTGATGATCTTGTCATCCACAATCGGGTACAGGCTGCGCTTGTTGTACTTGAGCACATAGTCGGCGTTACGCCGGTTGATGCCCATGATCCCCCGTGCTTCGAGGGCCTTCCAGGTCTTCCAGAAGCCGAACATTACTGGTCAGCCTTCAAGAAGGCTTTGAACCGCACCAGCTCGGTCAGGCGGTAGCCGCGATAACGCCCCATGGCCAGCATGAAACCCACCAGGATCAGCAGGATCGCCGGGAAGGTGAACACAAAGTAGATCAGCTCCGGCACGCTCATGATGATGTGCGCGAGCGATGCGGCGAACAGCGTACCAATCGCCACTTTCAGCGCATGGTTGGCGCCGCGTTCTTCCCAAGTGATCGACAGCCGTTCGATGGTCATGGTCAAAATCACCATCGGGAACAGCGCCACCGACAGCCCGCGCTCCAGGCCCAGCTTGTGGCTGAACAGGCTGATGGCCGCAATCAGCACCACCACGAAGGTCAGTACCACCGACAGCCTTGGCAACATCTGTAGCTTCAAGTGTTCCAGGTACGACCTGAGCGACAAGCCCAGCGCGGTAATAATCGTAAACAGCACTATCCCGAAGCCCAATTGCGTCTCGCGAAACGCCAGGGCAATCAGCACCGGAGTAAAGGTGCCCAGCGTCTGCAGGCCGATCAAGTTGCG
The DNA here is from genome assembly GCF_049199985.1 of Pseudomonas kitaguniensis. Lineage (NCBI taxonomy): Bacteria > Pseudomonadati > Pseudomonadota > Gammaproteobacteria > Pseudomonadales > Pseudomonadaceae > Pseudomonas > Pseudomonas kitaguniensis. Next base: position 198,982 of record NZ_JBLZPT010000003.1, read on the forward strand.
CAGGATCAGAATCACCAGCACGCCAATCGGGATCATCACCATGATCATGAAGGTTTGCTGGGTTTGCAGCGGCAGGCCGTACAGCGAGTATTCGAGGAAGTTGGCGTCGGTGTTTTCGTCGGTCAGCTTGGCCAGGCGAATCGCGTTCATTTCGCTGTTGTTGAGGCTGAAGGTCACCATGGCTTTCTTGCCGCCGTCGACCGTGATCAGGTTTTCATCGCCGGTCCACCACAACAGGCGGTCTGACGGCAGGCCTTGCTCGCCGGTCTCCGGGTTGAAATACAGCCAGTCACTGCCATTAAAGCTGCGCAACCACAGTTCCGGGGTTTGCGGCTGGTCGGCGACCAAACGAATGGTGTGGACTTTTTCGACCGGCACATGCGCGATGGACAGCAGCAGCTCGACGATCTTGGCCTTGTGCGGTGTCGACGGGTCGCCCGCCAGCAGCAGTTTCACGTTGTCGTCGCTGAGGTTGTTGGTGCGCTTGATGGCTTCGGTGATAAAGGTTTCGACGTCGGCCGAGTGCTGGCGGATCGGCGCCAACAGGGCTTCGGCGGCGATTTTTTCGGGGCCTTCCACTGCGATGCTGTCACGGAAGGTCGGGCCTTTGATCTTGACCTTTTCGCCGCTGTAACGCTTGGTCAGCACCAGCCGGTAATACAGCGTCTGGTTGCCCTTGGCGCGGCGTGCCGACCAGGTGACCTTGCGGTTACCGTCGGTGCGGTTGACGCTCACGCCGTAATTGTTCGAGATAAAACTTTCATTGAGGCTGACGAAGTCGCGGCTCAGCGGCGGCACGAACATCGTGATTTTTACCGGGTCTTTGGGGTTGGCGACGAACTCGACCTTGGCGTCGATGTTCCACAGGTCGTCGGTGGCGTCCTCGGTGACGGGGATCCCCAGCACGAAAATCTGGTAGGCGGTGACCGAAATACCCAGCACCACCAAAATGGTGATGAGGATTTTCAGGTGCAGGGTCAGAGAGCGCATTCAGTTTACTCGGCGGTATGAGCGTCGGCGGCGCAGGCGGGTTTGCCCGCTGCGTATTTAAGACTGGGGTCAACCAGCGCATCAAAGCGTTTCAAGGCTTCGGAGCCGATCAGCAGCGGATATTGGAATGCGCTGCGGTCAGTCAAGTTCACTTCGATGCTGCGTAAAGCGCTGCCCATGCAAATGTCCAGGGCGATCACTGGGCGGGCGGTGTAGTTCTTGTCCTCATCGGGGTCGTAATCACCGGCGCGGCGCTTGATTTTGCTCACGCGTGCCAGGGGGCGTTCGATGGGGTGGGAATGGGCGGTGTCGATGGCCAGGTAAAAGCGCACCCAGGATTCGCCGTTGCGCTTGAACCGCTTGATGTCGCGGGCGCTTAACGACGCGGTTTTGGCGCCAGTGTCGAGTTTGGCCGCCACTTCCAGGTCGATGCCTGCCAGTTTGGCGTATTCGTTCAGGCCATACACGGTCTTCTCGGCGCCAACGCAGAGTGCCGGTAGCAGCGCCGGTATGGACAGTAGGCAAAACAGGGGGAAGGGCTTGAGTCTCATAGATCCCGGGGCAGTGCAGTGCGATGTTCCATTCATGGCGACTGGCATTGCTGCGCAATCTCTGGTGCGCCGGTTCATCAAATGATGTCAGGCAAAAGCGGCGGGCATTCTAACATGATGCTTTTTCGGCGCCAGCGCTGGCAGGCGGCCATGCCCGATTAAGTGCAGAAAGGGTTATTAGACGATTGTCGACAATGTGGATTTATTCTTTGACTATCGTGGGCTGATTGGCTAGTTTTTGTCGCATTGCTTTTAAAGGTGTCGACAATATGCGGGTTCAGCTGCAAACCCCAGTGGTGGCGCAAGACGATTCGCAGACCATGTCAGAGAATGTCTTCCGGCGTATCCAGGCTGCCATCGTCAAGGGTGAGATCGCGCCCGGCAGCAAAATCTCCGAGCCGGAGCTGGCGCGCACCTACGGCATCAGTCGCGGCCCGTTGCGTGAGGCGATTCACCGCCTGGAAGGCCAGCGCCTGCTGATCCGTGTGCCGCATGTGGGCGCGCGCGTGGTGTCGCTGAGCCACGCCGAGCTTGTGGAGCTCTATGAAATTCGCGAATCCCTCGAAGGCATGGCCTGTCGCTTGGCCGCCGAGCGTATGACCGACGCCGAAATCGAAGAGCTGCGCCAAGTGCTGCACACCCATGAGCGCGACGAAGCTTTTCAGGCCGGCCTCGGCTACTACCAGCAAGAAGGCGATTTCGACTTCCATTACCGGATCATTCAGGGCGCCGGCAACCGCACGCTCACCCAAATGCTCTGCGGCGACCTGTACCAATTGGTGCGCATGTACCGCATCCAGTTTTCCGCCACACCTAATCGTCCCCGCCAGGCCTTTGCCGAGCATCACCGCATTCTTGACGCGATTGCCGACCGCGACGGTGAACTGGCCGAACTGTTGATGCGCCGCCATATCGGCGCTTCCAAACGCAATATCGCCCGTCATTTCCCAGGCGGCGCGCCTTCAACACGAGGTGAGTCATGAGTTCCAACAATAACAGCACGCCCGGCCAACGTTTTCGTGACGCGGTCGCCAGCGAGCAACCGTTGCAAGTGGTCGGCGCGATCAACGCCAACCATGCGCTGCTGGCCAAGCGCGCCGGTTTCAAGGCGATCTACCTGTCGGGCGGCGGGGTGGCTGCCGGTTCCCTCGGCGTTCCGGATTTGGGCATCACCGGCCTGGATGACGTGCTGACCGACGTGCGCCGCATCACCGATGTGTGCGACCTGCCGCTGCTGGTGGACGTGGACACGGGCTTTGGCTCGTCGGCGTTCAACGTCGCGCGCACCGTCAAGTCGATGATCAAGTTCGGCGCTGCGGCCATCCACATCGAAGACCAGGTGGGCGCCAAGCGCTGCGGTCACCGCCCGAACAAAGAAATTGTGTCGCAACAGGAAATGGTCGACCGCATCAAGGCCGCTGTCGATGCACGCACCGATGACAGCTTTGTGATCATGGCGCGCACCGACGCGCTGGCGGTCGAAGGGCTGGAGTCGGCGCTGGAACGTGCCGCCGCGTGCATCGAGGCTGGCGCCGACATGGTGTTCCCGGAAGCCATCACTGAGCTGGACATGTACAAACTGTTCGCCTCCCGCGTCAACGCGCCGATCCTGGCCAACATCACCGAATTCGGCTCGACGCCGCTGTACACCGTTGATCAGTTGAAAGCGGCTGATGTTTCTATCGTGCTGTACCCGCTCTCGGCCTTCCGCGCCATGAACAAGGCCGCCGAGAATGTGTACACCGCGATTCGCCGCGACGGCACCCAACAGAACGTGATCGACACCATGCAAACGCGCATGGAGCTTTACGATCGCATCGACTACCACACCTTCGAGCAAAAGCTCGACGCGCTGTTCGCCGCGAAGAAGTAAACCTGCTCCCACACGCGGCTCCCTGAATAACCACAAAATTGGAGAAGAATGATGGCTGAAGCAAAAGTACTGAGTGGCGCCGGCCTGCGTGGTCAGGTGGCCGGGCAAACCGCGCTGTCTACCGTGGGCCAGGCGGGTGCCGGGCTGACCTACCGTGGCTACGACGTGCGCGAACTGGCTGCCGACGCACAGTTTGAAGAAGTCGCCTACCTGCTGCTCTACGGCGAACTGCCGAACAAGGCCGAACTGGCCGCCTACAGCAAAAAGCTCGGCGCATTGCGCGACCTGCCCCAAGCGCTGAAAGAGGTGCTGGAACGCATCCCTGCCGACGCCCACCCGATGGACGTGATGCGCACCGGTTGCTCGTTCCTGGGCAATATCGAGCCCGAGAAAGACTTCAGCCTGCAGCACGAGGTGACCGACCGCTTGCTCGCGGCTTTCCCGGCGATCATGTGCTACTGGTACCGCTTCAGCCACGACGGCAAACGCATTGATTGCGTGACCGACGAGCCTAGCCTCGGTGGCCACTTCCTGCACCTGTTGCACGGCAAAAAGCCGAGCGAGCTGCATGAAAAGGTCATGAACGTGTCGCTGATTCTTTACGCCGAACACGAATTCAACGCCTCGACCTTTACCGCCCGCGTGTGTGCTTCCACGCTGTCCGATTTGTACTCTTGCGTCACCGCCGCCATCGGTTCGCTGCGCGGCCCGCTGCACGGCGGCGCCAACGAAGCGGCGATGGCGATGATCGAGAAGTTTGATTCGCCGCAAGCCGCGGTCAAAGGCACCCTCGGTATGCTTGAGCGCAAAGACAAGATCATGGGCTTCGGCCATGCGATCTATAAAGACAACGACCCGCGCAATGAAGTGATCAAGGGCTGGGCCAAAAAGCTCGCTGACGAGGTGGGCGACAGCGTGTTGTTCCCGGTGTCCGAAGCCATTGATAAAACCATGTGGGAGCAGAAAAAGCTGTTCCCCAACGCTGACTTCTACCATGCCTCGGCGTACCACTTCATGGGCATCCCGACGCCGTTGTTCACGCCGATTTTTGTGTGCTCGCGCCTCACCGGCTGGGCTGCGCATGTGTTTGAGCAGCGTGCGAACAACCGCATCATCCGCCCAAGCGCCGAGTACATCGGCGTCGAGCAGCGCAAGTTCGTGCCAATCGAACGTCGCTGAAGACCGGCGATTCCAGGGTTGTAAACCCGGTCAACTGTGGGAGGGGGCTTGCTCCCACATTGGGATCGGTTTTCAACCTTGGATCAGTCGGCTCCCTGTACTTACCGTGACCGAGTCCTGACGATGAACACTGAATTTCGCAAACCGCTGCCCGGCAGCCGCCTGGATTTCTTCGACGCCCGCGCGGCAGTCGAGGCAATCACCCCAGGTGCCTATGCCACCTTGCCTTACACCTCCCGCGTACTCGCGGAAAACCTCGTGCGCCGTTGCGACCCCGCCAGCCTCAACGCGTCGCTCAGCCAATTGATCGAGCGCAAGCGTGACCTCGACTTTCCGTGGTTCCCGGCGCGCGTGGTGTGCCATGACATCCTCGGCCAAACCGCGCTGGTTGACCTCGCCGGCCTGCGCGATGCCATCGCATTGCAAGGCGGCGACCCGGCGCAAGTCAACCCGGTGGTGCCGACCCAACTGATCGTTGACCACTCGCTGGCCGTCGAAGCCGGTGGTTTTGACCCGGACGCCTTCGAAAAAAACCGTGCCATCGAAGACCGCCGCAACGAAGACCGTTTTCACTTTATCGAGTGGACCAAAAAGGCCTTCAAGAACGTCGACGTGATCCCGCCCGGCAACGGCATCATGCACCAGATCAACCTGGAGAAAATGTCCCCGGTGATTCAGGTGCGCGACGGCGTCGCCTTCCCGGATACCTGCGTCGGCACCGACAGCCACACGCCGCATGTGGATGCGTTGGGCGTGATCGCCATCGGCGTCGGCGGCCTTGAAGCTGAAAGCGTGATGCTCGGCCGCGCCTCGTGGATGCGCCTGCCGGAAATTGTCGGCGTCGAGCTGACGGGCAAGCTGCAACCGGGCATCACCGCCACCGACATGGTGCTGGCGCTGACCGAGTTCCTGCGTCAACAAAAAGTGGTGGGCGCGTGGCTGGAATTCTTCGGCGAAGGCGCATCCAGGCTGACGCTGGGTGACCGTGCGACCATCTCCAACATGGCCCCGGAATACGGCGCCACGGCAGCGATGTTTTACATCGACCAGCAGACCATCACTTACCTCAAACTCACCGGCCGCGAAGACGAACAAGTCACCCTGGTCGAGCAATACGCACGCCACACCGGCCTGTGGGCGGACGACCTGAATGGCGCGCAGTACGAGCGCGGCCTGCGCTTCGACCTCTCCAGCGTCGTGCGCAACATGGCCGGCCCGAGCAACCCGCATGCGCGCGTGGCCACCAGCGATCTGGCCGCCATGGGCATTTCCGGCCAGTGGGATGACGTGCCAGGGCAAATGCCCGATGGCGCAGTGATTATCGCGGCGATCACCAGTTGCACCAACACCAGCAACCCGCGCAACGTAATCGCCGCCGGCCTGTTGGCGCGCAACGCGAACCGGCTTGGGCTGGCGCGCAAACCGTGGGTCAAATCGTCGTTGGCGCCGGGTTCGAAAACCGTGGCCATGTACCTCGACGAAGCCGGGTTGACCACCGAGCTTGAGCAGTTGGGTTTTGGCGTGGTGGCGTTTGCCTGCACCACCTGCAACGGCATGTCCGGCGCACTCGACCCGGTGATCCAGCAAGAGATCATCGACCGCGACCTGTACGCCACCGCCGTGCTCTCGGGCAACCGCAACTTTGACGGGCGTATTCACCCGTACGCCAAGCAAGCTTTTTTGGCTTCGCCGCCGTTGGTGGTGGCCTATGCGATTGCTGGCACCATCCGTTTCGACATCGAAAAAGACGTGCTGGGCCTGGACGCCAACGGCAAGGAAATCCGCCTGAAGGACATCTGGCCGAGCGACGAAGAGATCGACGCAGTGGTCAAGGCTTCGGTCAAGCCGGAGCAGTTTCGCAAGGTCTACATTCCGATGTTCGCGATCCACCCAGACACCGGCCCCAAAGTCGCGCCGCTGTACGACTGGCGCCCGCAAAGCACGTATATCCGCCGCCCGCCGTACTGGGAAGGCGCGCTGGCCGGTGCCCGACCGCTCAAGGGCATGCGCCCGCTGGCGGTGCTGCCGGACAACATCACCACTGATCACCTCTCGCCGTCCAACGCGATCATGCTCGACAGCGCCGCTGGCGAATACCTGGCGAAGATGGGCTTGCCGGAAGTCGACTTCAACTCCTACGCAACCCACCGCGGTGACCACCTGACCGCGCAACGCGCAACCTTTGCCAACCCGAAACTGTTCAACGAAATGGTGGTTGAAAATGGCAAGGTCAAGCAAGGTTCACTGGCGCGTATCGAACCCGAAGGCCGGGTCACGCGGATGTGGGAAGCCATCGAAACCTACATGCAGCGCAAGCAGCCGCTGATCATCATTGCCGGTGCCGACTACGGCCAGGGCTCGTCGCGCGACTGGGCGGCCAAGGGCGTGCGCCTGGCCGGTGTGGAAGCGATTGCCGCCGAAGGCTTCGAGCGCATCCACCGCACCAACCTGGTGGGCATGGGCGTGTTGCCGCTGGAGTTTCTGCCGGGCACCGACCGTCACACCTTGCAGATCGATGGCAGCGAAACCTATGACGTGATCGGTGAACGCACGCCGGGTGCGACGCTGACGCTGGTGATCAACCGCAAGCACGGCGAGCGTGTCGACGTGCCGGTGACGTGCCGCCTGGACACCGCCGAAGAAGTGTCGATCTACGAGGCGGGTGGCGTGTTGCAACGTTTTGCCCAAGACTTCCTGGAATCGGCGGCAACCGCCTGAAGAGGATGACCATGGCACACGTAGCGCAAATCAAGATCCCCGCCACCTATATGCGTGGCGGCACCAGCAAGGGCGTGTTTTTCCGCCTGCAAGACTTGCCCGAATCGGCGCAGGTGCCAGGCGCCGCGCGCGATGCCTTGCTGCTGCGCGTGATCGGCAGCCCAGACCCGTACGACAAGCAAATCGACGGCATGGGCGGCGCCACATCCAGCACCAGCAAAAGCGTGATCGTGGCCAAAAGCACGCATGCCGATCACGACGTGGACTACTTGTTTGGTCAGGTGTCGATCGACAAGCCGTTTGTGGACTGGAGCGGCAACTGCGGCAACCTGTCGGCGGCGGTTGGTTCGTTCGCCATCAGCGCCGGGTTGGTCGACCCGGCGCGCGTGCCGCACAACGGGGTGGCGGTGGTGCGCGTGTGGCAGGCGAATATCGGCAAGACGATTATTGCCCACGTGCCGATCACCGACGGTGCGGTGCAGGAAACCGGCGACTTCGAACTCGACGGCGTGACCTTTGCGGCCGCCGAAGTGCAGCTGGAGTTCATCGACCCGGCCGCCGAAGAAGAGGGCGACGGTGGTTCGATGTTCCCCACCGGCAACCTGATCGACGACCTCGAAGTGCCGGGTATCGGCACCTTCAAGGCGACGCTGATCAACGCGGGCATCCCGACGATTTTCATCAATGCCGAAGACCTCGGCTACACCGGCACCGAGCTGCAAGGCGCGATCAACAGTGATCCAAAAGCCCTGGCGATGTTTGAGACGGTGCGCGCCTATGGCGCATTGCGCATGGGCTTGATCAAGCATCTTGATGAAGCCGCCCAGCGCCAGCACACACCCAAGGTCGCGTTTGTGGCCAAGCCTTTGGACTACGTGGCATCGAGTGGCAAGGCGATCCAGGCCGGTGATATTGATGTGTTGGTGCGCGCGCTGTCGATGGGCAAGCTGCACCACGCGATGATGGGCACGGCGGCCGTGGCGATTGGCACGGCGGCGGCGATTTCCGGCACCTTGGTCAACCTCGCCGCTGGCGGTGTGGAACGCAGCGCGGTGCGTTTCGGGCACCCGTCCGGCACCTTGCGCGTGGGCGCTGAAGCCAGTCAGGTCGACGGCGAATGGGTGGTGAAAAAAGCCATCATGAGCCGCAGCGCCCGAGTCCTTATGGAAGGCTTTGTGCGTGTGCCCGGCGATTCATTCTAAAACCCACCGCCGCGCTGTTGTGGGAATGGGCTTGTGTGGGAGTGGGCTTGCTCCCGATGGCGGCGTGTCAGGCACTGATAGGTCGACTGATACACCGCCATCGGGAGCAAGCCCCCTCCCACAAGGTTGAGTGGGGCCAGCAATACATAAGCGGGCAAGCAGACCTGCCAACGCGTGATCAACCCTGAGCCTGAGGATTAAACCCAACCCTTTTGGAGTACTGCCATGAGCGCCAACGTCGACCAGAACAACCGACCCGACTACGACCAGGTTCTGCAGGACATCGCCGACTACGTCCTCAATTACCGCATCGAGTCCCAGGCCGCATTGGATACTGCGCGCAACTGCCTGATGGACACCCTCGGCTGCGGCCTTCTGGCGTTGCGTTTTCCCGAGTGCACCAAGCACCTGGGGCCGATTGTCGAGGGCACGGTGGTGCCGTTCGGCGCGCGCGTGCCGGGCACCTCGTTGCGCCTGGACCCGGTAAAGGCTGCGTGGGACATCGGCTGCATCGTGCGCTGGCTTGACTACAACGACACCTGGCTCGCTGCCGAATGGGGCCATCCTTCGGATAACCTGGGCGGCATCCTCGCGGTGGCCGATCACCTGTCGCAGAAGCGCGTGGCCAATGGCGATGCGCCGTTGACCATGCGCGCGGTGCTGGAAGCGATGATCATGGCCCATGAAATTCAGGGGGTGATTGCGCTGGAAAACTCGTTCAACCGCGTCGGCCTTGACCATGTGCTGCTGGTCAAAGTCGCTTCCACCGCCGTCACCGCCAAGCTGATGGGCGCCAACCGTGAGCAGTTGCTCGCGGCGTTGTCGCATGCGTTTGTCGATGGCCAGGCGCTGCGCACTTACCGCCATGCGCCGAACGCAGGTTCGCGCAAATCCTGGGCGGCGGGCGATGCATCGAGCCGTGGCGTGCGCCTGGCGGACATCGCGCTGCGCGGCGAGATGGGCATCCCGGGCGTGTTGAGCGCGCCGCAATGGGGTTTTTATGACGTGCTGTTCAGCCACAGCAACAACGACCTGGCACTCAAACCTGCGGACAAACGCGCGTTCAGCCTGTCCCAGCCGTACGGCACCTACGTGATGGAAAACGTGCTGTTCAAGATCAGCTTTCCCGCCGAATTCCACGCGCAAACCGCCTGCGAAGCGGCGGTGACCTTGCACCCGCTGGTCAAGCACCGCCTGCATGAAATCGAGCGCATCGTGATCACCACTCACGAGTCGGCGATTCGTATCATTTCCAAGGTTGGCCCACTGGCCAACGCCGCCGACCGCGATCATTGCCTGCAATACATGACCGCCGTGCCGCTGGCCTTCGGCAACCTGGTGGCGGAGCAGTACGAAGACGCGTTTCACGCCGCGCACCCGATCATTGATGTGTTGCGCGAGAAGATGGTTGTCGTTGAGGAGCCGCGCTACAGCCGTGAATACCTGGAAGCGGATAAGCGCTCGATCGCCAATGCGCTGCAGGTGTTTTTCACTGACGGTACGAGCACCGAGCCAGTGGCGGTGGAATACCCGATTGGGCATCGGCGGCGGCGGGTGGATGGCATCCCGTTGCTGGAAGACAAGTTCAGGGCCAACCTGGCCACGCGGTTTACCGCCCAGCGCAGTGATGAGATTTTCGCGTTGTGCAAAGACCAGGCAACGCTTGAAGCGACTCCGGTGAACCGCTTCGTCGACCTGTTTGTGATCTGACAACCCCTAAAAAACTGATGTGGGTAGGAGGTTGTGTGGGAGGGAGCAAGCCCCTCCCACAAAAGCCTTATCTCACATTCGAATCGGGGTTGGCCTCAAGCAATCACATGCTGCCTTCAACATCATCCAGGCTGAACGTCTCGGTGTGGTCGTCATACGAGAAAATCTCCGCATAGCGCCCCCACGCCACCACGCTTTCGAGGGTTTTTTCGACGAACGCTTCGGTCATCGAGTCTTCCAGTTCCTGCTCGAAACGCACGCGTGGCGCGCGGTGCCCGCTGCGTTCGAGCAGTACCTGATGAATGCGCGCGGCCAATGGCACGTGCTGGATCAGGTGCTCGGCGAACAGGGTTTTGCGCTCTTGGGTGCCGTAGTCGGCGAACAGTTTGCCGGCGTCGGTGAGGGTGATGTCGGCGCCCTTGAGTTCGGCGAAGCCCAGATGCTCAAGCATCTCCGCCACCGGAAACAGGTCGTCGACTTCCAGCAGGCGCCGCTCGGCCACGGTGGGCAAACCGGCGTGGCCGTTGTAGGGCTCGGCGGCGAGGGTTTCGATCAAACCGGCCATTAAGTTTGTTGACACTTCCGGCAGCAGACTGCCCATTTTCAGCTCGGGCAAACCGCGGCTCGCATCGGCGCTGCGCCGGTCGGTCATCAGCGCATAGATGTCGTCGACCATTTGCCGAAAGACCGGGTCGAGCCGGTTGCGCGGGTGTGCGAACGGCACTTTGATCTCGGCGACCACGCGGCCGGGGTTGGATGAGAGCACCAGAATGCGGTCGCACATCAGCACCGCTTCTTCGATGTTGTGGGTCACGATCAGGATCGACTTGATCGGCAGTTGTTTGCCGCTCCACAAGTCCAGCAAGTCGGTGCGCAGGGTTTCGGCGGTGAGCACGTCGAGGGCGGAGAAGGGTTCGTCCATCAGCAGCAATGTCGGGTTAACCACCAGGCCGCGGGCAAAGCCCACACGCTGCCGCATGCCGCCGGACAACTCGCGTGGGTAGGCGTTTTCAAAGCCGTCCAGGCCGATCAGGTCGATCGCCGCCAGGGCGCGCCGGCGGGTTTCCTTGCGCTCGACTTGCAAGGCTTGCAGGCCAGCCTCTACGTTTTCGAGCACGGTCAGCCAGGGGAACAGCGCAAAGGTCTGGAACACCATGGCCACGCCTTCGGCTGGGCCGTTCAACGGCGCGCCGTTGTAAAGCACTTCGCCCGACGACGGCTGGATCAAGCCTGCAATGATGCGCAGCAGCGTGGACTTGCCGGACCCGGAGCGACCGAGCATGCCGACGATCTCGCCTTCGTGCAGGCTCAGGTCGACGCCGCTGAGTACTTGCAGTTCATCTTTGCCTTTGCCGAACACCCGGTTGACGTTTTTCAGCGAGTAGATTTCCGGCGTGGCGGCAGCGTGTGCGGTATAGGTATTCATCACGGCGAATCCCGTCAATTCAAACGAAGTTTGTTTTCAGCAATGGCGTACATCGGTCGCCATACCGCGCGGTTGAAGGCCACTACAAAGATCGACATCACCACCACGCCCAGCGCGATTTTCGGGAAGTCGCCGGCGGCGGTGGTCTGCGCGATGTAGGCGCCCAGCCCGTGGGCAACCACGTTGTCCTGGCCCCAAGACACGTACTCGGAGACGATACTGGCGTTCCACGCACCGCCCGAGGCGGTAATGGCGCCGGTCACGTAATACGGGAAAATCCCCGGCAGCATCACCTTGCGCCACCACAACCAGCCGCGAATGCGGAAGTTCGCGGCGGCTTCCTTGAAGTCATTCGGAAACGCGGTGGCCCCGGCGATCACGTTAAACAGGATGTACCACTGGGTGCCCAGCACGATCAGCGGGCTCAGCCAAATATCCGGGTTGAGGTTGTAATGCAGGATCACGATGACGAACACCGGGAACAGCAGGTTCGCCGGGAACGCCGCGAGGAACTGCGCCAGCGGCTGGATTTTTTCCGCAAGCTTTGGGCGTAAGCCGATCATCACGCCCAAAGGCACCCAGATCAGCGAGGCGATCAGAATCAACCCGACCACCCGCAGCAGCGTGATCAGGCCCAGCACACACACATGGCCGACTTCGGCGAGGGTCACCTCAGTGCCGACGTACTGCACGATGTGATACAGCGCATACGCGGCCAACAGCGCAATCAGCGTGCCCCACACCCAGTCGATCACTTTTGAGGCTGCCGGGGTTTCCACCGGCAACGCCTTGAGCGCGCCGCCGGCCAAGCTGAAGCGTTTGTTGCCGATGCGGCTGATGGTGCGCGTGACAGGGCGCAGCATGCGCTGCACCACGCGCGTGCGCTGAATCAGGTTGAGCAACCAGGATTGCGGCGCGGCGCCTTGCGAGGCGGTGGTTTCCATGCGGAACTTGTCGGCCCAAGCCACCAGCGGGCGGAACAGCAACTGGTCGTACATCAGGATCACCGCGATCATCGCGAGGATCACGTAGCCCACGGCGTGCAGGTCTTTCTGGGCAATCGCCAGGGCCAGGTACGAACCCACGCCCGGCAGGGTGATGGTCTTGTCGCCGACGGTGATCGCTTCTGAGGCAACCACAAAAAACCAGCCGCCGGACATGCTCATCATCATGTTCCACACCAGCCCGGGCATGGCGAACGGCACGTCGAGCTTCCAGAATTTTTGCCAGCCGGACAGCCGCAAGTTGGTCGACACTTCCACCAGGTCATGCGGCAGCATGCGCAGCGACTGGTAGAAACTGAACGTCATGTTCCAGGCCTGGCTGGTAAAGATCGCAAAGATTGCGGCGAACTCGGCACCCAGCACGCGCCCCGGAAACAACAACAGGAAGAAGGTCACCGTAAACGAGATGTACCCGAGCACCGGCACCGATTGCAGGATGTCGAGTACCGGCACCAGCAGTTTCTCGGCGCGCCGGCTTTTGGCGGCCAGGGTGCCGTACAACAGGGTAAAAATCAGCGCCGCGACCATTGCCGCGAGCATGCGCAAGGTGGTGCGCATCGCGTATTCCGGCAGGTTGGCCGGGTCGAGGGAGATGACTTCACTTTGCAAGGTGGCGATGGGGGCCCAGGTTTCGCGGGCGGTGATGGAAAAAAACAGTAGAAAGCCGATTACCAGAGGCAGGGCAACCAAATCCCAGCGGTTGGGTAGCAAGCGCAGTGTGGACGCCGGTAAATAGTCACGGAACACTCTGTTCATAGGCAGTCAGTCCTGCAGCGTTCAGGTTAAAAAGGCGCGGTGAGAGTGAGCTTAGCTGCTGCACGAATGCCCAACCGAGAAGGACGGGCGCTGTTTTCGTCAGTCAGCGGCAACGAGGCGTTGCTGGCGGAATTGTACGTTTCTGAATGTTACAAGCACATAAATTTGCTGTCAGTTTCCTGTACGAAACCGTGGTTTGGGCACCGGCGGATTGTGAGCCTGGCGCAGGCAAGCTGATATTTTTTGCTTCCCTGGAACTGGTTGCCGGTACAGGCCAATAAAGTAGCTGAATGACGGGTACGCCAAGTCGTCCGAAAAACCTGCACGCGGACCACGCGTGGAACTCAAGAGGCACTTTATGACGAATGTCAGCACTCAACAGTATGCGCCCCAATACGGCTACGAAATGCCGCCAACACCGCCACCTGTTCGTTCCGGCGACACCCCCGGCGCACACGCCAACACGCCTGACAGCTCGGCAGATTCAACGCCGCCTCGCCCGCCGATGGGGCCAGAGCAGCGCGGTCAGTTTTCCAGCCACAGTAAAATCGTTAACCATCCGCAGTCGCAAGGGGCTGATGCAACAGGCCAGATGGCAGAGCTGACGACCAAAAATAAAGAGCTTCACGCCAAATACGATGCGTTGCTCAGCAAATTTGATCCGATGCTCAGGCAACTTAATCAGAAAATAATAGACCTGACTGAGCACATTGACGCGTCAGAAAAAAAACCTAAAGACGCGCCGGTTGCGCCTGGACCTCAGCCTGAGAACCGCCGTGGCGATGAGCAGACTGTAGCGCCTGCCGAAACCTCTCGCCAGCAGACTGCGCCGGGTACACCTCCCGCTCCAGACACCTCGAATACGCCGGTGACGGAGCCAGGCCAGTCTGGAAGTCTTGAAGCGTTGACCCGTGTAACCAGTGAATTCAGCAGCAAGCTCGACGAACTACTCACCAAGTTCAATTCGATCGTTGAAACACTGACTAACGCCATGAATAGTTTGGTGCAACGGGTCAACGCTATGAATATTCCTGACAGCCAGACGCCTCCCGAGCAGGCGGACAGCCCCCAAGCTACCGCGGCAGACGACGTATACCCGCAAACGCCGATTGCTCCACAAAACCAACCGCCGGCCCAAGCCGATGAGCCATCAGCGCCTGCTTCCAGTACGGCCGAACAGCTCAGTCAAGAAAACGCAAAACTGGAAGCCCAGCTCACCAAGATGGATGGTTTGTTTCAGGACACAATTTCAAAACTTCAACAGCAGGTTGATAACCTGACGCGGCAACTTCAGCAACAGGGCTAGGACGCACGGAGTCGGCGAGTGTGGCGGTGAACCACACTGGCCCTTCGATTAGCGCTATGCCTCAAAGCGCAGGATCACCCGTCGGTTGTGCTTGCTCTTCTTCTCGATTTTTTCGCAGAACACCCGGCCGATTTCTTCGGTGTTGAGCACGTGGGTGCCGCCGCAGGGCTGAATATCGACCCCGGCGATTTCGATCACCCGAACCGAGCCCCCGATCGCCGGCGGCGCGACCGCCTGCGTGCGGGTGATCTGCAGCAGTGTCGAGTACTCCGAGGCGGGCATCGACAGGGTTTTCACCGTGTGGGCCTGCTCGATCAGGGCGTTAAGGTCGTGGGTGATGCGGTCTTTGTCGAGGGTCATTTCCGGCAGGTCGAAATCCAGGCGGCCCTTGTCGGCGCTGATGCTGCAACCGGTAACGGGCGCATCAATGATTGAGCACAGCAGGTGCAGGCACGTGTGCATCTTCATGTGCTGATAGCGCCGCGCCCAATCCAGGCTGGCATCCACTTGCACCCCGGCGGTCAACTGCTCAGGGCAGTGTTGCACTTGATGCCAGATGACCGAGCGCAACAACGGGTCGCGCACGGTGCCGATCACGTCCACGCGCGTGCCATCGGCCAGGGTCAGGTGCCCGGTGTCGCCAGGTTGCCCGCCGCCGGTGGGGTAGAACAGCGTGTGTTCCAGGGCGATGCCGTGTTCGCTGACGGCAATCACCCGCGCGTTAAAAGCGTTCTGGTAGGGCGCGCTGTCGAACAGCGCCAGGGTTTGCATGCTGTGCATGGGCACGTTCAACCTCCGACGATCAGTGGGCTGGCTTGCAACAGGTGGCGCACCATTGCACTCAAGCCAGGCGGGGAAAGCAGGGTGATTTCAAACTCCGGCCCGCTGACTTTCAGGTTAAGCGGCAGGCGCGGCAGGGGGTCGCAGAGGTCGAGGCGGCGCAGGCGAAATTGCAAGTGATGCCGCTCCTTCACCGTGGGTTCCAGCATCAGCCCCTGCAACGGGTGGAAGTCGGCGTCCAGCACCGTGACCTTATGGCTGGTGCTGACTTCGCCGACCACGTGCAAGCGCTCGTCCAGGGCGAACGCGCCGAGGTAATGGCCGCTGTCCGCTTCGGTGTTTTTTTGCAATTGAACCTGGTTGACTACCTTGACCTTGGTGCCGGCTGGCACATCCTGGGTGATCACACACGAGGGGCTGATAAACACGTTATCGCCGATCAACACATAACCCAGCACGCGGGCGCCGGCGCCAACCTCGACATTGTTGCCCAGGCGCGGGTGGCGCTTGCCATCCGGGTTGTTGGCAATGCCGCGGGCGCCCAACGTGACGCCGCAGAGGATGTAGCAGTCGTTGCCGATCTCGCAGGTTTCGCCGATGACGGTGCCGTAGCCGTGGTCCAGCACAAAGCGGCGGCCGATGCGTGCAGCCGGGTGAATCTCTGCGCCGGAGAGGATTTTGCCCTGGTTGCTGAGCGTCAGCGCGATGCCTGAAAACACACCGCTGGTGTGCTCTGGAAAATGCCATATAAGGTGTGCAAGCCGGTAATACAACACCGCTTTGAACGAGGCGTACGCCTCCAGAATCAACTCGCCGCGCCCACGCGATGCCGGGTCGCGATAGGCATAAGCGATCAAGTCGTCGGCCACGGCCTGGGCGGCGTTTTGGATCAGCGGCGCCAGGTGCGGTTCCAGCTGCTTCATCTGCGCAGGCGTCAGGGTCTGGATGAGGTGGGTGAGCAACTCATCATGCAGTTGTTGCATGTCGATAAAACATCCCATGGAGGCACCCCCGCATTCTGGATGGTTGGCAAACCGGTTAGTCGAAATGGGGCAGGTAGCTGTCGGCATTGTCGTAGACCAGGGTCAGTACCACGGTGTTGCGCGGCAGTTCGGGGGCGAGCTGGGCGATGGCAACCATGTTTGCGGCCGAGGACAGCCCGAGGCTGATGGCGTCGGTGCGCATGATGTGTTTGATCATGTCGGTACACGCCTGGCGTGACACTTTGAGCATGCCGTCAATCACGCCCATGTTGAGAATGCTCGGGATCAGGCCAATCGACAGGCCCTGGATATGGTGCGGCGCGTGCTGGTTCTTCAGCAGGTCACATTCCTCCGGTTCCACGCCCATCACGCGGATCGCCGGCCAGGTGGCTTTGAGGGTTTCGCCAATGCCGGTGATATGGCCGCCGGTGCCGATGCCGCTGACGAAGTAGTCCACGCGCCGCTCACCGAACGCGCGGATGATTTCCGGCGCGGTGCTGTCGCGGTGGGTTTGCGGGTTGGCGCCATTGCGCTGCTGGTTAAGCATCACGTAGCCGGGGTTTTCCAGCTGCAGCTCCATGCACTTTTCGCCGTGGGAGTTATTCCCGAGACGGCTGTCCGACAGCACCACCTCGGCGCCGTACAGGCGCAGCAGCTTCTGCTTTTCAGGGCTGTAGTTGTCGGGGATCACCAGTACCACGTTGTAGCCCAGCACATTGGCGGCCATGACCAAACCAATGCCGGTGTTGCCGCCGCTGGGTTCGATCAGGGTTTGCCCGCTATTACGCAGCAACACGCCACGGCGTTCAGCGTCGAGGATCATGCCCAAGGCGATGCGCGCCTTGTGGCTGCCGCCGGGGTTGAGCGATTCCAGCTTGGCGTAGACCTCGATGCCGAGGGCTTCGGAAAACTTCGCCAGGCGCACAATCGGCGTGTGGCCGATCACGTCGAGAATTGAGTCATGCAACATCAGTCAGCCCCCGCTCAGTACAAAGGCATGTCGGGTTCGACGTCACGAACCCAGTGTTTCATGCCGCCCTGCAGGACCTTGGTATTGGCGAAACCGGCCGCCAGCAAGGTGCTGGCGGCTTGCTCGGCGCGGGTGCCGGCGTAGCAGATCAAGTAGTGCGTATTGTCGCGGTTGAGGCTGCCGAGCTGCGCATCCAGTTCAGCGAGAGGGATATTCACCACACCCGGCAATTTGCACACTTCGAGTTCGCTGGCGTCGCGCACATCCAGCAGCACGTCGGCGCTGCGCGGGTGTTCGAGGAGTTGCTTGAGTACCCGCGGCTTGATGTAGCGTTCTTCGGCCAGCGCGGGTGCGCCGGCGATGGCATCTGCGCAAGCCGCTGGCGCCACGGCGGCGCTGTGGCGCAGCCCCGAGCAGCAGGGGCAGTCGGCGCGGCGCTTGAAGCGCACCTCGCTGAACTTCATCGCCAGTGCATCGAAGCGCATCAGGCGGCCGGACAACGGCTCACCAATGCCGATCAGCAACTTGATGGCTTCGGTGGCCTGGATCATTCCGACCACGCCCGGCAGCACACCGATCACCCCGCCAGCGTTGCAGTTGGGGGCCAGTTCGGCTGGCGGCGCCGACGGGAACAAGCAGCGGTAGCACGGCCCGCCTTTATGGTTGAACACGCTGATCTGCCCGTCAAAACGGTAGATAGCGCCGTACACCCAGGGTTTGCCGAGCTGCACGCAGGCGTCATTGACCACGTAGCGCGTGTCGAAATTGTCGGTGCCGTCGATCACCAGGTCATAGGCGCCCACCAGTTCCAGTGCGTTGTCGGCGGTGAGGGCAGTGTTGTGGGCGTTGATCTGGATATGCCGGTTGAGGTCTTGCAGGCGCTGCTTGGCGGACTCGACCTTGGGCATGCCCAACGTGCTGTTGCCGTGGACGACCTGGCGTTGCAGGTTGCTGCTTTCCACCACATCAAAATCCACCAGGCCCAGCGTGCCGACACCGGCCGCCGCCAGATACAGGCTGATCGGCGAGCCGAGGCCGCCCGTGCCGATGATCAATACTTTGGCTTTTTTAAGGTTCAACTGACCTTCGCGGCCCACGCCGGGCAGGGTGATGTGGCGCACGTAGCGCTGCACTTCTTCATTGCTCAGGGGCTCTGCGTCAATGCCGCCGGAAGTGGCGAGCAGCACTTCGATTTTGGCGTTTTCCGGTAAAGGTTCGTCGGCATCGATCAGCGCTTCCCCGACGGTAAACAGGAAGTGGTCCTTGAGCTGATTGTTGTGTGCGTGAAACAGGTGCTCGCGCAACTGCGGATGGCGGTTGCAGAGGTTTTCAATGACGTCGCGCAATGTCGATCCGGTGCCCTCAAGGGTCGATTCCGACAGCTTGGCCACGCGAACCAGAATGTCGGGGAAAGAGACAGCGTTCATGGACAGCTCCGTGTGCAGGTCGTTGAAACGGTTAAGGGCGAAATGCTTGCCATCCCAGGCAAACAGCTTTGAACCCAGCGCCTGGCCCTGGCGAACGTCCACCACCAGGTAACTGACCGGGTAAATCGGCTCGCCGAGGAACAGCGCCTTGTCTTGGTCTTCATCACTGAAATAGGCGCCAACGTCCGGGTGGGAGTGGTAGATCACCACCACCGGGTTATCACTGCGAAACGCCTTGTTCATCAGCAGCGTGTCGGCGACGCAAAAGGTGTAGCCATTCGCCGCGCTGCGCGGGTACCTGTCGGGGTTCTTGTGGTGCAACTCATTCTGAATATTGTTGCCCAGGTACACGCTGCCGTCGGCGAACACAAAACCGCAGCATTCCTCCGGGTAGCTACGGCTGGCGTGGGCGTAGATCTGTTCCAGCGCGGCGGGGCGGAGCACGTGCATGCTTCCCTCGGGTTGATGAGGCATCAGTTTTTCTTGGCCAGGAGTTTTTCGATGGGCAATTTGGTGATCGCAAAACCGGCCAGCAGAATCGCCGAGTACAGCATCAGGTCACGTGAAATCGCCACGCCTTCGTACCAGGCGCCGATGATCACCGCGAACACCGGGAAGATGATGAACACGAAGGACAAGATGATCGGGCTCAAGCGCTTGAGCAGCATGAAATACACGATGAACCCGCCCACCGACGCCACCAGGCCCAAGTAGAACAGCGCGCTCCAGGAGCGCAGGGTGATGGTTTCGAAGGTCGGTGTTTCAAACCACAGGCCGGCCATAAACAGCATCAACCCGGCGATCCCGATGGGCAAGGTGTTGTAGGTGATCACACTGATGGCGCTGCCTTTTTGCTTGGTAATCACGTAGCACAAGGCGTGCATGACCGCTGCGGTCAGAATCGCCAACACCCCGAAAAACTCGGCGTGGTCCAGGTGCAGGCCCTGGCCCCGGATGATCATGTAGAGGCTGCCGAAACCGATGCCGATGCCGATTATTTGGGAAAAGTAGATGCGTTCGCGCAGAAACAGCGCGGAAAAAATCAGGATAAACACCGGCATGCAGCTGAACAGCAGCGCGGTGAGGCCGGATGAGACATGCATCTCGCCGTAGTTGAGCAAGTAATACGGAACGCTGAAGTAGGACAGGGTCACGAACACAAAGAACCAGCGGCTTTCACGCGGGAACAGGATTGGCTCGCGGCGCGCCAGGGCAAAACACAGGAACAGCGGAAACGCGATCAAGAAGCGCAAGCCCGCAGAGGTCAGCGGTGGCACGCTTTCGACGGCGATCTTGATGCCCAGCCACGTGGTGCCCCAACTCAGGCACACGATAAGAAACATCACGCTGGTGACCAGGCCGGCCAACCACTGTTTCTGAGTTTTTGTTTTTGTAGTGTTTTCCAGAACGGCGGACATTGGCATCGTTTATTACTTCCCTGAGCCGGAATTGAACTCTATATTGACTGTGTATTAAGTTGTTTAACTGCGTGATTGAACCCGAAAAAGCACACTATTAGGGCAAAAGATGGCTGTCAAAACAAATATTGACATGGTGTCAATTATGCGTGAGGGCTTGTCCAACGGGCAGGGCGTTAAGTACAAGCGCCTGTCCGATGTGATGGAGCGGGGCATCCTCGAAGGCCTGATTGAGCCGGGACGAAAACTCCCGCCGCATCGGGTGCTCTCCGACAATTTAGGCGTCACCATCGGCACCATCAGCCGAGCCTACGGCGAGCTGGAGCGGCTGGGGTTGGTGGTGGCGCGCGTCGGTGACGGCACTTTCGTGCGCAAGCGCGGGATGGAGCGCCAGCGTGATGAAGGCTTTCGCAACGTCAGCGATGAGCCGCGCCAGTACTTCGATATGAGCCGTAACATGCATATTCCTGGGCAAGAAACGATGTTTCTGGCGCAGAGCTTCCAAACCTTGTCGAGCAACGCCAAATTCCTTCAGGACATCAGCGCCTATACCCCGGATGCGGGTTTGCCACGCTACCGTGAAGCCGGCGCGCAGTGGCTGGTACAGCGCGATTTTCATCCGATCCCCGAGCAGGTCATCTGCGTCAACGGCGGCCAGCATGGTTTGCTCTGCGCAATGATGGCGCTGTTGCGCGCGGGCGATACGGTGGTGACCGAACAGCTCACGTACCCCGGCCTGATCACCGCCGCGCGCATGCTCGGCGTGCGCTTGATTGGCCTCGAAATGGACGAAGAAGGCGTGTTGCCCAGCGCGTTGGATGAGGTCTGTCGTAATCACCGGGTTTCAGCGATGTACTGCACGCCAACCATCCAGAACCCGACCACGGCGGTGCTGTCGATCCCGCGCCGCGAAGCGCTGGCGAAAGTCTGTCGCGAACACAACCTGCTGATTCTTGAAGACGAAGCCCACGGCGTATTGGTAGAAGACCGGCCGCCGCCGATGAGTTTTTTCGCGCCCGAGCGTACGATTTTGATCAGTAGCTTGAGCAAGGCGGTGTCCGCCGGGTTACGTGTGGGGTATGTGCATGCGCCACCCGCCTTGGTCAGCCGTGTTTCGGCGGCGTTGCGCTCGACCTGCTGGATGGCCACGCCGGTGACCCTGGAACTGGCGACGCAGTGGATCGAAAACGGCACCGCGCAATACCTGTTAAGCCAGCAGATCAGCGAGATCAGCCGGCGCAAAGCCCTCGTGCGGGACCTGTTGGCGGGCCTGCAATACCGTACTCATCTGAACAGCCCGCACTTTTGGATCGAAGTGCCGGAGCCGTGGCGTGCGTCGGAAATCGAGGCGGAGCTCAAGCAGAATAATTACCTGATCGCCACCGCCGAGGCATTTGCCGTGGGGCAAACGGCCGTGCCGCAGTTTATTCGGGCGAGTATTTGTAATACGTCGGGCGATGATCAATTGCTAAGGGCGGGGTTTGATGCACTGGCCACCGCGCTGGGGCAGGGCGGCGGACGGTTCCACCTTTAAGACCGCATCATCGTTCTTCGCGAGCAAGCCCGCTCCCACAGGGGAATGAAGTGCCTTCCAAATGTGGGAGCGGGCTTGCTCGCGAAGGCGTCAGGTCAGGCAATGAAGATTATTTGAAGCGCCGCTCCACGCCTTTCTCGACCAAGATCTTCGCCGAAATCTCCTCCACCGAAAAATGCGTGGAATTGATGTGCGCAATATTCTCGCGCCGGAACAGATTTTCCACTTCACGCACTTCGAACTCGCACTGGGCGTAGCTCGAATAGCGGCTGTTGGGCTTGCGCTCGTTGCGAATCGCGGTAAGGCGGTCCGGGTCGATGGTCAGGCCGAACAGCTTGTGCTGGTGCGCGCGCAGGGCGGCGGGCAGCGTCAGGTGCTCCATGTCGTCCTCGGTCAGTGGGTAGTTGGCCGCGCGGATGCCGAATTGCATGGCCATGTACAAGCAGGTCGGGGTCTTGCCGCAGCGCGACACGCCCACCAGGATCAAGTCGGCCTTGTCGTAGTAATGCGTGCGGGCGCCGTCGTCGTTGTCGAGGGCGAAATTCACCGCCTCGATGCGCTCCATATAATTGGAGTTATGCCCAATGGAATGGGACTTGCCCACCGAGTAGGAGGAGTGTTCGCTCAGCTCTTGTTCCAGCGGCGCCAGGAACGTCGAGAAGATGTCGATCATGAAACCGTTGGAGGTCGCCAGGATCTCTCGAATGTCTTGATTGACGATGGTGTCAAAAATGATTGGACGAAAGCCGTCTTTTTCGGCCGCCAGATTGATTTGTTGTACCATGGCCCGCGCTTTATCTACGCTGTCTATGTAGGGCCGCGTGAATTTGGCGAAGGTAATGTTTTCGAACTGCGCGAGCAGGCTTTGACCCAATGTTTCGGCTGTAATGCCAGTGCCGTCCGAGATAAAGAAAGCAGATCGTTTCATTTGAGCCCTGGGCCTTAAGCTGATGGCGAATCTTGGATATGATAGGCGCGATTTTGCCGTCCCGCAGTGGGCCGCATTCTCACTTATTTTCCAGGTCCAGGCCACAAGCGCTGGCGAATGCTCCTACTGAGCAACCGGCGTCCTGAGCTTTTCCAACACAGAAAGTGGAGAGATCACCTTGGTAGAGTACGTAGTTTCCCTCGATAAGCTCGGCGTCCATGATGTAGAGCATGTGGGGGGCAAGAACGCATCCCTCGGCGAGATGATCAGTAACCTTGCAGGCGCGGGTGTTTCAGTGCCCGGTGGTTTCGCCACCACTGCCCAGGCTTACCGCGATTTCCTCGAACTGAGCGGCCTCAACGACCAGATCCACGCTGCGCTGGACGCTTTGGATGTCGACGACGTCAACGCCCTGGCCAAGACCGGCAGCCAGATCCGCCAATGGATCATGGAAGCCGAGTTCCCCGAGAAGCTCAACGAAGAAATCCGCGCAGCCTTCGCCACGCTGTCGGCCGGCAACCCGGACATGGCCGTCGCTGTGCGCTCCTCGGCCACCGCCGAAGACCTGCCGGACGCCTCGTTTGCCGGCCAGCAAGAAACCTTTCTGAATATTCGCGGCGTTGAAAACGTGATTCGCGCCGCCAAGGAAGTGTTCGCCTCGCTGTTCAACGACCGTGCGATTTCCTACCGCGTACACCAGGGTTTCGACCACAAGCTGGTGGCCTTGTCTGCCGGTGTACAGCGCATGGTGCGGTCGGAAACCGGCACTGCCGGCGTGATGTTCACCCTCGACACCGAATCCGGCTTTCGTGACGTGGTGTTTATCACCGGCGCCTACGGCCTCGGTGAAACCGTCGTACAAGGCGCGGTCAACCCGGACGAATTCTACGTACACAAACACACGCTTGAGGCCGGTCGCCCGGCGATCCTGCGCCGCAACCTGGGCAGCAAGGCGATCAAGATGATCTACGGCGACGAGGCCAAGGCCGGTCGCTCGGTAAAAACCGTTGACGTCGACAAGGCCGAACGCGCGCGCTTCTGTCTGACCGACGCTGAAGTCAGCGAGTTGGCCAAGCAAGCGATGATCATCGAAAAGCACTACAAGTGCCCGATGGACATCGAGTGGGCCAAAGACGGTGACGACGGCAAGCTGTACATCGTGCAGGCGCGCCCGGAAACCGTGAAAAGCCGCACGTCGGCCAACGTCATGGAACGCTACCTGCTCAAGGAAACCGGCACCGTGCTGGTCGAAGGCCGTGCCATCGGCCAGCGCATCGGCGCGGGCAAGGTGCGCATCATCAAGGACGTGTCCGAGATGGACAAAGTCCAGCCAGGCGACGTGTTGGTGTCCGACATGACCGACCCGGACTGGGAACCGGTGATGAAGCGCGCCAGTGCCATCGTCACCAACCGTGGCGGGCGTACCTGCCACGCGGCGATCATTGCCCGTGAGTTGGGTATTCCAGCGGTCGTCGGTTGCGGCAACGCCACCCAGCTGTTGAAAGACGGCCAGGGCGTGACGGTTTCCTGCGCTGAGGGCGACACCGGCTTCATCTTTGAAGGCGAGCTGGGCTTTGACATCAAGCAAAACTCCATCGATGCCATGCCCGAACTGCCGTTCAAGATCATGATGAACGTCGGCAACCCGGACCGTGCTTTCGACTTCGCGCAGTTGCCGAACGCCGGTGTGGGCCTGGCCCGCCTGGAGTTCATCATCAACCGCATGATCGGCGTGCACCCCAAGGCCTTGCTTAACTACGACGGCCTGCCGCTGGAGATCAAGGAAAGCGTCGACAAACGCATCGCCGGTTACAACGACCCGGTGGGCTTTTACGTCGAGAAACTGGTGGAAGGCATCAGCACTCTGGCAGCGGCGTTTTACCCGAAAAAGGTCATCGTGCGGCTGTCGGACTTCAAGTCCAATGAATACGCCAACCTGATCGGCGGCAAGCTGTATGAGCCGGAAGAAGAAAACCCGATGCTGGGCTTCCGGGGCGCCTCGCGTTACATCAGTGAAGCGTTCCGTGACTGCTTTGAGCTGGAGTGCCGCGCCCTCAAGCGCGTGCGCAACGAGATGGGCCTGACCAACGTTGAAATCATGGTGCCGTTCGTGCGCACTTTGGGCGAAGCGAGCCAGGTGGTCGATTTGCTGGCGGAGAACGGCCTTTCGCGTGGTGAAAACGGCTTGCGCGTGATCATGATGTGCGAGCTGCCTTCCAACGCGATTCTGGCCGAGGAATTCCTCGAATTCTTCGACGGTTTCTCTATCGGCTCCAACGACCTGACCCAGTTGACGCTGGGCCTGGACCGCGACTCGGGGATCATCGCCCACCTGTTTGATGAGCGTAACCCTGCGGTCAAGAAGCTGCTGTCCAACGCAATCCAGGCGTGTAACAAGGCCGGCAAGTACATCGGCATTTGCGGCCAAGGCCCTTCCGACCACCCGGACCTGGCCCTGTGGCTGATGGAACAGGGCATCGAAAGCGTCTCGCTGAACCCCGATTCCGTGCTGGAAACCTGGTTCTTCCTGGCAGAAGGCCAAACGCCCGCTTAAGGTCGACCCTTCAAAAGTGCCGGTCACCCGTCAAGGGCGACCGGCATTCTTATCTGTGCAGGGCGGAACTCCTTCCGGACGCCGCCCTTTTTTGTGCAAGAGCATTATGCAAAGCAGTAGCAACCTGTTTCCCGTCGCCCTGATCAGTGCTGAACGTCGTGGCGACCTGAGTGAAGATGTTTACCGGCTTAAACCCGGCAACAGCCCCGACGGCA
The DNA here is from genome assembly GCF_049199985.1 of Pseudomonas kitaguniensis. NCBI lineage: Bacteria > Pseudomonadati > Pseudomonadota > Gammaproteobacteria > Pseudomonadales > Pseudomonadaceae > Pseudomonas > Pseudomonas kitaguniensis. The sequence goes on from NZ_JBLZPT010000003.1 coordinate 224,506, forward strand.
CCGTCGAGTTGGCCGTGACCCGTTTGGGCTTGGCCGATGTCCCGGAGAACCGGGGCACGCCGGTGATTTTATTGCACGGCAGCTTTTCCAATCGGCGTTTCTGGTACTCACCCAAGGGCATCGGCCTGGGTGCCTATTTGGCACGCCAGGGGTTTGATGTGTGGATCCCGGAGATGCGCGGGCATGGCTTGTCCAAGCGCAATCAGCACTACGCCAAAAATCGCGTTGCAGACTATGCGCGCTACGATTTGCCTGCGATTGGCGCGTTTGTGCATGAGCAAAACGGGCAGATTGCGCATTGGGTCGGCCATTCGCTCGGCGCTACCACGCTGGCTGCGGCCCTGGGTGGTGAGCATTTGGGTGCGGCGGCTGCTGCGTCCGTGGCGTTGTTTGGCTGCCAGGTCAGCCGCAGCCATTGGCCGCTGAAAATTCCGCTGGTGGAGTGGAGCGGCCGTTTCCTCCTGAAACGTTTTGCCCAGCTGTCCGGGCCGACGCTAAAGCGCGGCCCCGAAGATGAACCGGCGGGCGTACTGATCGAAGCCATGCGCTGGAATGGCCTGTTCGGACGCTTTGGCGACGCCGAACGCGATTGGTGGAAGGGCTTGGCCGACGTCGATGTGCCGTTGCTGGCCGTCAGCGCGGCGGGTGACCAGCAAGACCCGGATTGGGCGTGCCGCAAGCTGTTTGAACAAGTCGGCGCCGAGCATCGCCAATACCTGTGCCTGGGGCGCCGGCAGGGCTTTACCGGCGACTTCGGGCATGTCGAGATGCTGGTCAGTAAAGCCGCTCAGGCAGAAGTGTGGCCGTTGGTGGCGCAGTGGTTGAAAGATCCGCTGACACCTCTATTCGGAACGCAGCCGCAGGTGGCGGAAACGGCGTGATGCATGGCTCTGCTCGGGGCGTTTCACTCGCGCGTGGTTGCGGCTAAACTATGACGCGTTAAACGCTTCTGGTCATATTCAGTCGCTCAGTGCCTATTGCGTTGCGCCGGGGTGGGTCCGATCATGGCCGCCGTCAAACGCGGAACACTTAAAGAATGCCTGTTGCGACGCGTTTTTCTAATGTACACCTTGGGATGTTGGACCTCTTCTTTGATAACAGGAGTTTCTCGATGAACCATTACGTGACGCCCGACCTGTGCGACGCCTACCCGGACCTGGTGCAGGTAGTCGAGCCGATGTTCAGTAATTTCGGTGGCCGAGACTCCTTCGGTGGCGAAATCGTCACCCTCAAATGCTTCGAAGACAACTCCCTGGTCAAGGAACAGGTTGATCAGCCAGGCGCCGGCAAGGTGCTGGTGGTCGACGGTGGGGGTTCCCTGCGTCGCGCCTTGTTGGGCGATATGCTCGCCGAGAAAGCCGCCAAAAATGGCTGGGAAGGGCTGGTTATTTACGGCTGCATCCGTGATGTCGATGTCATCGCCCAAACTGACCTGGGGGTGCAGGCACTGGCGACTCACCCAATGAAAACCGACAAGCGCGGTATTGGCGACCTCAACGTGGCGGTGACTTTCGCGGGTGTGACGTTCCGCCCGGGCGAGTACCTCTACGCCGACAATAATGGCGTGATCGTCTCGCCAAGCCCGCTGAAAATGCCTGAATAAACACTGCAGTAGCCGATAGGGGTGAGGATGTTCGAGGAAGAAAACGCGCAATGGGGGCTGGTGCATGCCCTGGTGCTGGACGGTAAAGGCGGTGCGCGTTGGATTGCCCGGACTGAGCTCGACGACTTGCAATTGCAGCCGCAGGAAAGCCTGTGGCTGCATTGGGATCGCAGCCATCCGCAAACCCAGACCTGGCTGCGCAAATCCAGTGGCTTGAGCGAGTTCGCCTGTGACTTGTTGCTGGAGGAGAACACCCGCCCGCGCCTGCTGCCGCTTCCGGACGCCGAATTACTGCTGTTCCTGCGTGGGGTCAATCTCAACCCGGGCGCAGAACCTGAAGACATGGTGTCGGTGCGTATTTTTGCGGCGGCCAGCCGCGTGATTTCGCTGCGCCTGCGCCCGCTGCGCGCAACCGATGAATTGCTGGTGCAACTGGCGGACGGCAAAGGCCCAAAAACTGCGTCCGAACTCATCCTTTATATGGCGCAGTACCTGACCAATAAAGTGCAGGATCTGGTGACTGACTTGTCCGAAATCGTCGATTTTGAGGAGGAAAAACTTGATACCGACGAACGGTATACGCCAGAGCATGGCAGTGTTTTGCAGATCCGCCGGCGTGCCGCTGGCCTGAAGCGTTTCCTTGCGCCGCAGCGGGATATTTTCGCGCAACTGACGCGGATAAAATTACCGTGGTTTTGTGACGATGATGCCGATTATTGGAACGAGTTACACAACAGCCTGACCCGCTACCTGGAGGAGCTGGAATTGGCCCGGGAGCGCGTGGGGCTTGTGCTTGAGGCTGAAGATCGGCGCTTGAGCGTGCGTATGAATCGCACCATGTACCGCTTCGGGATCATCACCGGAATCTTCCTGCCGATGAGTTTTCTGACCGGCTTGCTGGGTATAAATGTGGGCGGCATTCCGTTCTCTGCAAGCCCTTATGGTTTTATGATTGCGTGCCTGATGATGGTGGCTGTAGCACTGGGGCAGTGGTGGCTGTTTCGACGATTGCGCTGGGTTTGAGCTGAATATGACCTGAACGTAGTAAAGGTCTTATGTGACCTCAGGAATTTTACCCTCGTCTTTTAAAACACTTGCGAGAGGTCTTTATGCACGATCCGTTCGAACAGTCTTTACGTGACATGCTCAATGCTTCGCCGTCCAACCGTGACGACGACGCATGCCTGGGCCGCGTGTTGAAAACCGCCAACCGTCAGGTGGGGGCGGGTGACCTGTTCGGTCTGCTCGGTCGCTGGTTGCCGGCGTTGATGATGGCTCTGAACAATGGTTCGGCCCATGTATCCCCGGTTTCCCGTCGTAAACCTGTTGCTCGCACTGCTGATAAGGCTGATTGAATATGGAAATTAATCTCTGGACCCAGAGCCTGTTCACCGCGATGACTGCGCTGTGGACGAAGGTGGCGAATTTCATTCCCAACCTGCTTGGCGCACTGGTGCTGGTGTTGTTGGGTTTTGTGGTGGCCAAGCTGCTCGACACCTTGCTCTCCAAATTACTCGCAAAACTGGGCCTTGACCGATTGATGGGAGGCACCGGCCTGACTAAGCTGTTAGGCCGCGCCGGGCTGCAAGTGCCGATCTCTACCCTGGTCGGGAAGATCGTCTATTGGTTTGTTTTGCTTATTTTTCTGGTTTCTGCAGCTCAATCGCTTGGACTTGAGCGAGTTTCAGCTACGCTCGACATGCTTGCGCTGTATTTGCCGAAAGTTTTTGGCGGCGCGCTGGTGCTGTTGGTAGGCGTTTTGCTGGCGCAACTGGCCAATGGGCTGGTGCGCGGGGCTGCCGAAGGTGTGGGGCTCGACTATGCTGCGGGCCTGGGGCGAATCGCTCAGGGGCTGGTGATCATCATCAGTATTTCCGTCGCGATCAGCCAGTTGGAGGTCAAAACCGACCTGCTCAACCACGTGATCGTGATTGTTTTGATTACCGTTGGTCTGGCTGTTGCGCTGGCCATGGGTTTGGGGAGCCGGCAAATTGCCGGTCAGATCCTTGCGGGGATCTACGTGCGTGAGCTGTATCAGGTTGGGCAACAGATACGTGTGGGCGAGGTCGAAGGGCAAATTGAGGAGATCGGCACAGTCAAGACGACGGTGCTGACCGATGACGGGGACCTGGTGTCGCTGTCCAATCGGATTCTCCTGGAACAGCAGGTCAGTAGCCGCTAACCCGGCATCCTGCTAATGTACGCCGCCGCAAACCCGGCTGACCGGGTGTAGCGCACATTGACCTGACTGTCGGCACGATTTGTTTTGAATAAAGCCCAAACGCTGTCCACGCGCTATGACCCCCGTGAGCTCTCTGATGAGGAGCTGGTCGCGCGTGCACACACGGAGCTTTTTCACGTAACCCGTGCGTACGAAGAATTAATGCGCAGGTATCAACGCACTCTGTTCAACGTTTGTTCAAGATATTTGGGGAACGATAGAGATGCGGACGATGTCTGTCAGGAAGTGATGCTTAAGGTGTTGTATGGCTTGAAGAATTTCGAGGGTAAATCGAAGTTCAAGACCTGGCTGTACAGCATCACGTACAACGAATGCATCACACAGTATCGGAAGGAACGGCGAAAGCGTCGCTTGATGGACGCTTTGAGTCTGGACCCCCTTGAGGAAGCGTCTGAAGAAAAGGCGCCGGTACCCGAGGAAAAGGCCGGACTCGATCGCTGGCTGGTGCATGTGAATCCAATTGACCGGGAAATTCTGGTGCTGCGATTCGTCGCAGAGCTCGAGTTTCAGGAGATTGCTGACATCATGCATATGGGCTTGAGTGCTACAAAAATGCGTTACAAACGTGCTCTTGATAAATTACGTGAGAAATTTGCGGGCGAGACTGAAACTTAGTGCGTGGCAAATATCTCTTACGTGTAGGCAAGTTCTGTTAGACTTGTCGCCGAGTTGTCCCCCGGTTTGTGGGACTGCTTTACAATCACCAGATGGGGATTTAACGGATGAAACTGAAAAACACCTTGGGCTTGGCCATTGGTACTCTTATTGCCGCTACTTCTTTCGGCGCACTGGCACAAGGCCAAGGCGCAGTTGAAGGCGAGCTGTTCTACAAAAAGCAGTTCAACGATAGCGTTAAGCACATCGAAGACGGCTTCAACCCAGGCGCTCGTATTGGTTACTTCTTGACCGACGACCTGGAGCTGAACCTGTCGTACGACAAGACTAACCACACCCGTTCGAACGACGGTACTGGCAACCAGAAGATCAAAGGCGACACTGGCAGCCTGACTGCTCAGTACCACTTCGGTCAGGCTGGCGTTGACAGCCTGCGTCCGTACGTTGAAGGCGGTTTCGGCCACCAGAGCCGTACCAACGTTCAAGCTGACGGCCACAGCGGTCGCGACCAGTCCACCCTGGCTATCGCTGGCGCTGGTGTGAAGTACTACTTCACCAACAACCTGTACGCTCGTGCCGGTGTTGAAGCTGACTACGCTCTGGACAACGGCAAGTGGGATTACTCCGCACTGGTCGGCCTGGGTGTGAACTTCGGCGGTAACGCTGGCGCAGTAGCTCCAGCTCCTACCCCAGCACCAGCTCCAGAGCCAACTCCAGAGCCAGAAGCTCCAGTTGCTCAGGTTGTTCGTGTTGAGCTGGACGTGAAGTTCGACTTCGACAAGTCGGTTGTTAAGCCTAACAGCTACGGCGACGTGAAAAACCTCGCTGACTTCATGAAACAGTACCCACAAACTACCACCGTTGTTGAAGGTCACACTGACTCCGTCGGTCCTGACGCTTACAACCAGAAGCTGTCCCAGCGTCGTGCTGACGCGGTCAAGCAAGTTCTGGTCAAAGACGGCATCGCTCCTAACCGTGTAAGCTCGGTTGGTTACGGCAAATCCCGCCCAGTTGCTGATAACGCAACTGAAGCTGGCCGTGCTGTTAACCGTCGCGTAGAAGCCTCGGTTGAAGCACAAGCTGCTCAGTAATTACTGAGTGGTAGAAAAAAGCCCGGCTTAGGCCGGGCTTTTTTTCGCCTGTAATTTGCCTCAGGCGCTGGCTGATGCTGCAACGCACGCTGCCTGCGCAGTGGCGGCAACACTGCCGATCACCAAAATGGCCGGGCTCTTCAGAGCGAACGCCAGTGCATCCCTATGCATGTGTGACAGGTCGCTACGGCATTCGCGCTGTTGCGGCAGCGATGCATTTTCGATCATGGCCACCGGCATGTCCGCAGCCATTCCGCCGTCGAGCAGCTGTTGACGGACCTCTTCAAGCTTCGCCACGCCCATATACACGACTAACGTGGTTCCGCCCTCGGCCAGTGCGCGCCAGTTCAGGCTGCTGTCATCCTGGGTATGCGCCGTGACCAGCGTTACGCCGCGGCTTACACCGCGCAACGTCAGCGGAATATCAAAATTCGTTGCGCCCGCCAAACCCGCTGTGATCCCGTTGACCAGTTCAACGTCAACCCCGCGTTCGCGCAGCCACATCGCCTCTTCGCCGCCGCGACCAAAAATACACGGGTCACCGCCCTTCAGGCGTACCACGCACTTGCCTTGGCGTGCGTAACGCAGCATCAGGCGGTGGATAAAATCCTGCGGCGTCGAACGGCAACCGCCGCGCTTGCCGACGGTAATCACCCGCGCGTTAACGCAGTGTTCAAGTACCGCCGCATTCACCAAATCATCGATCAGCACCACGTCGGCCTCGCGCAGCGCGCGCACTGCCTTGAGGGTCAATAACTCCGGGTCACCAGGCCCTGCGCCCACCAGCCAGACTTTTGCGTTCATGTCGTTCTCCTCGCAGCCTTCTCGCTGACGGTTATGCGAACCCTGGCGCTGTTGTCTGCGCGATGGCTCGAAAAATTACGCGCAAACAAAAAGGCGTCCCCGCTGGTTACCTAGCGAGGACGCCTTTGTCCTGGTCCCGTTATCTCGGGAAACGCGCCCCTTCGACGTTGAACGGGCGGGTATATGTATGTTGTCGGGTTAACCAATGCAGCGGCTGTGCCAAGTCAGCCGGTAGCGGTTTTATTCGGCTAGGCGTCGAAACAACCTGAGAATTTGCCTTTTAGTGGTGCAACAACCCATACAGCAGCACCAGATTGATCAACAGCGAAACCGTGGCCAGGGTTTGCCAGACCTTGAGCGGTTCACGTTCCAGCAATGGCCGTGGCCGCACGCTTAATTCGCGACGGTCTGCCTGCTCCAGCACCAGCAACCACTCTTCAGCGGTTTCATAACGGTGTCCCGGTTGCGCCGCTACCGCGCGTTCCAGGCTGAGTGGCAACCAATCCGGCAGGTCGGGGCGATAGCGACTGGCGCTGACGGGCTGGGCGAAACGCGGTCGTTGGAAGGCTTCGATTTCACCGTAGGGGTAATGCCCGGTCAGCAGGTAATACAGGCTCACGCCAACACTGTACAAATCCTGTTGCGGCGTAGGACGCTCGCCACTGAACGCCTCGGGTGCAATAAAGCTCGGAGTGCCAGGCAGCAAGTGCGCGCGGTCTTCGGAGAGCCCCGGGCAGTAGGCGAGGCCGAAATCCAGCACACGCAGTTCGCCATCGTCGCCCAGCAGCAGGTTTTCCGGTTTTATATCGCGGTGCAAGATCTGGCGTCGGTGCAGCAAACCCACGGCACGTAGCAAACGCTCGGCGATTGACTGCCATTGCGCCAAGGGCAGCGGGCCTTGGCGCTGGAACAGCGCGGCAAGGGTAAGCCCCGGGTACTCGCGCATCACATAGTACAAATGCTGACGCCCGCTGGCCGCATGCACTTCAGGGAACGCGCGCCCGGCAACCCTGCGCAAAAACCATTCTTCCGCCAGCAAGGCTTGGCCCGCATCGTTGTCGTCGTCGCGGTTGAGCGGCAAGGTTTTTAGCAGCCAAGGTTGCTGTTGGGCATCGCGCACCCGGTACAGCAGCGACTGCCGACTCTGCGCCAGCACGCTTTCAACCTGCCAGCCTTCAAAGCGTTGCCCGGCTTTCAGTGGCGGTGGCAATGGCCATTGCTGTAACTGCACCAGCGCATCGCCAAGCGTGGCGGCGCCGAGCTTGTCGATGCGCACCAGTAAGGCGCTGGCGTTATCCTGGCTGCCGGCCAAATGCGCAGCGTTAACCAGGGTTTTTACTGCCAGCTCGAGGTCAGTTTGCTCGCGCAAAATCGCGCTGATGCTGTGATCGCCCAACGCGGCCCACACACCATCGCTGAGCAGCAGGAAACACTCACCTTCGCGCAGTTCACCGTCGAGAAAATCCAGCACCAGGTGTTGGTCCAGGCCGAGGGCGCGCTTGAGCACATGCTGCATGCCCGGTTGTTCCCACACATGGTCTTCGCTGACGCGCTGCAACTCGCCGTTCAGCCAGCGATACACGCGGCAATCACCGACATGCGCCAGGGTAAAACGCTGGCCACGAAATACCAGGGCACTGAGCGTGGTCAGCAACGGCTGACCACCGCCGTTGGCCTGCAGCCAGCGATTTTGTGCGAGCAATAAACGTTCGAGTGCCTGCCCCACACCCCAGGTTTGCGGCGTGGCGTAATAGTCCAGGGCCAGCGCCTGCAAGGTCGAACGCGCGGCCAGGCCACCGTCGGCGCATTGGCTGACGCCATCGGCGATGGCGCACAGGTAGCCTTTACTCGCGGCCAGTTCCGCCACGGGGGTGACCACCCGCAGTGCATCCTGGTTTTCCGCGCGAGGGCCGATAGCGCTGGCTTGGGCGACGCTCAGTTGCAAGCTCATCAGACGCGTGCAGCAGTCACTGCGGCCGAACCCCACGTGGTTCTCCAGCGGCGTTTAACACCGTGCAGGCCGAACCAGGCCAATACACCAAGGCTGGCGAACAACCACAGGGCCATCTGATAACTGCCGGTGCTCTGCTTGATTGCGCCCATGCCTGCCGCCAGGGCGAAGCCGCCGATACCACCAGCCATACCGATCAGGCCGGTCATTACGCCGATCTCGCGGCGAAAGCGTTGCGGCACCAGTTGGAACACTGCGCCATTGCCTGCGCCGAGGCCGAGCATGGTGCAGACGAAAAGGGCCAGTGCAGCGTAAGAACTTGGCAGGTTGAAGCCCACCGCTGCGATGCACACGGCTGCTACGCCGTACATGCCGAGCAGGGTCCGAATACCGCCGAAACGGTCAGCCAGCGCGCCGCCCAGTGGGCGCATCAGGCTGCCGCCAAACACGCAAGCGGCGGTGTAGTAACCGGCGGTCACCGGGCTCAAGCCGTATTGGTCGTTGAAATAACCGGGCAGGGCACTCGCCAGGCCGATAAAGCCGCCAAAGGTCACGCTGTAGAAGAACATGAACCACCAACTGTCGCGGTCGCCCAAGGCTTTAAAATAGTCGGCCATGGATTTGGCTTTCGGGCGCTCAGGCGCATTGCGTGCCAGCCACGCGAAGACGATCAGGGTGAGAATCAACGGAATCAGCGCGAAGCCAAACACATTGCTCCAGCCATACGCCGCGGCCAATAAAGGCGCGAGCAATGCGGCAAACACGGTGCCGGAGTTGCCGGCGCCGGCGATGCCCATGGCCTTGCCTTGGTGCTCGGCCGGGTACCACTGGGAGGCCAAGGGCAGCGCGACCGCAAAAGACGCACCGGCCATGCCGAGGAATACGCCCAGCAGCAGGGCTTGCTCGTAGCTGTGCACCCCGAGTTTCCAGGCCCCGAACAAGGCTGCGATCACAATCACCTGGCCGATCAGCCCGGCGGTCTTGGGCGACAGTTTGTCGGCCAGCATGCCCATCAGAAAGCGCAGCACCGCGCCCGCCAGAATCGGCGTCGCTACCATCAGGCCACGTTGCTGGGTGGTCAGGTGCAAGTCGGCCGCGATCTGTATCGCCAGTGGGCCTAACAAGTACCAGACCATGAAGCTCAGGTCGAAATACAGGAACGCGGCAAACAGGGTCGGGGTGTGCCCGGATTTCCAGAAGCTTGATTTCATCACGCACCTCAACGGTTGGGAGTCTTGTAAGAAGGCCTGTGATGGAACAGCCGGTTGAGGCCGCCCCACCGGCCCCATGAACTGGGGCCAAAACGAAAAAACGCCGCCACCGGGTTTGCTCGGCAAACCGGGTGGGCGACGTCTTTGTCGTAGAGGGGGCAACCGCCGTTGGTTACCTGTAATGAATGCTTAGCAAGTCCTGCGCCAACGCGGCCGGTTGTTCAGCCGAGCAACTCGTTCATTGCGATGATCTGCTCTGCCACCTGGATCAGCTTCTGTTGGCGGCTCATGGCCTGGCGGCGCATCAGGGTGTAGGCCTCTTCCTCATTGCAGTGCTTCATTTTCATCAGCATGCCTTTGGCCAGCTCGATGCGTTTACGTTCGGCCAACTGCTGATCGCGTGCGTGCAGCTGCGCGCGCAACGACTGGTCGCTTTCAAAACGGGCCATGGCCACATCAAGGATCGGTTGCAGGCGCTGGGCCTGGATGCCTTCGACGATATACGCGCTGACGCCGGACTTGATCGCCTGGCGCATTACGCTGGGGTCGTGTTCGTCGGTAAACATCACGATTGGCCGTGGTTGGTCGCGGCTCACCAGCACCACTTGCTCCATCACATCGCGGCCTGGTGACTCGGTATCGATCAGAATCACGTCCGGGCGCACTGTTTCGACGCGCGCGGGCAGGTCGATGGTCAGGCCGGACTCATCGATCACCTCAAACCCGGCCTCTGTCAGCGCAGCCTTGAGGCGGCCGACCTTGCGCGGGGTGTCGTTGATCAACAGTATTCGCAACATATCGGTCGTCCTGTCAGCGCAGCGCTTGGCGGCTGGAATCGTCCACCATCGCATGCAAGCGGAAGCTGCGGGCGTAGGCGGCGGGGTCAGAGCCGTTCCAGATTTTGCCGTCGATCAATTGGCTGCTGCGCAGGTCCTGGCTGTTTGCTGGCACGCCAACGGCGTTGGCGGCCTGGCGGTACAGGTCCAATTGCTGCACCTTACGGGCGATGCCCACGTAGTCCGGGTCTTCGCGCAGCAAACCCCAACGGCGGAACTGAGTCATGAACCACATGCCGTCTGACAGGTAGGGCAGGTTCACCTCGCCATCACCGAAAAAGCGCAATGCATGCGGGTCCTGCCATTGGTTGCCCAGACCGTCATCATAGGCACCCAGCAAGCGCGGCTCGATGCAATCGAGCGGTGCGTCGAGGTATTCGCGGGCGCTCAACAACTGCGCGGTAGAACGGCGGTTTTCCTGGCTTTGTTCGATAAAACGGCTGGCTTCAAGTACCGCCATCACCAGCACGCGTGCGGTATTGGGGTATTGGTCGACAAAGGCCTGAGTGCAGCCGAGGACTTTTTCCGGATGGTCCGGCCAGATCGCCTGTGTGGTTGCCAGGGTGAAACCCTGGTTGTGTTTTACCGCGCTGGCGCACCACGGTTCGCCGGCACAGAAGCCATCGATGCGCCCCGCTTGCAGGTGCGCGACCATCTGCGGCGGCGGCACCACCACGCTGTTCACATCCTGCAATGGATGAATGCCTTGGCTTGCCAGCCAGTAATACAGCCACATGGCGTGCGTGCCGGTGGGGAATGTTTGAGCGAAAGTCAGTTTTGTACGGCTTTGGTGCACGTGGCGATCGAGTGCCTCAGGAGTGACCACCCCCTGCTGCTGCAGGCTGTTTGACAGGTTGATGCTCTGGCCGTTTTGGTTGAGCCCCATCAGCACGGCCATGTCGGTAGGCGCTACGCCGCCAATGCCCAAATGCACCGCATAAACCAGCCCATACAGGCTTTGCGCCGCGTCCAGTTCACCGCTGACCAGCTTGTCGCGCAGGTTGGCCCACGATGATTGGCGCTTGAGGTTCAAGGTCAGGCCGAACGGTTGGGCGAAGCCTTGGGTCGCGGCCACCACCAGTGAGGCGCAGTCGGTCAGCGCCATGAAGCCCAGGTCGAGGCTGCTCTTTTCCGGAGCGTCACTGCCATTTACCCAAGCCAGCGGATTGTTCACCGGGCTGTTGTCGACCGAATCGTTCATCAACACCTACCTTATCTGTCAAAAAAAAGCGTCGTTTCCCGGGATGGCGCTACAGGCCATTGCAGGATAACGACGCCTTTGTCGGTAGGCACGCTCCGACGTTGGTGCGCGCTTATGCGGAGTTCGTAGCAAGGCACATGCCACGCGCAGACAGGCGCAGTCTTCCGTCAGCTTTCCATCAAGATTCAAACGCGTCTGCCTTTCAGTATGGCCGCCTCTTTACGCCAGACTGCCAGGAACCCCATGGTGTCTATCGATTCCCCGGCCATGATGCGCCACCACTGGCTGCATTACAGGTTGCATTTCTGGTTGCATTTCTGGTTGATGTGCCTCGCATTGTTGTCAGCAAATGTTCATGCCCAGGGGGACAGCTACCTGGCGCGGGATGAAAGCTTGCACACCTTTTTTACTGCGCTGTCGGTGCCGTTGGGCTTGCCCGTGGTGGTCAGCCGCGAAGTCGCGCGTAAACGCATTTCGGGGGCCTTCGATCTGGCGGCGCCGCAGCTCACGCTTGAGGCGGTTGCGCAGCAGCAAGGGCTGATCTGGTACAGCAACGGGCAAGTGTTTTATCTCTATGACGCAGGCGAAGCGAAAAGCTCTGCGGTGGCACTGCGGCATATCTCGGTCGACAGGCTGCGAGGGTTCATGCGCCGATCGGGGCTGGATGAATCACGCTTCCCCCTGCGCGAGAGCGGTGCGCGCACGTTCTATGTGTCGGGGCCACCTGATTATGTGGACCAGGTACTGCACCTGGCCCAACTGATGGACAAGCAACCGCGCGAGGTGCGCGTGGGGGCGCAGACCTTCGGTGTGGTGCAGGTGTTCAATACCCATGTGGCCGACCGTCAGTACGCCATGGGTGACGAAAAGGTCACTGTGTCGGGCATGGCCTCGATGATCGACGCCGTGCTGGCCATCGAGCAGAAGAATGGCGCGCAGCGCCCCGTGAGTTTACTGGCCGACAAGAGCCTGTTGGTGATGGCCTACCCTGACTCCAACAGCTTGTTGGTCAAGGGCAAACCTGCCCAGGTGGCAGCGATTGAAGCGCTGGTGGAGGCGCTCGACACACCCAAGCGGCCGGTTGAAGTGTCGTTGTGGCAGGTAGACGTAGACCGCGACGAACTCCAGAAAATCGACGCGGCCTGGGCTCAGGGCAGCAACGATTCGCCGTCGCCGACGCGCGTGCTGGAACCTCTCGACGACAAGCGCCTGATGCTGCAGCTCGGTGCGCTGGAGCGTCGCCGTAAAGCCAGGGTGACCGCGTTCCCCGTGGTGCTCACAGAGGAAAACGTTCCGGCGGTTTTCCAGGACAACCATACGTTTTACCTGCAAGGCTCCGGGGACGATGACCGAGACTGGCAGCCCGTGCGGTATGGCACTGATGCCAGTGTGCTTGCGCGTTTTGTTGAATCCAATCAGATCGAAATGCTCCTGACCCTGAAGGATGACCGTCAGCTCGACAGCAAACTCAGGCCCGGTGCGGCAGGCGGGGTGGGGCGAGTCGGTATCAGCACGGTGGTGCGCGTGCCTCAGGGCAAGCGTCTTTGGCTGGGCGGTTTTCGACGTGACGACGAAGCGAGCGCGCGCGGCCGACGTGCGCAGGTACGGCTATTTGTGATCCAGGCGCGCGCGGTAGGGCTCGACACCAAGATGTTGGCCGGCGCCGTCGGCCCGCCACCGCTGACTCAAAGCCAACATGAGCGCGTGCAGCGCGCGTTTGTGCGTGAAAACCGTGAGGCCGCTGAATGAAATAGCCCGATTAAGCGCACATCTTGACGCTTGCCCAAGCGCTTGCTGCGCATGACTGCGAAAAGTCCTACGCAGTGCATGCCAAATGCCTCGATCAAATGGGTTTTTTCCTAACGTTGTTGGCGACTCAGGTTTTTATAGTCGTGATGTTGCCGTATCGGCCGTTTTTGGAAACAAGGAATTCAATGTCAGTAGTCGGATGCAGAGGTGTGTATGACCCTCGTGAATGAAGCGCTTGCGGCCTCACGGGTGTTTGCGGGCTGGACCTTGCAGAGCGATGGCCGCTTGACCGGCGAAAGCGTCGATATTCAATTGCCGCCCAAAGAGTGGCATGTGCTGCGGCTGCTGCTGGGCGCCGAGGGGGCATTGATCACCAAGGATCGTTTGCTTGAGTTGGTCTGGCCGCGTGGCGAGGTCGCAGAAGAGTCGCTCACCCGCTGCATCTATGCGTTGCGCAAGTACCTCAAGCAAGACAAAGGGTTTATCAAGACCATCTATGGCCAGGGTTATCGCTTTACCTGTGCCGTGCACACTGAGCGTCACGAACCGCGCAATCCCGAACGCGCGGTCGTGCGGCACGTTTGTTCGGCCTGTGGCCAGGTGACCCATGATTAAGCTTCTGAGCCAAGGCTTGCTGCTGTGCGTAATGATGGGCAGCCATCAGGCTTGGGCCAGTTGCTGGGATGAGGTAGCCAGCCGCTACGACATCGAACCGGAGTTGCTGCAGGCCATCGCCGCCGTGGAATCGGGTTACCGCACAGAAGCGATGAACCACAGCAACACCGATGGCTCGCGGGATATTGGCCTGATGCAGATCAACAGCATGCATCTGCCGCGTCTGCTTAAGCTGGGGATTACCGAAGACCGACTGTTGAGTGAGCCGTGTTTGTCAGTCGAAGTGGCGGCCTCGATCCTTGCCGAGTTCATTCAGCGTTTCGGCTACAACTGGACCGCCGTGGGCTCCTACAACGCAGGCGGGTCACCTGAGCGTGAGACGTTGCGCATGCGTTATGCCGAAAAAATATGGGCTCGGTATGAGGCGTTGGTTGCGCAGCGCCACTGACGATTGGGCGGCGCACCTCGCACCTGGCGCGCCACCCCGGCTATAATCGGCGCCACCTTTTGCCGCCATCCGAGTCTCGCCCGCCCATGTATACCTTGGCCCGCCAGTTGTTGTTCAAACTCTCCCCGGAAACCTCGCACGATCTGTCCCTGGACCTGATCGGTGCCGGTGGCCGCCTGGGGCTTAATGGCCTGGTATGCAAGGCGCCGGTAAAACTGCCGGTGTCGGTGATGGGGCTCGATTTTCCGAACCCGGTCGGGTTGGCGGCTGGCCTGGACAAGAACGGCACGGCCATCGACGGTTTTGCGCAACTGGGCTTCGGGTTTGTCGAAGTGGGCACCGTGACGCCCCGGCCACAACCGGGTAACCCCAAGCCACGCATCTTTCGCTTGCCGGAAGCCGAGGCGATCATTAACCGCATGGGCTTCAACAACCTGGGCGTTGACCATTTGCTGTCGCGTGTTCAAGCGGCGAAGTACACAGGCATCCTCGGTATCAATATCGGCAAGAACTTCGACACCCCGGTAGAGCGCGCGGTGGATGATTACCTGATCTGCCTGGACAAGGTTTACGCGCACGCCAGCTACGTCACGGTTAACGTCAGCTCGCCGAATACCCCGGGCCTGCGCAGCCTGCAGTTCGGCGATTCGCTTAAGCAGTTGCTCGAAGCCTTGCGTCAGCGTCAACAAGCGTTGGCGGCTCGCCATGGCAAACACGTGCCGCTGGCCATCAAGATTGCGCCGGACATGAGCGATGAAGAAACCGTGCTGGTTGCCCAGGCCCTGGTGGATTCGGGCATGGATGCGGTGATCGCGACCAACACCACCCTCAGCCGTGTCGGCGTTGAAGGGCTGGCGCAGGCCGATCAAGCGGGCGGGCTGTCGGGCGCACCGGTACGCGACAAAAGCACCCACATCGTCAAGGTACTCGCCGCTGAACTGGCGGGGCGTTTGCCGATCATCGCGGTCGGCGGCATCACCGAGGGCAAGCACGCGGCCGAGAAAATCGCTGCTGGCGCAAGCCTGGTGCAGCTCTACTCGGGCTTCATCTACAAAGGCCCGGCGCTGATTCGCCAGGCGGTGGATGCGATTGCGGCGTTGCCCAAGGCCTGAGGCGTGCGCGTTACCCATTAAAAAGGGCTCCATAAAGGAGCCCCTGGGCCGAAGCCCGCCGCCCGGATGGGGCGTGCGTGGTTAAGTCGTCACGTGGTATTCAAGCTGGTATGTCGGATTAAATGCCCTGTGTTAGCCGACGGCGTGAAGTTCGTTGAGTCTGTGGATCCCCGCAGTGCCGGTCATACCGTCCCAATTGTCGCCGCGTCCTTCTCGCCAGCCGTTGATCCAGGCTTGGCGTACCGACGGTAGAGTAAATGGGCAAAGCTCACGGGATTTGCCATGAACGCCATACTGGTATCCGCGTAACAATGCTCTTTCCAACGGATCACGCTTAAGTCTTCTCATAGGGTGTTTCCCTCACTTGTTGACTGTCTTGATATCCCTCGGCCTCGTGCGAGGCCAGGCAGAGTTTTCTGCCGTTGGTGGGCTCGCTGCCGGCGTGGCGAGCCTATGTGTCAGTGCCGTTACGGCGCTGACCTGTGTTGAGTTCTAACCAATAGGTCACATGGATTCAATGATCGTTTTGTCATAAGCACGTAACGATAACGATGCTATAGCCATAAGCTGGGATGGCTTTTCGCCCCAATTATCAGGTAAACCCAGCTATGATGTGCCCTGCAAACAGGATGGGTTTCACCCGTTAGTGAGAATGCCCGCCCGTTGCAGTCGGTTATTATTCGACGAAGGGTCGGAATATTTCTTTTTGTTGCATCAATTATTGATCTGCCCCTGCATTCAAGGCCTGAAGGCCCGGCAGCCGGGGTGGAAAGGCACATTCGTGCCACGCGAGCACTCTTCAAGAAAAGTGCTTGATTGAAAACCGAGCCGGCGATGCGTCGCCCGTTCATTTATTGCTGAAAAGCCTGGATTACCCATGTCGGACCGTTTTGAACTCTTCCTCACCTGCCCCAAGGGCCTCGAAGGCCTGCTGATCGAGGAAGCCATCGGGCTTGGCCTTGAGGAAGCCCGCGAGCACACCTCGGCCGTGCGCGGCATGGCCGACATGGAAACCGCCTACCGCCTGTGCCTCTGGTCGCGCCTGGCGAACCGCGTGTTGCTGGTGCTCAAGCGCTTTCCGATGAAAGACGCCGAAGACCTTTACCACGGCGTGCTGGACATCGAATGGGCAGACCACATGGTTGCCGACGGTTCGCTGGCGGTGGAGTTCAGTGGCCACGGCTCGGGCATCGACAACACCCACTTCGGCGCGCTGAAGGTCAAGGATGCAATCGTTGACAAGCTGCGCACGCCCACCGGCGAACGCCCGTCCATCGACAAGATCAACCCGGACCTGCGCATCCATTTGCGCCTGGACCGTGGCGAAGCAATCCTCTCCCTCGACCTCTCTGGCCACAGCCTGCACCAGCGCGGCTACCGCTTGCAGCAGGGCGCCGCGCCGTTGAAAGAAAACCTCGCGGCGGCGATTCTGATTCGTGCCGGCTGGCCACGTATTGCTGCCGAAGGCGGCGCGCTGACCGACCCGATGTGCGGCGTGGGCACCTTCCTGGTGGAAGGCGCGATGATTGCCGCCGACATGGCGCCCAACCTCAACCGTGAACTGTGGGGTTTCACCACCTGGCTCGGCCACGTCCCGGCACTGTGGAAGAAGCTGCACACCGAGGCCTCCGAGCGTGCCGCTATCGGCATGAACAAAGCGCCGTTGTGGGTGCGTGGCTATGAAGCCGACCCGCGTTTGATTCAGCCGGCACGCAACAATATCGAACGCGCCGGCTTAAGCCACTGGATCAAGGTGTACCAGGGCGAAGTCGGCACCTTCGAGCCGCGCCCTGACCAGAACCAGAAGGGCCTGGTGATCTGCAACCCACCCTACGGCGAGCGTTTGGGTGACGAAGCCAGCCTGTTGTATCTCTACCAGAACCTCGGTGAGCGTCTGCGCCAGGCCTGCATGGGCTGGGAAGCGGCGGTGTTCACCGGCGCGCCGGACCTCGGCAAGCGCATGGGCATCCGCAGCCACAAACAGTATTCGTTCTGGAACGGCGCCTTGCCGTGCAAATTGCTGCTGATCAAGGTCAACCCGGACCAGTTCGTGACCGGCGAGCGCCGCACGCCGGAGCAACGTCAGGCCGAGCGTGAGCAAGCGGCTTACGACCAGGCCCCGACCGAGCCGCAAGAGCGCCAGTACAACAAGAACGGCAACCCGATCAAACCCGCTCCGGCGCCTGCGCCCGTGGTTGAACAGGCGCGCCTGAGCGAAGGCGGGCAGATGTTCGCCAACCGCTTGCAGAAGAACCTGAAGCTGCTCGGCAAATGGGCCAAGCGCGAAGGCGTGGACTGCTACCGTGTGTACGATGCCGACATGCCGGAATACTCGATGGCCATCGACCTCTACCACGATTGGGTGCATGTGCAGGAATACGCCGCGCCTAAATCCATCGACCCGGAAAAAGCCTCCGCGCGTATGTTCGATGCCTTGGCGGCGATTCCGCAGGCGCTGAACGTCGACAAGAGCCGCGTGGTGGTCAAGCGTCGTGAGCGTCAAAGCGGCACCAAGCAATACGAGCGCCAGAGCGCGCAGGGCAAGTTCACTGAGGTCAGCGAAGGTGGCGTGAAGCTGCTGGTCAACCTCACCGACTACCTGGACACCGGCCTGTTTCTGGATCACCGCCCGATGCGCATGCGCATCCAGAAAGAAGCCGCCGGCAAGCGTTTCCTTAACCTCTATTGCTACACCGCCACCGCCAGCGTGCACGCCGCCAAGGGTGGCGCGCGCAGCACCACCAGCGTCGACTTGTCGAAGACTTACCTGGACTGGGCGCGTCGCAATTTCTCGCTCAACGGTTTCTCTGACAAAAACCGTCTGGAGCAGGGTGATGTGATGGCATGGCTGGAAGCCAGCCGCGATGAGTTCGACCTGATCTTCATCGACCCGCCGACGTTCTCCAACTCCAAGCGCATGGAAGGCATCTTCGATGTGCAGCGCGACCATGTGCAATTGCTCGACCTGGCCATGGCCCGGCTGGCACCGGGCGGCGTGCTGTACTTCTCGAACAACTTCCGCAAGTTCGTGCTTGAGGACAACCTCAGCGAACGTTACGCGGTTGAGGAAATCAGCGACAAGACCCTGGACCCGGATTTTGCGCGTAACGCGAAGATCCATCGGGCCTGGAAAATCACCGCTCGCTGATCGCCGTAACCAAAAGCCGCAACCCCGGAATATTCAGGGCTTGCGGCTTTTTTACGCTGGTCAAATGTGGGGCCGATGGCTATAACTAAGGCCTAGCCAAAGTGGCCCTCCCGCACGCTGGCGTTGTGAGTGTTGCCTATGCCAATGCAAGCCGTTCGCCCTAAAATCCTTGGCTTTATCAGTGAGCAGGCATCGGCTTGGCTGGTTGCATTGGTGGTGTTATCGGCAGGGTGCGCGCTGACCTCGATCATCGCCTGGGCGGCCGCCGACCTCTATCAGCAACAGGTTCGTCAACGTTTCCAGTTGTTGGTCAACGAGCGTTACACCCGCCTTCAAGAACGCTTCGAAGACCAGGAGCAACGCCTGGCCAGCCTGCAGCGGTTTTTCGCCAACTCCGATGAGGTGTCCAGCGCAGAGTTTGACGGTTTCGCCCAACCCTTGTTATTGCATGCCCGCGCCTACGCCTGGGCACCGCGGGTATTTCGCGATCAACGCAGCCAGTTTGAACAAGACATCGCGCGCCAACGCGGCGCACCCTTCGTCATCCGTGAACTGAACGCGCAGGGTGATTTGGCGCCTGCGGCCGAGCGGGATGAATATGTGCCGGTGTTGTACAGCCAGACCCAAAGCCTGCTGGGCTCGCCGTTGGGTTTTGACTTGCTGGCGCAGCCGCTGCGGCGTTCGACCCTCGAGCGTGCGCAACAAAGTGGCAAGCCTGCGGTGTCCCAGCCCATGCAGTTGGTGGGGGTTGAGCCTGCCTATGCCGCCGGCGTATTGCTGGTGGCGCCGGTCAGCAAGCCAACCGATACCGAGCCTTTCGGTTTTGTCATGGCGGTGATCAGCATGCGCCAACTGGTCGCCGACGGTTTGCCCAAGCCGAATCGGGACAACCTGGTGATGCAAATCGACGACACCTCCGGCAGCCAGCCGCACGTGTTGTTCGCGTCCAGCAATGCAGTTGGCATCAGCGACCTGAACGCCGTGCGCCGCCTGACCCTCGGCGACCATGTGTACGCGCTGACATTGCGTACCAGCCACATTTTCGATCAGGCCAATCACTCCTCGGTGAGCATGATTTTGGCCATGGGCGGGCTTCTCAGCCTGCTGCTCAGCGTGTTGCTGTACGTGTTGGTCAGCCAGCGCCAGCGCGCGTTAAAGATGGTCGAGCAACGCACCGTAGAGTTGCGCCAGCGCGAGAAGGAGTTGCGCGGGGCGCATGGGCAGTTGCGCAGCATGCTGAACGCCGCCACTCAGGTCGCGATCATCGCCACGGACCTGCGCGGCGTGATCAATACGTTCAATGCCGGTGCCGAGCAGATGCTTGGGTTCAAGTCCGAACAGGTATTGGGGCGCATGACCCTGGAGAGCCTGCACCTGAGCGCTGAACTCGACGCGCACGCGGCCAGTTTGAGAGTGACCATGGGCAAGCGCATCCCACCGAGCCAGGCGATGCTGGTGGAAAGCCCGGACGCCCAGCATGAGGCGCGAGAGTGGACGCTGGTGCGTCAGGATGGCAGTCATTTGACGGTCAACATGCTCGCTACCGTGTTACTCGATGACTTTGGCCTGTGGGTCGGGCACTTGGCGATTTACCTCGACATCACCGAGCAAAAGCGCGCCTACGAGGCGCTCGCAGCACGCGACCGCTTGCTCAAAAAGCTCAGCTCCCACGTACCCGGTGGCATCTTCCAGTTCATCCTTGAGCCCAAGGGCAGTGCGCGTTTTATCTACGCCAGCGATGGCATGCGCGATATTTATGAAATCGACCCCGGGGTGTTGCAGCAGGACGCGAACAGGGTTTTCCAACGCATCCACCCGCTGGACCTGGAACGGGTGCGCGAGTCGATTCGTTTGTCGGCGCTGCAGTTGAGCCATTGGCGTGAAGAGTACCGCGTGCTGTTACCGCAACGCGGCCTGCGCTGGATTCGCGGCGAGGCCACACCGGAAGAATTAGCCGGAGGCGGTACGTTGTGGCACGGTTACGTGTCGGATATTTCCGATCTCAAGCGGGTCGAGGAAGAGCTGCGTGCGCTCTCCATTACCGACTCGCTGACGGGCATCCACAACCGGCGCTACTTTCAGGATCGCCTCAGGGCCGAGATGGTCAGGCTCAACCGATTATCGGGGGCATTGTCATTGATCATGCTCGATATCGATCACTTCAAGCGCATCAACGACCAGTACGGGCACGCGGTGGGGGACGCTGTTTTGCAGGAAGTGTGCAAGCGCATTGGCCAGCGTCTGCGTCGCACCGATGTGTTCTGTCGCTTGGGTGGCGAAGAATTCGTGGTGCTGTGCCCCCAGACCAATGGCGATCAGGCGCACAACCTGGCGATGGAGTTGTGGCAGTCGCTGCGCAGTGCACCGATGGAATCCGTTGCGCGCGTTACCGCCAGTTTTGGGGTGGCCAGCTGGCGCGGGGATGAAGGCATCGACGAACTGTTGCTGCGCGCGGACTCGGCGGTGTATGCGGCCAAACAGTCGGGCAGGGACCGGGTTGAGGCGGAGCAATTGCGTGTGTGATGGTCACATTTCAAATGTGGGAGCGGGCTTGCTCGCGATAGCGGTGTGTCAGTTGAAAAATATTTATCTCACACGACGCTATCG
>NZ_JBLZPT010000003.1:245746-328648 GCF_049199985.1 Pseudomonas kitaguniensis
GTTTTTTTTTTTTTTTTTTTTTTTTTTTCTTTGTTTTCTTTTTTTTTTTTTTTATAATTATACTAACACCCCACCCCCCCCCCCCCCCCCCCCCCCCCCCCCCCCCCCCCCCCCCCCCCACAAAGGCAGCTTTTGCTGCTTTATCCAAATAACCTATGCGCACTCAATCTAGAGCACCGGCGCAGCCGCCGTCAGCTTCGGCTGGCGATACAAGTCCAGCAGCACCTGATCCAGCACCGACGAGGCGCCCCAAGGCTTCGAATCGTTGAGGATCGCAACCACTACCCAGCTGTTCCCATTGTTGTCGCGACTAAACCCGGAAATAGCGCGCACTGTGTTCAGAGTGCCCGTTTTAACGTGAGCTTCCCCACGCATGGCGGTGGTTTTCAGACGCTTGCGCATCGTGCCGTCGGTGCCTGCAATCGGCAGCGAGCTGATGTATTCCGCCGCATACGGGCCTCTCCACGCAGCCTGCAGCATCGCGGCCATCTCGCGCGCGCTGACCCGTTCGGCGCGGGACAGGCCAGAGCCGTTCTCCATCACCAGGTGCGGCGCAGTAATGCCCTTTTTCGCCAACCACTGGCGCACCACACGTTGCGCCGCCTTGGCGTCGTCGCCGTCGGCATCGTTGCGAAACTGCGCGCCGAGGCTCAGGAACAACTGCTGGGCCATGGTGTTGTTACTGTATTTATTGATGTCGCGGATGATTTCCGCCAGGTCCGGCGAAAACGCACGGGCCAGCACCTTGGCGTCCTTGGGCACTGGCGCCTGAATGTCACGGCCCTGAATAGTGCCGCCCAATTCTTTCCAGATCGCGCGCACGGCGCCGGCGGTGTAGGTGGCGTGGTCGAGCAGCGACAAGTAGGTCTGCGAACTGCAGCCATCGCCCAACTGCCCGCTGACGGTCACGGTAACGCTGCCATCGGCGGCGGTTACCGGGCTGTAGCGCACGTCGCCGGTGCACTGCTTGGCGTTGGACACTTTCACCTGGTTGTCGATGCGAATGCTCGCGATCGGCGGCTCGACCGACACGATTACCCGGCCCGAATCATTACGGGTGACAAAGCGCAGGGCTTTGAGGTTGACCAGCAGGGCATCCGGCTTGACCAGGAACGGTTTGTTCTCATCGTTGCCGTCGTCATTGAATTCGGGCAATTGCGGCGGGTTGAAGAAGCTGCGGTCCAGCACCAGGTCGCCGGTGACTTGTTGCACGCCGTTGGCGCGCAGGTCGCGCATCAACAGCCAGAGTTTTTCCATGTTCAGCTTGGGGTCGCCGCCGCCCTTGAGGTACAGGTTGCCGTGCAACACGCCACCGCTGAGGGTGCCGTCGGTGTAGAACTCGGTTTTCCACTGGTGGTTGGGGCCGAGCATTTCCAGGGCCGCGTAAGTGGTGACCAGTTTCATGGTAGAGGCCGGGTTCACCGAAACATCGGCGTTGAACACGGTCGGCGTGCCGGGGCCGGTGAGGGGCAACATCACCAGCGACAGCGAGGTATTGGGTATTTTGGCCTTCTGCAGGGCCTGCTGAACATTCGGCGGCAGGGTGGTATTGATCGGCGCGGCAGTCACGGAAAAGGCCAGTGGCAGAAGAAAGCTGGCGAGTAGTGCTGAACGAAAAGACTGAGGACGTAAAGAAAGGCAACGCAACGATTTGATCATAACGAATAAGACCCTGCAGCGGAAAGGGCGAAAAAAGGCGAGGGGTATGTAAGAAAATCCCTCATTGGTCACGAAAGTGTCGGCATTATGCCCCAAGGTGGAGCCAGTTGTAGCTGAACGATAGCTGCAAATCAGCGTTTTTTTTAGCGGCTATGGGCCGCCTGTCTTAGAGAGTCGGGCAATCGTCACCTTAAACTGCTAAAGTGCCGCCCGTTATTACTTATGAGGATTGTTCCAATGGCGACTAACCGTTCCCAGCGTCTGCGCAAAAAACTGTGCGTTGATGAATTTCAAGAGCTGGGTTTCGAACTGAACCTGGACTTCAAAGAAGGCCTGAGTGAAGAAGCTATCGACGCTTTCCTCGAAGCATTCATCAAAGAAGCCATGGAAGCCAACGGTCTGGGCTATGTCGGCGGCGACGACTACGGTCTGGTTTGCCTGCAGAAGCGTGGCTCGGTCTCCGAAGAGCAGCGTGCTGCTGTTGAAGCTTGGCTGAAAACCCGTTCCGAGCTGACCAAGGCTGAAGTCAGCCCGTTGCTGGACGTGTGGTATCCGGAAAAGCCGATCAACGCGGCTAAGTGATACTGAAAAAACGGCGACCCTCGGGTCGCCGTTTTTTTATGCCTTGCGCCCGTTCAAAATCAGCAGCGTCAACACGCCCGCCACAATCCCCCAAAATGCCGACCCGATAGAAAACAACGTCAAGCCTGACGCAGTGACCATAAAGGTGATCAGCGCCGCTTCGCGTTCCTTCGGCTCATTCATCGCGATGCTCAAGCCATTGATGATCGAGCCAAACAACGCCAGCGCCGCAATCGACAGCACCAGCTCCTTGGGCAAGGCTGCAAACAATGCCGCCAAGGTCGCGCCAAATACCCCGGCAATGCCGTAGAACACCCCGCACCACACGGCAGCGGTGTAGCGCTTGTTGCGGTCTTCATGGGCATGCGGCCCGGTGCAGATGGCTGCACTGATCGCTGCTAAATTGATCCCGTGGGAGCCGAAGGGTGCGAGCACCAACGAGGCCAGACCCGTCACTGTGATCAATGGCGAGGCGGGCACGGTGTAGCCGTCGGCGCGCAACACGGCGACGCCGGGCATGTTCTGCGAGGTCATCGCCACCACGAACAGCGGGATGCCGATGCTGATGGTTGCCGCCAGCGAGAAGTGCGGCGTGGTCCATACCGGCGTTGCCACTTCCAGGTGAAAGTGGCTGAAATCCAGCAGCCCCATCACGCCCGACAGCACGCTGCCGATCACCAGCGCAGCCAGCACTGCATAACGCGGCGACAGGCGCTTGATGATCAGGTAAGTAAAAAACATCCCCAGCACCAGCCCGGTGCGATGTTGGGCGGCGACGAAAATCTCGCTGCCGATCTTGAACAGAATTCCCGCCAGCAAGGCCGCCGCCAGCGATGCCGGAATGCGCTTGACGAGTTTTTCGAAGCTGCCGGTCAGCCCGCAGAGCGTCACCAGCACTGCGCAGGTGACGTAGGCGCCAATCGCCTCGCCGTAACTCACGCCGCCCAGGCTTGTGATCAACAGCGCCGCGCCCGGCGTCGACCATGCAATGGTGATTGGCGTGCGATAGCGCAGCGACAGGCCGATGCTGCACACCGCCATGCCGATGGAGATGGCCCAGATCCACGAGGAAATCTGCGCCGTGGTCAGCCCGGCGGCTTGACCGGCCTGGAACATCAGCACCAGCGAACTGGTGTAACCGGTCATCATCGCAATAAAGCCTGCGACAACGGCCGACGCAGAGGTGTCGGCCAGCGGGCGCAAAGGCGCTTGGGTGGCGTCGGTCATGGGGCGGTGTTCCTTTTACCAGGGTGTTTGCCGGTGAAGGCGCAGATTCAAGCCTAAACTTAAACGCAACGAGCCATTGCAATACAGCCGGGGCCGCAAACAGCCGTACAGTGTGTTGGCGCATTCGGTTGTGTACAATATGCCGTGTTTTTAGGTGATACTTGCCAGCGGCTCGCCGTTGCCGTATTACCGTTAATTCGCCGCCGTTCTCCAAACCCGAGTGCCCATGAACGAACAGTTGCAACCTCTCAAGAAACAACCGCGAGCCGGCAAGGTCGGTCGCACCGGAACCCAGGACGACATCGTCTACGCGCATATCTTCGAGGCAATCCTTGAGCAGCGCCTGGCACCCGGAACCAAATTGAGTGAAGAGGCACTGGGCGAAATCTTTGGCGTCAGCCGCACCATCATTCGCCGAGCGCTGTCGCGCCTGGCCCATGAAGGCGTGGTGTTGCTGCGGCCCAATCGCGGCGCGGTAGTGGCCAGCCCGAGTGTCGAAGAAGCGCGTCAGGTATTCCTGGCCCGGCGTCTGGTCGAGCGGGCGATCACGGAGTTGGCGGTGCAGCACGCTACCGCCGAGCAGTTGGCCGAGTTGCGCCAGATGGTCAACGACGAGCGCGACAGCTTCTCGCGTGGCGATCGCGGTGCCGGTATCCGCCTCTCCGGCGAATTCCATTTGAAGTTGGCAGAAGCGGCAAAAAACGCACCGCTGATCAGCTTCCAGCGCAGCCTGGTGTCGCAGACCTCGTTGATCATCGCCCAGTACGAAAGCGGCAACCGCTCGCACTGTTCCTACGATGAACACACCCAGTTGATCGATGCGATCGAAGCGCGGGACGCGGTGCTGGCGGTGAACCTGATGATGCACCACATGGATCACATCGACAGCAAACTCAACCTCGATGAGGAAAGCGCGTCGGATGATTTGCACGCGGTGTTCTCGCACCTGTTGCAGACCAAAAAGCCAGGGCGCTCCTCAGTAAAACTGTAATTTCCCTGACTCACCAGGGCCAAGAAATGTGCGAGCGGGCTTGCTCGCGAATGCGGTAGATCAGTCAATGCATCTGGTGACTGACACTCCGTATTCGCGAGCAAGCCCGCTCCCACATTTGTTTCTCGGTGTGCTTTAGATCAGCGTTGATGCACGAGATTGCCGGCCGCGTAGGTCTGCAGAATCGCCCGGTCATCCCCCAGCGTCATCAACACAAACAACGTCTCGGCAATGCTGTTCGCCTGCTTCAAGCGATAGCTCAGCAGCGGCGTCGCGTTGTAGTCCAGCACTAAAAAGTCCGCGTCGTTGCCTGGCTGCAAGGTGCCGATCTTGTCTTCCAAACGCAGGGCCCGCGCGCCGCCCAAAGTCGCCAGGTACAGCGACTTGAATGGGCTCAACCGTGCGCCCTGCAACTGCATGACCTTGTACGCTTCGTTCAGCGTTTGCAGGAGCGAGAAGCTGGTGCCGCCGCCGACGTCCGTGCCCAGGCCCACGTTCAACTTGTGTTTCTCGGCCATCGGCAGGTTGAACAAACCACTGCCAAGGAACAGGTTCGAGGTCGGGCAGAACGCCACCGCCGAACCGGTTTGCGCCAACCGTGCGCACTCGTCATCACACAGGTGCACGCCATGGGCGAACACCGAGCGTTCACCGAGCAATTGGTAGTGGTCGTACACATCCAGATAGCCGCTGCGCTCCGGGAACAGCTCCTTCACCCATTCGACTTCCTGGGTGTTCTCACTGATGTGCGTCTGCATATACAAGCCCGGATACTCGCCGAGCAGTTGCCCGGCCAGCGCCAACTGCGCAGGTGTGCTGGTCGGTGCAAAGCGCGGCGTCACCGCATAGTGCAGGCGGCCTTTGCCGTGCCAGCGCTCGATCAGCGCCTTGCTTTGCTGGTAGCCGGTTTCGGCGGTGTCGGTCAAATAGTCCGGCGCGTTGCGGTCCATCATCACCTTGCCGGCGATCATGCGCAGGTCGAGTTTTTGCGCCGCTTCAAAAAACGCGTCCACCGACTGCGGGTGCACACTGCCAAACACCAGCGCGGTGGTGGTGCCGTTGCGCAGCAGTTCCTTGATGAAAATATCGGCGACTTCTTCGGCATGGGCCGTGTCGGCGAACTGGCTTTCACACGGGAACGTGTAGGTGTTGAGCCAGTCCAGCAACTGCTCGCCATAGGCGCCGATCATGCCGGTTTGCGGCAGGTGGATGTGCGTGTCGATCAGGCCGGGGGTGATCAGTGCATCCGGGTAATGCGTCACGGTGATGTCGGCGGGCAGGCTCGCCAGTAAGTCACTGGCGTGGCCCAAGGCGCTGATCTGGCCGTTATCGATCACCAGCAGGCCGTCTTCAAAATACTCATAAGAGGCGTCGACGCCCACCTCGGCAGGGTCGGCGATGCTGTGCAGGATGGCGGCTCGGTAGGCTTTGCGAGTCAAAGGCATGGTTATCTCAATACTTGGCAACAGAAGCTTGGCTGCGGCGTGAAGCTGGCAGCAGTTTGGCAATCGGTTCGGCGCTCGCAGTGTGCTGGCCGAAATTCGCGTTATAGGTGGCGATGATTTCGCCGGCGATAGAGATCGCAATCTCCACCGGCAATTTGCCCTTGACCTCGCTGAGGCCCATGGGGCAACGCATGCGTTGCATGTGTGCAGTGTCGAAGCCGCGATCACGCAGGCGGTGTTCGAACTTGACCCGTTTGGTCTTCGAGCCGATCAGGCCGAAGTAGGTAAAGTCATTGCGCTTGAGCAGGGCGGCGGTCAGTTCCAGGTCCAGCGCGTGATTGTGGGTCATGACGATGCAGTAACTGCCCACGGGCAAGTCGGCAATTTCGTCGACCGGGTCTTCGCTGACGATTTTACGCACGCCTTGCGGGATATGTTGCGGAAACTCCTGATCACGCGAATCGATCCAGCGTACCCGGCACGGCAGGCTGGCCAGCAGCGGCACCAGCGCGCGGCCAACATGGCCTGCGCCAAACACGGCGATTTGCGCCTGCACCTGGCCCATCGGTTCGAACAGCAGCACGGTCACGCCGCCGCAGCATTGGCCCAGGCTTGCGCCGAGGCTGAAACGTTCAAGATGGGTGTTCTGTTGGCCGCGCACGAGCATGTCCCGGGCGATCTGCATCGCCTTGTATTCCAGGTGCCCACCACCGATGGTGTCGAAGGTCTGCGCGGCGCTGATAACCATCTTCGAACCGGCATTGCGCGGCGTCGAGCCGAGCTCCTCGATGATGGTCACCAGTACGCAGGGCTCACCCTGGTTTTGCAGGTCGGCAAGGGCGCTGATCCAGTTGTTCATGTTTACCTCAACATTTCTGTTGTCAGTTCGGCCATCATCGGGGGCAAGCCCCCTCCCACATTTAGAGCGGCGAGTACATTCCAGTGTGGGAGGGGGCTTGCCCCCGAGGGTGGCGCCTCGATCTAAAGCGACGCCATCTCGGTATCAGCCTCAACCACCTTCGCCACAGTCAATTGGCGCATTTGTTCGCACCCCCACAACACCCGCTCAGGCGTGGCTGGCGCGTCGATGTTGGGCTGATGCCGATAGTCGCCCAAGCTCGCCACGGCGTCCTTGATCGCACACCACGAGGCAATACCGAGCATAAACGGCGGCTCGCCGACCGCCTTGGAATGGAACACCGTGTCTTCCGGGTTCTTGCGGTTTTCCACCAGATTCACGCGCAAATCCAGCGGCATGTCCGCAACGGCGGGGATCTTGTAGCTGGCCGGCCCGTTGGTCATCAACTTGCCTTTGTTGTTCCACACCAGCTCTTCCATGGTCAGCCAGCCCATGCCCTGAATAAAGCCGCCCTCGACCTGGCCGATGTCGATGGCCGGGTTCAGCGAGGCGCCCACATCGTGGAGGATGTCGGTGCGCAGCATCTTGTACTCGCCCGTCAGGGTGTCGACGATCACCTCGCAACAGGCCGCGCCGAACGCAAAATAATAGAACGGCCGACCACGCGCCTGGCTGCGGTCGTAGAAGATTTTCGGGGTTTTGTAGAAGCCCGTGCTCGACAGCGACACCTGACCGAAATACGCCTGCTGAATCAGCGCCTCAAACGTCAGGATCTGCTCACGCACGCGCACATGGCCGTTGCGAAATTGCACATCCGCTTCACTCACGTCGTACTTGCGCGCGGCGAATTCCACCAGGCGTTGCTTGATGGTTTCGGCGGCGTTCTGCGCGGCCTTGCCGTTCAGGTCGGCGCCGCTGGACGCAGCGGTCGGCGAGGTGTTGGGCACTTTGTCGGTGTTGGTCGCAGTGATCTGCACGCGGTCGATGTCAACCTGGAACACTTCGGCCACTACCTGCGCAACCTTGGTGTTCAACCCCTGGCCCATCTCGGTGCCACCGTGGTTGAGGTGGATGCTGCCGTCGGTGTAGATATGAATCAGCGCACCCGCCTGATTGAGGAAGCTTGCGGTGAACGAAATGCCGAATTTAACCGGGGTCAGCGCCAGGCCTTTTTTCAGGATCGGGCTGTGCGCGTTGTACAAGCGAATCGCCTCACGGCGCTCGGCGTATTGGCTGCTGGCCTCAAGCTCGGCGGTCATTTCTTCGAGCATGTTGTGCTCGACGGTCTGGTAGTAATGGGTGACGTTGCGCTCGGTCTTGCCGTAGTAGTTGGCCTTGCGCACGGCCAGCGGGTCCAGGCCCAAGTGGCGGGCGATGGTGTCCATCACTTCTTCAATGGCGACCATGCCTTGCGGGCCGCCGAAGCCGCGGTAAGCGGTGTTGGAGGCGGTGTTGGTCTTGCAGCGATGACCGTTGACGATGGCGTCGCCCAGGTAATACGCGTTGTCGGCGTGGAACATTGCGCGGTCGACAATCGAGTTCGACAGGTCCGGCGAGCAGCCGCAGTTACCTGCCAGTTCCAGGTTAATACCGTGCAGGCGGCCGCTGTCGTCAAAGCCCACATCGTATTCAATATAGAAGGGGTGGCGCTTGCCGGTCATCAGCATGTCTTCGACGCGCGGCAGGCGCATTTTAGTCGGCTGGCCGGTGAGGCGCGCGACCACCGCGCACAGGCACGCAGGGCTCGCCGCCTGGGTTTCTTTGCCGCCGAAACCGCCGCCCATGCGGCGCATGTCGACCACGATTTTGCTCATCGACACGTCGAGCACTTCGGCCACCAGCTTCTGCACTTCGGTGGGGTTTTGCGTGGAGCAGTAGACGATCATGCCGCCGTCTTCGGTGGGCATCACCGACGAAATCTGCGTCTCCAGGTAAAAGTGTTCCTGGCCGCCGATGTGCAAGGTGCCCTGCAGGCGGTTCTTCGCCGTGGCCAGCGCGCCCGCCGAATCACCGCGTTGGTGGGTGTGGCTGTCGAGCACGAAATGCTTGTTGCGAAACGCCTCGACCACGTCCAGCACCGGCTCCAGGTCTTCGTATTCGATCACCGCGGCCATCGCGGCTTTGCGCGCGGTTTCCAGGTCGCGGGCGGCAACCGCCAGCACCACTTGGCCGACGAATTGCACCGTGTCGATGGCCAGCAACGGGTCGCCGGGCAACAGCGGGCCGATGTCTTTCAGGCCCGGCACGTCTGCGTGCGTGATAGCGATGCGCACGCCGTCAAACGCATAGCAGGGCGCGGTGTCGATGCTGATGATTCTGGCGTGCGCGCGGTCGGACATGCGCGCGTACAGGTGCAACTGATTAGGGAATTCCAGGCGGTCATCGATGTACTGCGCTTCGCCGCTGACGTGTTTGGCGGCGCTGTCATGCTTGACGCTGCGGCCGACGCCTGAGGTCAGATCCTGGGCAAACAGCTCGGCGAGTTCGGCCTGGGTTTTTACCACGGCGTGATGGTTAGACATAAGCGGTCACCCGAGTCTCGATGTGCGGCGTTTGCAGTTCGATGAAGTATTTGCGCAGCAGGTTTTGCGCGCTGAGCAGGCGGTATTCCTTGCTCGCGCGAAAGTCTGACAGCGGGGTGAAATCCTCGGCCAAGGCGGCGCAGGCTTTTTCTACGGTGGCGCAATTCCATGTGGCGCCGACCAGCACCGCCTCGCAGCTTTTAGCGCGTTTGGGCGTGGCGGCCATACCGCCGAAGGCAACACGCGCCTCGCGGATCACGCCGTTCTCAAGCTTCAGGTTGAAGGCCGCGCACACCTTAGAAATATCATCGTCCAGGCGCTTGGAAACCTTGTAGGCGCGAAACAAGGTATGGCCCTTGGGCACGATGATCTTCTCGATGAACTCGCTGTCTTGGCGCGCGGTGACCCGGTAGTCGATAAAGTAGTCTTCCAGCGCCAGGGTGCGGCGCGCAGTGCCTTTGCACAGCACGATTTGCGCGCCCAGCGCGATCAGCAACGGCGGCGAATCACCAATCGGCGATGCGTTGCCGATGTTGCCGCCCAAGGTGCCCTGGTTGCGTATTTGCAGCGAGGCGAAGCGCTGCAGCAGCTCGCCAAAATCCGCGTATTCGTGGTGCAGCGCGCTGTAGCAATCAGACAGCGCGGTGGCGGCGCCGATTTCCAGGCGGTCGTCAAACGACTCGATGCGCTTCATCTCCTCGATGTTGCCGACGTAGATCATCACCGGCAAGCTGCGGTGAAACTGCGTCACTTCGAGTGCCAAATCCGTCCCGCCAGCGAGTAGCCGTGCTTGCGGGTAAGCGTCGTAAAGGTCGGCCAGGTCGGCGACGGTCAGCGGCACCAGGCAGCGCTTGTCACCGCTGTTGAGTTCGCCGGTGTGGGTTGGCGCGATGGCTTTGAGGCGAGCAATGGTCTGCGCCTCACGGCTGTCGAACTGGTCGTGGGGCTTGTTGCAGCAGGCCCGTTCGGCGGCCGCCAGAATCGGCCGATAGCCAGTGCAGCGGCACAGGTTGCCGGCCAGCGCTTCATGGGCTTTTTGGCTGTCGGGGGCGTCGCTGTTTTTTTGCAGGGCAAACAACGACATCACAAAACCTGGCGTGCAAAAACCGCATTGCGAGCCGTGGCACTCGACCATGGCTTGCTGAACGCTGTGCAGTTGGCCTTGATGTTTGAGGTCTTCGACGCTGATCAGTTGTTTGCCGTGCAATGACGACACAAACGTCAGGCAGGAGTTGAGGCTGCGATAACGAATCTGCTCGGTGCCTTGCGCGTCGCTGTGCAACTCGCCGACTACCACGGTGCACGCGCCGCAATCGCCGCTGGCGCAGCCTTCCTTGGTCCCGGGTTTGCCCACGTGTTCGCGCAAATAGTTGAGCACGGTGAGGTTCGGGTCCAGGGCGTGCTCGCTACGGAGTTCCTGGTTAAGTAAAAACTGGATCACGGAAGGCCTCACAGAGTCGTTATTGTTGTAAACCGCATTGCGCCGAATCTAGTCATGTCTGACTTTTCGGTCAATGAGTTTCTGACCTGAGGGTCAAGAAATTGCGATCACAACACCTTTAATTAAAGCCCAGTCTTTTGCAGCCAGTGTTTTTGCCGGCTTTCAGGCTTCTTCTGGTGATTGATCTTTGCTTATTTCATGCCAAATTCGCCAAGGTGGGCGTAGCGCCATCAGCGGGCCAATGCGCTACACTGCCGCGCTTGTACCGATAGAAGATTTTGAAGGGAAAACATGACGTTCAAGGCGCCGGACAGTCTCGCCGAGCAAATCGCTCACCACCTCGCCGAACGTATTATTCGCGGCGATCTCAAGCCTGGAGAGCGGATCCAGGAGCAGAAGGTCACGCTGGCGCTGAATGTCAGCCGTGGTTCTGTGCGCGAAGCCTTATTGATCCTTGAACGCCGCCACCTCGTCGCCATCCTGCCGCGCCGTGGCGCCCACGTTACCGAACTCACCGCGCACAAGGTGCAGAGCCTGTGCACGCTGATGGGCGAGCTGTACATTCTGCTGGGCAATGCGGTGGCCGAGGGCTGGCAGGTGCAGGCCGACATGGCGCCGTTCCTGCACATCCAGCAACGCCTGGTGAGCAGTTTCGAGCGTGAGGACATCCGCGCCTTCGTCGAAGAAAGCTTCAACGTGATGCGTGCTGCGTACCCCTTCGCCAATAACCCGTATTTGCAGGAAACCGTCGATAACCTGCAACCGGCGATGAGCCGCGCCTATTACTTGGCGCTGGAACAGCGCAAGGCAGAGATGAGCGAGTACCTGGCGTTGTTCGAGCAATTGCTCGCGGCCGTGCTGGCGCGTGACCTGACGCAGATCCGCCTGGTGCTGTCGGCCTACTGCCACCGCAGCAGCGCGTTGGTCATCGCTGCGTTGGCGGACGCCTAAACGTGCGGCTCAAGTGCATCAAACTGGCGGGGTTCAAATCCTTCGTCGACCCGACCACGGTGAACTTCCCCAGTAACATGGCGGCGGTGGTGGGGCCCAATGGCTGCGGCAAGTCGAACATCATCGACGCCGTACGCTGGGTGATGGGCGAGAGCTCGGCGAAAAACCTGCGTGGCGAGTCGATGACCGATGTCATCTTCAACGGCTCCACCAGCCGCAAACCGGTGAGCCAGGCCAGCATCGAACTGGTGTTTGATAACTCCGACGGCACGCTGGTCGGCGAATACGCGGCGTACGCGGAAATTTCCATCCGCCGCAAGGTCACGCGCGACAGCCAGAACAGCTACTTCCTCAACGGCACCAAGTGCCGCCGTCGCGACATTACCGATATTTTCCTCGGCACCGGCCTCGGCCCGCGCAGCTACTCGATCATCGAGCAGGGCATGATCTCCAAGCTGATCGAGGCCAAGCCCGAAGACCTGCGTAACTTTATCGAAGAAGCGGCCGGCATCTCCAAGTACAAGGAGCGCCGCCGCGAAACCGAAAACCGTATCCGCCGCACCCATGAAAACCTCGCCCGCCTGACTGACCTGCGTGAAGAGCTGGAGCGTCAACTTGAGCGCTTGCACCGCCAGGCCCAGGCCGCCGAGAAGTATCAGGAATACAAGGGCGAAGAGCGTCAGCTCAAGGCGCAACTGTCGGCGTTGCGCTGGCAGGCACTGAACGATCAGGTGGGCCAGCGCGAAGCAATTATCGGCACCCAGGAAATCAGCTTTGAAGCATTGGTGGCCGAACAACGCAATGCCGACGCGAGTATCGAGCGCCTGCGCGACGGGCACCATGATCTGTCCGAGCGCTTCAATCTGGTGCAGGGGCGCTTCTATTCGGTGGGCGGCGATATTGCCCGCGTCGAGCAAAGCATCCAGCACGGCCAGCAGCGGCTGCGCCAGTTGCAGGATGATTTGAAGGAGGCCGAGCGCGCGCGCCTCGAAACCGAATCGCACCTGGGCCATGACCGTACTTTATTGCTGACCCTCGGCGAAGAGCTGGACATGCTCACCCCCGAGCAGGAAATCACCAGCGCCGCAGCCGAAGAAGCCGCCGCTGCGCTGGAAGAGTCCGAGACCACCCTGCACGGTTGGCAGGAGCGCTGGGACACCTTCAACCTGCACTCCGCCGAACCGCGGCGTCAGGCCGAGGTGCAGCAGTCGCGCATCCAACAGTTGGAAACCAGCATGGAGCGCTTGGCCGAACGCCAGCGCCGCTTGCAGGAGGAGCGCGTATTGCTCGCCGCCGACCCGGAAGACGCGGCGATCATGGCGTTGAGCGAGCAACTGGCCGAAAGCGAGATGACGCTGGAGGAGTTGGAAGCCAGCGAAGAACAGCAAGTGGAGCGCCTGGAGCAATTGCGTCAGCAACTGCACCACGCGACCCAGGCCCAGCAGCAAGCGCAAGGCGATTTGCAGCGGCTGAACGGTCGCTTGGCCTCACTTGAAGCGTTGCAGCAAGCCGCGCTCGACCCCGGCACCGGCACCGCCGAATGGCTGCGCGACCAGCACTTGGCCGAGCGCCCACGCCTGGCTGAAGGCTTGACAGTAGAAGCGGGTTGGGAGCTGGCGGTAGAAACCGTGCTCGGCGCCGACCTGCAGGCCGTGCTGGTGGACGATTTTGGCGACTTTGACCTGGCCGGTTTCGCCCAGGGCGATTTGCGTTTGCTCAGCCCGGCCGCCGATGGCACCCGCGTGCCCGGCAGTTTGCTGGACAAGGTCGAGGCGGCGATTGACCTGTCGCCGTGGCTGGGCCAGGTTCGGCCGGTTGAAACACTTGAGCAGGCCCTGGCCCAGCGCAGTCAACTGGCCGCCGGCGAAAGCCTGATCAGCCGCGACGGCTACTGGGTCGGCCGGCACTTTTTGCGCGTGCGGCGCGCCAGCGATGCGCAAAGCGGCGTATTGGCGCGCGGGCAAGAAATCGTCAGCCTGAGCGCCGAGCGCGAAGAGCGTGAAGCCACCCTCGAAAGCCTTGAAACCGAACTGCAAACCCTGCGCGCCACGCAGCGCCAGCAAGAGACCGGCCGCGAACACCTGCGCCGCCTGTTGCAGGACGAAGCACGCCAGCAAGGCGAGCTGAAAGCACAATTGTCGGCGAGCAAGGCCAAGGTCGAGCAACTGACCCTGCGCCGCACTCGCCTCGACGAAGAGGTCGTGGAAATGGCCGAGCAGCGCGCCCTCGAACACGAGCAAATCGGCGAAGCGCGCCTGCAGTTGCAAGACGCCCTCGACAGCATGGCCCTCGACACCGAGCAGCGTGAGCTGCTGTTGGCCGAGCGCGACAGCCTGCGCGAACGCCTCGACCGCGTGCGCCAGGAAGCCCGCCAGCACAAGGACCACGCGCACCAATTGGCGGTGCGCCTCGGCTCGTTGCGCGCTCAACACACGTCCACCGCCCAAGCGCTTGAGCGCCTGGAAATGCAGTCCGAACGCCTCACCGAAAAGCGCGAGCAACTGAGCCTCAACCTGGAGGAGGGCGAAGCGCCGCTTGAAGAGCTGCGGCTCAAGCTTGAAGAGTTGCTCGACAAGCGCATGACGGTCGACGAAGAACTCAAGACTGCGCAGATCGCCCTGGAAGATGCCGACCGCGAACTGCGTGACGCCGAAAAGCGCCGCACCCAGGCCGAGCAGCAATCGCAACTGATTCGCGGCCAACTCGAACAACAGCGCATGGAATGGCAAGCCTTGACCGTGCGCCGCAAAACCCTGCAAGACCAATTGCTGGAAGACGGCTACGACCTGCACGGCGTACTTAATACGCTGACCGCCCAAGCCAACGAAAAAGATGCCGAAGAAGAACTTGAGCGCATTGCGGCGCGCATCCAACGGCTGGGCGCGATCAACCTTGCGGCCATTGATGAGTACCAGCAGCAGTCCGAGCGTAAACGCTATCTGGATGCGCAGAACGCCGACTTGGTCGAAGCGCTGGACACCCTGGAAAACGTGATTCGCAAGATCGACAAGGAAACGCGTAATCGTTTCAAAGATACCTTTGATCAGATTAATGGCGGTTTACAGGCGTTATTCCCGAAAGTTTTCGGCGGTGGCAGCGCTTACTTGGAACTGACGGGCGAAGATCTACTCGATACAGGGGTGACGATCATGGCGCGGCCGCTGGGCAAGAAGAACAGCACCATCCATTTGTTGTCCGGTGGTGAAAAAGCCCTGACCGCATTGGCGCTGGTATTTGCCATCTTCAAGCTGAACCCGGCGCCGTTTTGCATGCTCGACGAAGTTGATGCGCCGCTGGATGACGCTAACGTCGGGCGCTATGCACGGTTGGTCAAAGAGATGTCGCAGACCGTGCAGTTCATCTACATCACGCACAACAAGATCGCCATGGAAATGGCGGACCAGTTGATGGGCGTCACGATGCACGAGCCGGGTTGTTCGCGGTTGGTGGCGGTGGATGTGGAAGAGGCGATGGCGATGGTGGACGCCTAGCGGCGTAGCGGCAAGCGGCAAGCTACAAGCTAAAAGCTAAAAGCCGACTCACTTGCAGCTTATAGCTTGTAGCTTGCAGCTTGCAGCTATCACCTTGTAGCTCACCGTTGGCGGGGTTAGTCAGATATCTTCCCGAGGGTAGAAAAATGGCAAACCGACACACTTCTCGCCAACGGTGTAACGGTCGTGCTAGTTTAATGTCAAATTTTCGTGTGCGTGGGCAAAACGTCAGTCAGAACATAGAGTTGGCGCCACGTTTTAAAGCGGTTTGCACGGTGCTAAACCCCTTATTTTTCAGCATTTTTTATTAGAGGCACGGGATTACATGGAAATCGGTCTGCGCGAGTGGCTGATCGTCATCGGCATTATTGTCATTGCCGGTATTCTTTTTGATGGCTGGCGCCGCATGCGCGGTGGCAAGGGCAAGCTTAAATTCCGTTTGGACCGCAACCTGTCCAACTTGCCCGACGACGACGGCAGTGCCGAGTTGCTGGGGCCACCGCGTGTGCTGGACACCCATAAAGAGCCGCAACTGGACGAGCATGACTTGCCGTCGATGAGCGCGCCTATGCGTGAAGCGCGTGAACCCACCGCCAAGCGTGGCAAGCGCGGGAGCGCGGCGGTGGCTGAGCCGCATCAGGGTGACTTGAACCTCGACGCCGATGACGGCCCGAGCTTCAGCAGCCGCGACGACGATTTCCCTGACGAGGCGCCGGCCAAAAGCGCGCCACGCCAATCGGTGAACGACCAGCCGGCCGCCGAAGAAGTGTTGGTGATCAGCGTGATCTGCCGCGACACCGCCGGCTTCAAAGGCCCGGCGTTGTTGCAGAATATTCTGGAAAGCGGCCTGCGTTTCGGCGAAATGGATATTTTCCACCGTCACGAAAGCATGGCCGGTAACGGCGAAGTGCTGTTCTCGATGGCCAATGCGGTCAAGCCGGGCACCTTTGACCTGGACGATATTGACCTGTTCAGCACCCCGGCGGTGAGCTTCTTCCTCGGCCTGCCAGGCCCGCGTCACCCCAAGCAAGCGTTCGACGTGATGGTGGCCGCAGCCCGCAAGCTGTCGCAGGAACTCAACGGCGAGCTTAAGGATGACCAACGCAGCGTGCTCACCGCCCAGACCATCGAACACTACCGCCAGCGCATCGTTGAGTTTGAGCGTCGCGCTCTGACACAAAAACGCTGAGGATTGCTTCACAGCGTTGTCGATAGAATAAGCGCACTACCATTTGAGCAGCTTCGGCTGCTCTTTTGCTTTCTGAGAGAACACCCATGACCGCCGCCCACACCCGCATCCTTGAATTGCGCGCTGAACTGGATCAGCACAATTACCGCTACCACGTCCTCGATGAGCCGAGCATCCCGGACGCCGAGTATGATCGGTTGTTCCACGAGCTCAAGGCGCTGGAAGCGGCGCACCCGGAGCTGGTCACGCGTGATTCTCCGACACAGCGGGTCGGCAGCGCGGCGCTCTCGGCGTTTACTCAGGTGAAGCATGAGACGCCGATGCTCAGCCTCGGCAACGCCTTCGATGAAACCACGATGCTGGAGTTTGATCGCCGGGTTACCGAAGGTCTCGACCTGCCGGTGGGCGATCTGTTTGGCGCTGGCGCGGCGGTCGAATACAGCTGCGAGCCGAAGCTGGACGGCCTGGCGGTCAGCTTGCTGTATCAAGATGGCGAACTGGTGCGCGGTGCCACGCGCGGTGATGGCACCACCGGCGAAGACATCAGCGTCAACGTGCGCACCGTGCGCAACATCCCGTTGAAGCTGCACGGCAGCGGCTGGCCGGCGACCCTGGAAGTGCGCGGCGAAGTGTTCATGTCAAAAACCGGTTTCGAGCGGCTGAACGCCTCGCAACTGGAAGTGGGCGGCAAGACCTTTGCCAACCCGCGCAATGCCGCCGCCGGCAGCCTGCGCCAGTTGGACTCGAAGATCACCGCCAGCCGCCCGCTGGAATTCTGCTGCTATGGCGTGACCACCGACATCAGCGACACGCATATTGGCAACCTGCACCAATTGCAGAAGTGGGGCATGCCGATCAGCCATGAACTGAAGCTGGCCAAGGGTATTCAGGATTGCCTGGACTACTACCGCGACATCGGCGAGCGGCGTAACAGCCTGCCGTATGAAATCGACGGCGTGGTGTTCAAGGTCAACAGCATCGCCTCCCAGCGTGAACTGGGCTTTCGCGCGCGTGAGCCGCGCTGGGCCATTGCGCATAAATTCCCTGCGATGGAAGAACTGACCGAGCTGCTTGACGTGGAATTCCAGGTTGGCCGTACGGGGGCGGTGACCCCGGTGGCACGCTTGAAGCCGGTCAAGGTGGCGGGAGTGACTGTCTCCAACGCCACCTTGCATAACATGGATGAGGTCGCACGTTTGGGCGTGATGATCGGCGACACCGTGATCATCCGCCGCGCCGGTGATGTGATCCCGCAGGTGGTTTCGGTGGTGCTTGAACGCCGCCCCGAAACGGCCCGCGCCGTGCCGATCCCCGAGCGCTGCCCGGTGTGCGGCTCCCACGTGGAGCGCACGCAGCTGGTCAAGCGCAGCAAGGGCAAGGAAACCGTCAGCGAAGGCGCGGTGTACCGCTGCGTTGGCCGCCTGGCCTGTGGCGCGCAGCTCAAGCAGGCGATTATCCACTTCGTCTCGCGCCGCGCCATGGACATCGACGGCCTGGGCGATAAAACCATCGAGCAGTTGGTGGACGAAAAGCTCATCGGTTCGCCGGCCGACCTCTACAAACTCAAGTATGAGCAGATTATCGACCTGGAAGGCTTTGCCGATATTTCCAGCAAGAAGCTGATCACGGCCATCGACAACAGCAAGACGCCGACCCTGGCGCGGTTTATCTACGCCTTGGGCATTCCCGATGTGGGCGAGGAAACAGCCAAGGTGCTGGCGCGCTCGCTGGCGTCGCTGGCGCGCGTGCAGCAGGCCTTGCCCGAAGTGCTGACCTACCTGCCGGACGTTGGCCTGGAAGTGGCGCACGAGATTCACAGCTTTTTTGAAGACGGCCATAACCAGCAAGTGATCGGCGCATTGCTGTCGCCGGATGAATGCGCCTTGCAATTGCAGGAGCAGGGCGACCTGAGCGCCGAGTTCGCCGCCAGCACCACCTTGGGCGGTTTGCTCGACAAGCTGCACGTGCCAAGCGTCGGCCCCGGCGCCGCGCAAAAACTCGCGGATAAATTCACCACCCTCGAAGGCGTGATCAAGGCGGACTGGCTCGACATGCGCCAGGCGCTGCCCGAGAAGCAGGCCAAGGCGGTGCGCGACTTTTTTGATAACGCAGACAATGCCCATCGCGCCCTCGCCATTGAGCAGCAGCTCAAGGACTTTGGCATGCACTGGCAGAGCGAAAAAAAGGTCGTCGAAGGCTTGCCGGAAGCCGGGCACACTTGGGTGCTGACCGGCTCGCTGGAGCTGATGAGCCGCGATGTGGCCAAGGACAAGCTCGAAAGCCTCGGCGCCAAGGTGGCGGGTTCGGTGTCGGCGAAGACGCATTGCGTGGTGGCGGGGCCGGGCGCCGGTTCGAAACTGGCCAAGGCCAGCGAGCTGGGGCTCAAGGTGCTGGATGAGGAGGCGTTTGTGGCGTTCCTGGCCACACACAACATCAGCGTCTGATCGTTTGCCGGGGCGACGCAGCATGCTCCCGTTGGGCTGCAAGGCAGCCCCTTGAATAAAGTGGAACGATTTTAAGGGCTGAATGATCTAGTCTTGGTCACCCAGGGAGAGATCGCCATGTTCCGCTATTTCGAGCAACTCAGTTCACGCATCGCCGCGCCGTTCATGGTCGAATCCTCGCGCAACAGCAAGGTCTGGCAATGCCGTTGCGGGCAAGCACTGTTCTTTCGCAACAGCCAGTGCCTGGCGTGCCAGGCACTGCTGGGTTACCAGCCGCAACAGAGTCGGTTAGCCTCGCTGCAACCTGGCCCCGTCGCCGGCACCTGGCTACAAGACGACAACCTCGATGCCGGCGCCTTTCGCCGCTGCGCCAACCTTGACACCCCGGCTGCGTGTAACTGGCTGATCCCGGCCCACAGCACTGCGACACTGTGCGTGGCGTGCAGCCTGAATCGTACGATCCCCGACCTCTCGATTCTGGAAAACGCCGAGCGCTGGCGCAAAGTCGAAACGGCCAAGCGCCGGCTGGTCGCGCAACTGATCGGCCTGGGCCTGCAAGTGCTGCCCAAAAGCGTCGACGAGGCCACCGGCCTGGCCTTCGATTTTGTCGGCGTTGACCTGCAAGGCAACGCGCCGACCACCGGCCACGCCAACGGCTTGATCACCCTCGACATCAAAGAGGCCGACGACGCCCACCGCGAGAAGATCCGCGTGCAGATGCGCGAACCCTACCGCACCTTGCTCGGCCACTTTCGCCATGAGGTCGGCCATTACTACTGGGACCGGCTGATCGCCAACAGCCATTGGCTCGAACCGTTTCGTAACCTGTTCGGCGACGAACGCGCCAGTTACGCCGATGCTCTGGACCAGCATTACCAGGAAGGCCCGCGCCCCGACTGGCAGCAAACCTGTGTCAGCGCCTACGCGACCATGCACCCTTGGGAAGATTGGGCCGAAACCTGGGCCCACTACCTGCACATGATGGATGCCGTCGACACCGCGCTGGGCTTTGGCATGAGCGCCCGCGAGATGGACCTGGATTACCTGCCGTTCCCGCTGTCCAGCCTGTATGACCCCGAACACCCGGGCGGTGCGGCGTTTTTGTCGTTCGTCAACGCGTGGATCGAACTGGCGGGCATGCTCAACGAACTGTCACGCAGCATGGGCCAGCCAGATTTCTACCCGTTCGTGCTGCCGCCGGCGGTGATCGCCAAACTGCACTTTATTCACTTGGTGATCCAGGAAGAGGGCGGCAGGGCGGATAAAGCCGTTCTGCTGTAGTCGCAAGCACGCCCCGGCCTGCCGGGATCTGTACGAAACCAGTGGGCAAGTGCTTGAACCATCGAATATTTTTAATCTGGCACCAACGGTTGTAACTTCCGATCAGATCGGTACAATGGCCCCGCTTGCCGAGAGGCAAGCGTCGTTATGGTGACCCCATCGGTCCCCCCGCAACGATTACCCGTGAACCTGGTCAGAGCCGGAAGGCAGCAGCCACAGCGGGAACATTGTGTGCCGGGGTGTGGCTGGTGGGGTTGCCTCCATAACGCTCTTCCTTGCTGCAACCCGCCTGTTTCAAATCAAAAAATCTCTCTTTCGTTCACCTGCCCAGTCTTGTTGGCAGCGCTGACGGCTTTGCGCTGGACAACCTCCAGCCGCCTGCTAGCTTCAATCATGCGTATTTTTAAAAAAACCGTGGTGCTGGAGTAGTAAGGAAGTGATGGCGCCCATTTCTTGGACAAGGATGATTGCCATGAACAGCCCTCAAAGTTTACCCCCGCGCATCACTGCCTCAGTCGGCACCCTTGGCAAGGCGCGCAATGTGCCTGCCGATATTCAGTACATTCAGCGACTGTTTAATCTGATCACGCCCAAACCCGCTGTGCGCTTGCTGGAGAACGGCAAGTGCGACGCGCAGTTGGTGCGCCGCATCAGCGATTATCAGTCGAGTCGCCTCAATGTCAGCCGGCCCGACGGTGTGATTGACCCGGCAGGCCGCACGTTTAACAGCCTGGTCGAGGATATGCGCAAGGCGCAGGCGGGGGCTCAGGCGCCCGAAAGTCTGCCCCCGCCGGTGCAGCCTGAACCAGACAAGCGGCAGTTGGTCACGCGCGCCACCTGTGACGGTAGCGTGGTCCTCACCGGGGCTGACTTTCAGGGCGCCGCCGCGCAATTGGGCAATGGTATTTCGGTGAATCTCATCAAGGCGTTTGCCACGGTCGAATCGGGTGGGCGCTCAGGGTTCGGGCCAGCCAAAATGCCGGTGATCGCGTTTGAGGGGCACATCTTTCGCAAGTACACCCAGCGCAAGTACGACGCCAGCTATCCCTTGTTGTCGTACCCGTATAAAGAGCCGGCCGGCGCGCAATGGCGAGCCAATAACAAGGACCAGGCGAAGGCTTGGGAAACCCTGATTGCAGCGTTTAACCTGGACCCGAACGCGGCGCTGATGTCGGCGTCCTGGGGCATGTTTCAGATAATGGGTTTCAACTTCGCCGCCTGCGGATACGCGTCCGTGGTCGAATATGTCACCGTGATGAAGGTCAATGCCGGCCAGCAATTGATGGCGTTCGTCGGCTTTTGCCGCAAGAACCCGGCGTTGGTCAGAGCCATGAAGAACAAGGACTACGTGGGCATGGCTTCCCTTTATAACGGCAAGGACTACGGCGACTACGACAAACGAATCAAAAAAGCCTTTGATGCGCTGGAGAAAAAATAGCAGCGCGGTAATGGCTCCTCGCAGTGTTGCGCCCCGCGTTGGTAACGGTCTCACCGGCAGCAACGCCGGATGGACAACCCAAAGCCGTCTTGGTAGTTTCCGCCAGCCACCTCTACCACGCCGCGCACCGGCTGCGGTCAGCCCTTGACGATGACGTACTCAGGCCCGCACCGCACTTGAAGGGAAAAATACTATGAGTCGTTTTCTAGCCATTGGCGTGTTGTCGTTGTGTGCCATGGTGCCTGCAGTGTCCAGCGCCGCCGAGTTGCATTCGGGCCAGTACGAAGGGCTGATGCTGGCGGTGACGCCCGAGCATCAGGTGGAGGGCTTTTACGCGCAAGAGATGGGCGAAGGTGTGAGCCGTAATTGCGCCTTCTACTTGCAAGGCAAGCCCGAAGCGCTGACTACCTGGCTCGACGAGGCCTATCCCGGCAGCGTGGCGGCGGCGTCCGAGGGCGTGACGTTGACGGTGGAGCAGGGGCGCCAGCATCCCGGCTGCTTCAGCGTATTGATGCCTGAAATTGCCAGCGGGCTGGAACTGACCCAAACCGTCGCCAGGCAATGGATCGGCCTTGTGACCGTGACTGCCGACAAGGCTCACCTGCTGGAAGCACCAGGCGCCAACGCCGACAAGCGCCCGTATATCGTCAAGGGTGATGTAGTCGGTGTGCTGGCAGCCAAGGACGGCTGGGCTCAGGTTGAGTTCACCAATGCCAAGGGCCGTTCGTTCACCGGTTGGATCAGCCAGGATCAATACAACCGGGTGTCTGCGCCCAATAGCTGAGTAGCGCCTCGGGTTGCGTGAGCGAGCCGTGGACGCCGCAGTGTGCCAAGCACACCGCGGCGTTTTTGTGTGTGCGGTTTACGCCTTGTTGCGGTTGAACAGCTTGCGGATCATTGCCAACAGCGCGACAACACCGATCACCAGAAACTTCTTCGCCGCCAGCAGGAACAAGCCGATCTTGGCGAACAAACCCGCCTTTGCGGCGATACCGCCGGCCACCAAAGCCGCCAACCCATACGTGGCGAGTTTGTCGGTGCTCGGGTTGAAGTCGGTGTACAGGTTGCCGTCGGTGAAGTTGGTAAAGGCCAGCACCTTGGGCAACTCCTGCTTGATCACGGGCAAGTCGGCCATGGCGGCGACTGCGTTGAGTTCCAGCACGCCTTCACGGCCCAGCACGCGGATGCTGTAGTTGAGGGTGTTCTGGTTGGCGTCATCGGCTTTCAGTTCGCGCGCCCAGTACATTTTATGGGTGCTGTCATCGTAGTGCGGCGGCTCGGCCCAGCCCAGCAGGTGCAGGCCTGCGTAGCCTTGTTTCTGACGTTGCTTGTTGTCTTCGACGTCTTCTTCCTGCATTTGCTTGAGCATTTCGGCGTAGTCGATTTTCGCCGCATCCTCGTCGGAAACGTGGCCGTCGGCGTTGTAGCTGACGATCACGCCCCAGCCGCGCTCCGATAACGGGCTGACGGCCTTTGGCACGATCATGCCCAGCGTTTTGAAGCCAGGCGGGTTGCCCCAGCCATCGGTCAACAAGCGCTCGGTGTCGGCGGGGTCGAGGTAGTAAAACTCGTCGTTGAGCTTGAGGGTTGCAATGCCACTCGGCAGGGTGATCAAGCCGGTCT
This sequence comes from Pseudomonas kitaguniensis, assembly GCF_049199985.1. Classification (NCBI taxonomy): domain Bacteria; kingdom Pseudomonadati; phylum Pseudomonadota; class Gammaproteobacteria; order Pseudomonadales; family Pseudomonadaceae; genus Pseudomonas; species Pseudomonas kitaguniensis. The sequence goes on from NZ_JBLZPT010000003.1 coordinate 268,890, forward strand.
TTTGCTTGAGTGAACCGAGAAAGTGTTCGGCGGTTTCGGCTGGTGCACTGGCTTCAGCGGGAGCCGGTGCGGGTGCCGCGAAAGCGGGAACGGCACACAGGGCGAGTGCGCTCGCCGCTATTAATAAGCGCAAGTAGTTCATGGTAGTCCCTTACATTTTGAATTAATTTCGCGGAAGAATAACGTAAAGGGGTTGTTCTGCGTTAGCCGAAAGCCTCTCGGGTAAGCGTCGCGCCGCGTCGAGGGCGGCAAGCGAAAACATCCATAAATCGCCAGAACGACGCGCCTGCACGCTGCGGGTTCAGGCCTTTGCGTGGCCAGCCAGCAGAGCCTGGTTAGATTAGACGAGCGTGCCGGATGCAATTTTCCCCTTGCTCCGCTAGCATTACCGGCTTCCGCTTCCCAGTTGCGACGGTTTTCGATGAGTTATCAGGTTCTTGCACGTAAATGGCGCCCGCGCTCGTTCCGCGAAATGGTCGGCCAGACCCATGTGCTCAAGGCTCTGATCAATGCCTTGGACAGCCAGCGGCTGCACCACGCCTACCTGTTCACCGGTACTCGGGGGGTAGGCAAGACCACCATTGCACGCATCATCGCCAAATGCCTGAACTGTGAAACCGGTATCACCTCGACGCCCTGCGGCACCTGTTCGGTGTGCCGCGAGATCGACGAAGGGCGGTTTGTCGACCTGATCGAGATCGACGCCGCCAGCCGCACCAAGGTGGAAGACACCCGCGAGCTGCTCGATAACGTGCAGTACGCGCCGAGCCGTGGCCGCTTCAAGGTCTACCTGATCGACGAAGTGCACATGCTTTCCAGTCATTCCTTCAACGCGCTGTTGAAAACCCTGGAAGAGCCGCCGCCCTACGTCAAATTCATTCTGGCCACCACCGACCCGCAGAAGCTTCCGGCAACGATTTTGTCGCGTTGCCTGCAGTTCTCCCTGAAAAACATGACCCCTGAACGTGTGGTCGAGCATTTGACCCACGTGCTGGGCGTCGAGAACGTGCCGTTCGAAGACGACGCGCTGTGGCTGCTCGGCCGCGCCGCCGACGGTTCGATGCGTGATGCCATGAGCCTCACCGACCAGGCCATCGCCTTTGGTGAAGGCAAGGTCATGGCCGCCGACGTGCGTGCGATGCTCGGCACCCTCGACCACGGCCAGGTGTTCGACGTGCTGCACGCGCTGATCGAAGGTGACGCCAAGGCGCTGCTTGAAGCCGTGCGCCATTTGTCGGAGCAAGGCCCGGACTGGAATGGCGTGCTCTCGGAAATCCTCAATGTGCTGCACCGTGTTGCCATTGCTCAGGCCTTGCCTGAAGGTGTCGACAACGGCCATGGCGACCGCGACCGCGTGTTGGCGCTGGCCCAGGCCTTGCCGGCCGAAGATGTGCAGTTTTATTACCAGATGGGCCTGATCGGCCGCAGGGATTTGCCCCTCGCGCCGGACCCGCGCGGTGGCTTCGAAATGGTCCTGCTGCGGATGCTGGCGTTCCGGCCCGCCGATGTCGCAGACGCGCCGAGACAGCCGCTAAAGCCAGTGGGGATCAGCCAGGCCACAGTTGATTCCGCCCAACCAGTGGCTGGCACGGCGGCAGTCGCGCCAGTGGTTGCGACACCTGCGCCGGTTGCGCCGGTGCCTGAACCTGATCCTGAACCTGCGCCTGTAAAGGTCGCGCCGGTAGTCGAACCGCAACCGGTCATCGAGCCCGAGCCGCAACCGGTGCCCGTGGTCGACTTGCCGTGGAACGACGCCGCAGAGCCCGAAGCCGAGTTGCAGCCTTTCGTTGAGCCGGTGCTTGAGACCGCCGGTGAGCAGCCCGAACTGACGCCCATGCCGGCGCCTGCGCCAGACAGCGTAGTGCCAGCCGCGCCGGAATGGGTGTCTGCGCCGGTGCCCGAGCCAACCGTCGCGCAAGTCGACGCCGCCACGCCGGGTATTGATCTGGATGACGAGCCGCCGCTGGACGAAGACTACATCGAGCCGGACATCGATTCGGCCTACAGCTACTTGGACGAGTTGGCCAGTGAACACGCTGCCGAGCCTGCACCCGAGCCCGAGGCGGAGCCCGCTGCAGCCCCGGCCACCGGCCTGGCGTTGCAATGGCTGGAGCTGTTCCCGAAACTGCCGATCTCCGGCATGACCGGCAGCATCGCCGCCAACTGCACCTTGATTTCGATTGAAGGCGACCACTGGTTGCTGCACCTGGACCCGGCCCACAGCGCCCTGTTCAACGCCACCCAGCAACGCCGCCTGAATGACGCCCTGAACCAGTACCATGCACGCACGCTGACCATTACCATCGAGTTGATCAAGCCCGAGCAGGAAACCCCGGCCCAGGCCGCGACTCGCCGGCGTATCAACCGCCAGCGCGATGCAGAAAACTCGATTCACGCTGATCCGCTCATCCAGCAATTGATGCAACAGTTTGGTGCGGTCGTGCGTGAGGATACTATTGAACCTGTCGAAGCCCCGGTGCCCCAAGCGTCATAACACCGGGCTACTAACTTGATCCACGTACTTTTGAGGTGATTCCCATGATGAAAGGTGGCATGGCCGGCCTGATGAAGCAGGCGCAGCAGATGCAGGAAAAGATGGCCAAAATGCAGGAAGAACTGGCCAACGCCGAAGTCACCGGTAAAGCCGGTGGCGATATGGTCAGCGTAGTGATGACCGGTCGTCACGACATCAAACGCGTGAGCATCGACCCAAGCGTATTGCCAGGCGCCAGTGAAGACGACCTGGAAATGCTCGAAGCGCTGTTCGCTGCGGCCGTCAACGACGCCGTGCGCAAGATCGAAGCGAACAGCCAGGACAAAATGTCCGGCGTTACTTCCGGCATGCAACTGCCGCCGGGGATGAAGCTGCCGTTCTGATGGGTTAGCTTGGCTGCACTCGAATGCCAGGCCATGCGCCTGGCATTTTTGTTTCTGGCGTGAGCCTTCAGGCAAGAAGGACCCTCGCGATGCGCGTTCAATATGAACCCTGGCGCTGCGTGTACGGTCTGCACCCTATACCGATGAATTCGATAAAGGAGTCCTTTGATGTCTCAAGAAGCCATTTTGAACCAGCGTATTGTCCTGGTTTCACGCCCTCAAGGCGCGCCGACCCCGGAAAACTTCCGCCTGGAGCGCGTTAATTTGCCGGAACTGGCTGAAGGCCAAGTGCTGCTGAAAACGCTGTACCTGTCCCTCGACCCCTACATGCGTGGGCGCATGAGTGACGCGCCGTCCTACGCCGCGCCGGTGGAAATCGACGAGGTGATGACCGGTGGCGCTGTCAGCCGTATCGAGCAGTCACGCCATCCGAAATTCGAAGTCGGTGACCTGGTGGTCGGCTCCACCGGTTGGCAGACCCACAGCATTTCTGACGGACGTAACTTGATGCCAGTGCCCAATGGCTTGGCCAGCCCGTCGATGGCGCTGGGTGTGCTGGGCATGCCGGGCATGACCGCCTACATGGGCCTGATGGACATCGGCCAGCCCAAAGCTGGCGAAACCCTGGTGGTGGCTGCAGCGTCCGGTGCCGTGGGCTCGGTGGTCGGGCAGGTGGCCAAACTCAAAGGCCTGCGCGTAGTCGGTATTGCCGGTGGCGCCGAAAAATGCCGCTATGTGGTCGATGAGCTGGGCTTTGATGCCTGCGTGGATCACAAAAGCGACGATTTTGCCAACGAGCTGGCCGCAGCGTGTTTCAACGGTGTGGACATCTACTATGAAAACGTCGGTGGCAAAGTGTTTGACGCCGTGCTGCCGCTGCTCAACGCCAAGGCGCGGATTCCGTTATGCGGGCTGATCGCCGGTTACAACGCGCATGAAGCCCCGAGCGGCCCAGACCGTCTGCCGGCGCTGCAACGCACCTTGCTGACCAAGCGTGTGCGCATTCAGGGTTTTATCGTGTTCGACGACTACGGCGACCGCCAGCCCGAATTCCTCAGCGCCATGGCGCCGTGGGTGCGTGATGGCAAAATCAAGTTCCGCGAAGACGTGGTCGACGGGCTGGAACAGGCGCCGGAAGCCTTTATCGGTTTGCTTGAGGGGCGCAACTTCGGCAAGTTGGTGGTGCGCGTCGCGCAGGATTGATCATTTGACGCTAAACCGGGGCGCGGGTATAAACCGCGTCTCGTTGTTTTGCCGGACCTTTGCCCATGAGCTTCAGCCCTCTGATTCGTCAATTGATCGACGCCCTGCGCACCTTGCCAGGCGTGGGTCAGAAAACCGCCCAGCGCATGGCGCTGCAACTGCTGGAGCGTGATCGCAGCGGTGGCACACGGTTGGCCCAAGCGTTGAGCCAGGCGATGGTCGGCGTAGGCCACTGCCGCCAGTGCCGCACCCTCACCGAAGAAGACCTTTGCCCGCAATGCGCCGACCCACGCCGCGACGATACGCTGCTGTGCGTGGTCGAAGGGCCGATGGACGTGTACGCGGTGGAGCAAACCGGTTACCGCGGGCGTTACTTTGTGCTCAAGGGGCATTTGTCGCCGCTCGACGGGTTGGGGCCGGAAGCTATCGGTATTCCACAGTTGGTGGCGCGGATTGAAGCGCAGGGCACGTTTACCGAAGTGATCCTGGCCACCAACCCGACAGTGGAAGGCGAGGCGACCGCGCATTACATCGCGCAGTTACTCAGCAACAAAGGCCTGATCACCTCGCGCATCGCCCATGGTGTGCCGTTGGGTGGCGAGCTGGAGTTGGTCGATGGCGGCACCTTGGCGCACTCGTTCGCCGGGCGTAAGCCAATCGCGCTCGGATAGTTTGGATTCACTGTGGCGAGCGGGTCCACCTGCCACAGAGAGGCCAGGCAGCCGCTTATCGTTCAGTCAGCGCAAACTGCGTCAGGCAAAACGTCGGAATGCCCATGTCTTGCAGGCGTTGTGAGCCGCCCAGTTCCGGCAGGTCGATGATTGCAGCCGCTTCGAAGATCTTCGCGCCCATGCGCCTTACCAGGTTGGCGGCGGCGATCAAGGTGCCGCCTGTCGCAATAAGGTCATCGAACATCAATACCGAGTCGCCTTCGCACAGGCTGTCGGCGTGTACTTCGAGGAAGGCTTCGCCGTATTCGGTCTGGTAACCCTCGGCCAGCACGTCAGCCGGCAGCTTGCCTTGCTTGCGGAACAGGATCAGTGGTTTGTTGAGTTGGTAGGCGATGATCGAACCGATCAAAAAGCCCCGCGCATCCATCGCGCCGATATGGCTGAAGTCGGCCTCGACGTAGCGTTGCGCAAAGCTGTCAGCCACCAGGCGCAGGGCACGGGGCGATTGGAACAGCGGCGTGATGTCACGAAAGATCACCCCAGGCTTGGGGAAGTCGATGACAGGGCGAATCAAGGATTTGATGTCGAACGAGTCGAAGGTCATCGTCGAAGAGTCCTGAAGGCGGAAAACGGACTCGAAGTATACCTGCGGCCTCGCCGATTGGCTCGGCCGCAAGTGTCTGGATCAGCCGTCGAGGGTGCCGCCGGCCAGGGCACACAACTGGATCGGGTCGAGGATATGCACTTCCTTGCCTTCAGCGGCAAGCAACTCATTCTGCTGAAAACGCGTGAACACGCGCGACACGGTTTCCACCGCGAGGCCCAGGTAATTGCCGATTTCGTTGCGCGACATGCTCAGGCGGAACTGGTTGGCCGAGAAACCACGTGCGCGGAAACGCGCCGACAGGTTGACCAGAAACGTGGCGATGCGCTCGTCGGCGGTTTTTTTCGATAACAGCAACATCATCTGTTGGTCGTCACGAATCTCGCGGCTCATCACGCGCATCAGTTGGCGACGCAATTGCGGTAACTGCAGGGCTAATTCATCGAGGCGCTCGAAGGGGATTTCGCACACCGAGGTGGTCTCCAGGGCCTGGGCCGACACGGGGTGAATGTCGGTGCCCATGCCCGACAACCCGACAAGCTCGCTGGGCAGATGGAAGCCGGTGATCTGTTCTTCGCCGCCGTCGCTCAGGCTGAAGGTCTTCAACGCGCCCGAACGCACTGCATAAACCGAGTCGAATTTGTCACCTTGGCGGAACAGAAACTCGCCTTTTTTCAGCGGGCGACCGCGTTTAACAATTTCGTCCAGCGCATCCATGTCTTCCAAATTCAACGAAAGTGGCAGGCAGAGGGGGGCGAGGCTGCAATCCTTGCAGTGAGCCTGGCTGTGAGCGCGCAGTTTGACTGGCTCGGACATTTCTTAAATCCTTGTGGTGAAACACACATAAGACGTAAGGGTAACGCACCGAGGGTGGATCAGGCCAGCGTGTACAAAAAAGCAACAACGGTATAAATATTTATGTATCGAGGCCGATACAGTTGGCATATCTATTCAACGGAGCCTGAATCATGTCTGTTATAGCCGCCTACACATCGGCCATCCGCGTACCTTACGTGCCGGACGCCAAGCCGGTTGCCGAGACCGAAAAACAAGCCTCAAGCACCGCGCTGCCGCCTGAAAGCCCAGCGGTGGCGGTGACTATTTCCGCCAATGCATTCAAGGCCGCGGGTTCGGCCAAAAGTGCCAATGCCGATATCGACGACAGTGGCTTGGCCGATAACGTCAAGCAAGTGCTGAAAATGATCCGTCAATTGAAGCAGCAGATCGCCGAGAAACAGGCTCAACTGGCTGCGGTTGCGGCCAACAGCAGCCTCTCGCCAGAAGAAGCGCGGATCAGAACCAGTGCACTTCAAGGTGAAATCAGCATGCTGCAGGCTGGGCTGATGACCGCCCAGACCTCGCTGGCAAAAGCCATGAAAGGCATGAGCGCTGAGGACTCGATGAAGGTTGCCTCGTTGTCGATGTGATCAGATCACCCGCGAGAATCGCTGCCGGTTCTGGTGCTCCAGGTAGGCATCGAACACCATGCACACCGAGCGCACGAGCAGGCGCCCGGCGGGCAGTACGCGCATGCCCAGTGCATCGAGTTCGATCAGGCCGTCTGCGGCCATCGCCTCCAACTGCGGCCACAGCGCATCGAAGTAGCCACGAAAATCGATGTTGAATACCTGTTCGATCCGCTCGAATCCCAGGCTGAAGTTGCAGATCAACTGCTGAATCACTTCCCGGCGTAACCGGTCATCCGTGGTGCACACCCAGCCACGGCTGGTGGCCAGTTGCGCGCCGGCGAGGGCGTTCTGGTAGTGATTAAGGTCACTGCTGTTCTGGCAGTACAGGTCGCCAATCTGGCTGATCGCCGACACGCCCAGCCCAATCAAGTCGCAATGCCCGTGGGTGGTGTAACCCTGGAAATTGCGTTGCAGCGTGCCTTCTTCCTGGGCGATCGCCAGCTCGTCATCCGGCAGCGCGAAGTGGTCCATGCCGATGTAGCGGTAACCGGCTTGGGTCAACTGTTCAATAGTGGTTTGCAGCATCAACAGCTTGGTTGCCGGGGAGGGCAGGTCGTCGCTGTTGATGCGCCGCTGAGGCATGAAGCGCTCCGGCAGGTGCGCGTAGTTGAACACCGACAGGCGATCCGGTTGCAGGCTGATCACCTCCTCGACCGTGCGCGCGAAGTTGATCGGCGTTTGCTTGGGCAGGCCGTAGATCAGGTCGATATTGATCGAGCGAAACTGCAGGGTGCGTGCCGCGTCGATCACCGCGCGGGTTTCTTCCAGGCTCTGCAGGCGGTTGACCGCACGTTGCACCTCGGGGTCGAGGTCCTGCAGGCCGATGCTGACGCGGTTGAAGCCCAGTTCACGCAACAGGCCCATGGTCGCCCAGTCGGCTTCGCGCGGGTCGATTTCGATGCCGTAGTCGCCGGAGTCATCGTTAAGCAAATTGAAGTGCTGGCGCAGCCGGGCCATCACTTGGCGCAGTTCGTCGTGGCTGAGGAAGGTGGGCGTGCCGCCGCCAAAATGCAACTGCTGCACCGGTTGTTTCGGGTCGAGGTGGCAGGCCACCAGTTGGATTTCCTGCTCCAGGCGCTGCAGGTAGGCATGGGCGCGGCCGCGGTCCTTGGTGATGACTTTGTTGCAGGCGCAGTAGTAACAAATGTTCGCGCAGAACGGCACATGCACGTACAGCGACAATGGCCGTGCCGCCTTGCGGCTGTCTCGCAGGGCATGCAGCAGGTCGAAGGTGCCGACCTGGCTGTCGAATTGCACGGCCGTGGGGTAGGACGTGTAGCGCGGCCCCGCCAAGTCGTAGCGGTGAATCAGATCAGTGTCCCAACGAATGGCGTCGAGCATGCGGGCGGTCCCCCGGATAGGCTAGGAGGCCGAGTCTAGGCGTGCGTGGGCGATGGCATGTTGACTTGCATCAACGGGGAGCGGCGCTCTGCCACACCGCGATTTAATGACCCATCAGCCAGTGTTGATGCGGGCCGGGCAAGGTCCACAGACCAAACACGATCACCAGCAACCCGCCGGCCACACGCACACTGCGTTGACGCAATAACGCGGTGGCGCGTTCGGCGGCCAAGCCGGTGGCGAGCAACACCGGCCAGGTGCCCAGCCCGAACGCGAGCATCAGCACTGCGCTGTGCAGCGCGTTGCCCTGGCTCGCCGCCCACAGCAGCGTGCTGTAGACCAAACCGCACGGCAACCAGCCCCAAAGTGCGCCCAGCAATAGGGCGCGGGGCAGGCTGCTGACCGGCAGCAAACGGTTGGCGACCGGCTGGAGGTGCCGCCACAGGCCGCGCCCGAGGCGTTCTATACGTGTAAGGCCGCTCCACCAGCCGGCCAGGTATAAACCCATGCAAATCAGCAGCAGCCCGGCGAGCACGCGCATAAACAGGGCCGCAGGGCTGTTGGCGACGGCCCAGCCGGCCAGCCCGATCAATAACCCGGCCGTGGCATAGCTGAGGATGCGCCCCAGGTTGTACGCCAGCAGCAGGCGAAACTTTCGGTGGCTCTGCGCTTTGGGAATCGCCAGCGTCAGCGCGCCCATCAGCCCGCCGCACATGCCCAGGCAATGGCCACCGCCCAACAGGCCGAGGATCAAGGCTGAGACCAGCAGCGGCGCGAGCTCAAGCATGCGGCGGATCTTTGCGCGGTTGCTCGGCGCCGTTGGCCTGGTCGACGGCGGCCAAGTGGTTCGGGTCTTGATCGTCAAACAGCACGCTGTGGGCAGGGCCGTCGAGGTCATCGTACTGGCCGCTGTCCACCGCCCAGAAGAAGACGTAAATGGCCACGCCCACCAACAGCAACGCCGCCGGAATCATCACGTATAGAGCTGGCATCTGCACTCCAGGCCCGCGCGGCTCAAGCCGGCAGCGGGCGGTTTACCAAGGTGGCGCGGTTAACCTGCACGCCAGGCAGGCGGGTCAGGCGCAGGGCGTTGAGTACCACGATCAACGAGCTGAGCGACATGCCGATGGCTGCCCAGATCGGGGTTATCCAACCCAGCGCGGCAAACGGCAGCATAAGCCCATTGTACAGCCCGGCCCACAGCAGGTTTTCGATGATGACCCGCCGCGTGCGCCGCGCCAGGGTAAAGGCTTGCACCAGCGCGTCGAGGCGGTTGGACAGCAGCACCGCATCGGCGCTGGTTTTCGCAAGGTCGGTGGCCGAACCCATGGCCACGCTGATGTCGGCGGCGGCGAGTACCGGCACATCGTTGACGCCATCGCCGAGCATCAATACCTTGCGGCCCTCCTTGTGCAGCCGTTGCAGCACCGCAAGTTTGCCATCGGGGGGCAGGCCGCCATGAGCTTCGTCGATGCCCAGCGCCAATGCGACACTGGCAACCATCGGTGAGCTGTCGCCCGACAGCAACAGCGTTCGCCAGCCACGCGCCTTGCACGCGGCCAGCAGCGCCGGTGCGTCGCTGCGCAGGCGGTCATCCAGTACGAACCAGGCGAGGGCACCTTCGCGGTCGCCGAGCAGCAGCCATTGCCCGGCGTCGTCCGGTGATGCGGGCGGTGTGCAACCACTCAACTGGCAAACAAAAGCGGGCTGGCCAATGCGCAACAGGCGTTCGCCCACGCGGCCTTCGAGGCCGAGCCCAGGGAAACTCAAGACTGCCTCGGCGGCCAGCGGCGCACGGCCAAAGGCGCGCGCAATCGGGTGTTCCGAGCGGTTCTCCAGCGCGGCGGCAAGGCTCAGGCAGTCATCGCTGTTTAACGCGCTCAAGGCGCGAATCGCGCGCAGTGCCAGGCGGCCTTCGGTGACGGTGCCGGTCTTGTCGAAAATAACCGTGTCGATCTGGTTCAAGCCTTCCAGCACATGGCCGCGCGTCAGCAGCAGCCCGAGCGTGTGCAAAGTGCCGGTGGCGGCGGTGAGTGCGGTGGGCGTGGCCAACGACAGTGCGCAGGGGCAGGTTGCGACCAACATGGCGAGGACGATCCAGAACGCCCGCGCTGAGTCCAGTTGCCACCACACCACGCCAATCACCAGCGCCGCGATCAGCGAGCAGAGCAAAAACCACTGCGCGGCGCGGTCGGCGATTTGCGCCAGGCGGGGTTTCTCGGCCTGGGCGCGCTCCAGCAGGCGCACGATGGCGGACAAGCGCGTGTCATGCCCCAGCGCACGCACTTCGACGGTCAGCGCGCCGTCGACGTTGAGCGTGCCCGCGGTGACGCTGTCGCCACTGCGGCGGGGTTGCGGCAGGTATTCGCCAGTGAGCAGCGACTCATCGATGCTCGACTGGCCGTCGAGGATTACGCCGTCCGCCGGCAGCACTGCGCCGGGGTGTACCAGCACGCGGTCGCCCAACGCCAGTTCGCTCAGCAGGATGCGTTCGCTCTGGCCGTCACGTTTGAGGCGCAGGCACGAGGCGGGCAATACGTTGACCAGTTGCGCGGTGGCCGCCGCCGTGCGTTCGCGGGCGCGGCGCTCTAGGTAGCGGCCTGCGAGCAGGAACAGCGCGAACATGCCCACCGCGTCGAAATACAGCTCGCCTACGCCGGTAATCGCGGTCCAGATACCCGCCAAATACGCGCCGCCAATCGCCAGCGACACCGACACGTCCATGGTCAGGTGGCGCGTGCGCACATCGCGCATAGCGCCTTTGAAAAATGGCGCGCAGCTGTAAAACACGATGGGCGTTGTCAGAAACATCGCAACCCAGCGCAGGATTACATGCAGCTCCGGGCTCAGGTCGATATTGAATTCGGGCCAGATGGCCATGGTCGCCATCATCGCCTGGAACCACAACAACCCGGCGACGCCGAGTTGGCGCAAGGCTAGGCGATTGTCGCTGGCCAGTTGCTCGGCGGCGCGGTCGGCTTGATACGGATGAGCGGCGTAGCCGATATGGCGCAGCTCGCTCAGTAGCTGGCTCAACGGTAATTGCGCAGCGGCCCAGCGGACCTGCAGGCGGTGGTTGGACAGGTTCAGCCGCGCTTCGGCCACGGCGGGCAGGAGGCGCAGGTGTTTTTCGATCAGCCAGCCACACGCGGCGCAACTGATGCCTTCCATCAGCAGCGTGGTTTCAGACAGCTCACCGTCGTGGCGCACGAAGGGCTTTTGCACGTCGGCGCGGTCATACAGCGCCAGTTCGTCCACTAGCTGCACCGGCAGCGCCTCGGGGTTGGCCGAGGCTTCGCTGCGGTGCTGGTAATAGTGTTGCAGGCCACCGGCCACAATCGCTTCGGCCACCGCCTGGCAGCCCGGGCAGCAGAGCTCGCGGGGTTCGCCGAGGATCACGGCCGTGAAGCGGCTGCCCGAAGGCACGGGCAGGGCGCAGTGGTAGCAGGGGGTGGTCATGGTTTGGAATCTATAGTGGCGGGCAGGGCCTCATCGCGAAGCGCAGGTTTTTATTTTTTCAGCTCTTCAGCACCTTGCAGCGGTTCATCACCCAGCAGCAAGTCCTTGTCGTGGCTGACCTGTTCTTCTTCGAACAGGCGCCAGGTTCTGTCGCCCTCGACGCCGAGCAACTCGACGAAGCGCCGGCCTTCGACCGTGTCGGTGACCTGGCCGATATAGCGGCCGGGTTCGCTGGCACTGCGCGCCAGGTTGATCTTGCGATCCTTCTCGGGCTGCGTCGGCGAAATCAGGTTGAGTTCCAGCGTGGCCGGGTTGCTGTTGCCGGTCAGGTGCAACTCGACTTCGCCGGTCAGCGCGTCCAGGTGCATCCTGGCGCGCAGTTGCAGGGTTTGCGCGAGCAGCTCGCGGTCCAGCGAGCGGTTGATGCCTTTACCGGCCTCGTAGTAGTTGTCGTTGACCAGGTTATCGGGGTTGTTTACCGCGATGGTCACCATGGACAAGGTCAAGGTCACCGAGCAGGCCAGTATGGCGATGATGATCCAGGGCCAAAGGTGTTTGTACCAAGGGCTTGCAGCGTTAGCGATGGGCATTGTTTGGCGCTCTTCCTGTTAACGGACCTGTGGGCCGATGAATCGGCTCTTGGCTTCAATGTGCACGCTGTCGTCGTCCGCATCGCGCAGGATGAATTTCACCTCGTTGGTGGTCGACGGCATCTGTTCCGGCGCGCTCGACAGCTCTACCGGCAGGCTGAAAATCTCCCCGGCCGCGACCTTGATTTCACGCAGGCCTTGCAGCTTGAGGTCCGGCAGGCCCGAGGCGTCGAGCACGTAGGTGTGGTCGCGCTGGTCCTTGTTCATGATCTTCAAGCTGTAGACGTTTTCGATCCGCCCTTCGGCGTTTTCGCGGTACAGCACGCGGTCCTTGCTGACGTCAAAACCGACCAGCGAACGCATGAAGAATGCCCCCGCCAACAGGCCGATCATCGCCAGCAATACCAGCGCGTAGCCGATCAGGCGCGGGCGCAAGGTATGGGTTTTCTGCCCGGACAGGTTGTGTTCGGTGGTGTAGCTGATCAGGCCGCGCGGGTAGTCCATCTTGTCCATGATGGTGTCGCAGGCGTCGATACACGCCGCGCAACCGATGCACTCGATTTGCAGGCCGTCGCGGATGTCGATACCGGTGGGGCACACCTGCACGCACATCGTGCAGTCGATGCAATCGCCAAGGCCTTGAGCCTCATAGTCGATGCCTTTTTTACGCGGGCCACGTACTTCGCCACGGCGTGGGTCGTACGACACGATCAGCGTGTCTTTGTCGAACATCACGCTTTGGAAGCGCGCGTACGGGCACATGTAGATGCACACCTGTTCGCGCAGCCAACCGGCGTTGCCATAGGTGGCGAGCGTGAAGAAACCCACCCAGAAATACGACCAGCCATCGGCCTGGCCGGTGAAGAACTCGAACAGCAGTTCACGGATCGGCGAGAAGTAGCCGACGAAGGTCATGCCGGTGGCAAAACCGATCAACAGCCACAGCGTGTGTTTGCTGAGTTTGCGCAGAAATTTGCTCGCGCCCATCGGCATTTTGTCGAGCTTGATGCGCTGGTTGCGGTCGCCTTCGGTGACCTTTTCGCACCACATGAAAATCCACGTCCACACGCTTTGCGGGCAGGTGTAACCACACCATACGCGCCCGGCGTACACGGTGATAAAGAACAGGCCAAAGGCTGCAACGATGAGAATGCCCGAAAGCAGGATGAAATCCTGTGGCCAGAACGTCGCGCCAAAAATGAAGAATTTACGCTCCGGCAGGTTCCACCACACCGCCTGATGGCCGCCCCAGTTCAGCCACACGGTGCCGAAGTACAGCAGGAACAACGCGGCGCCGCCGAGCATGCGCAAATTGCGAAAAAAGCCGGTGAATGCGCGCGTGTAGATTTTCTCTCGCGAGGCATAGAGGTCGACGGTTTTGGCAGGCGGGGTAACGTCATTTACCGGTATCTGGTTGCTCATCATTGCATCCCACGGCAGTGGAAATTTGCCTCGGCCAGTACGTGCCAACCGGGGTCAAACAAGGGTGTTGCAGTGGCGTAATGATACGCCCGCGATGGCGCTGAAGGGGTGCGACCTTTGGTCGCGTTGGGGTAAATCAATTGATGGTGTATGTGATCTGGATCAATTGACTTTGCAAGTATGGCCGGTTTCCAAGCGCAGGCTGATCATTCATCCCACGGATTAATCACCGCAACGCCGCTGGATTTAAAGTCTCTGACGTTACGCGTGACGACGGTGAGGCCATGCACCAGCGCGGTGGCGGCAATCAATGCGTCACTTTCGTTGGCCTGGTCCGGCACCTGCAGGTGGGCGCAACGCAACGCAACGGCGGCATCGACCGGCAGAATTCTGGCATCGAACGCCGGCATCACATGACGCTTTAGCCAGGTACGCAACACCTTTCCCTGGGCCGGGTCTCTGCGCTCCATGCGCAATACGCCTGTTTCCAATTCTTTAAGCGTAATCGCGGAGATAAACAGATGCAGCGCAATGACGCTTTTGGCCCAAGCGACGACGTTTGCATCCGCCTGGGGTTTACGAAGTTCAGAGATGACGTTGGTATCGAGTAGATACATCAAGCGAGGTCCACGGGTCGGTGAGTGATCACGGCACGTTCGGTTTCGAAGTCTATTTCGGCCGCTTCCTCCATCACCAGCAGGTCAACGATGTCGGCATTGAGGCCTGTCAGTTTCTGGTAGTCCTCAATGCTTAGCAGTACATGCGCGGGCTTGCCTCGATCGGTGATAAAAACCGGCCCCTGGCGGGCGGCTTTTTTGGCACCGCTTGTGTCTTGATTGAATTCACGGCTGGAAATAGTAGTGGTGGTCATGGGGGATTCCCCTTCGTCGGGCTAGATGTAGTTACGTTACTACTTGGCGCGGGGGCGCCGCAAGCCCGAAGCTACGAGTGGTCATGGGGCTCTCCTGCGGGCAGCAACCACACGGCGTTACTGCTCGTCGGCAGGTTTGTCCGCATGCGACAAGCTGTACACATACGCCGCCAGTAAGTGCACCTTGTCGTTGCCTTGCAGCAACTCCTGCGCAGGCATCTGGCCCTGACGGCCATAACGGATGGTCTGCTGCAATTGCGCGAAGCTCGACCCATAAATAAACGCGCCGGGGTGGGTGAGGTCGGGTGCGCCCATGGCGGGCGTGCCTTTACCGGCCGGGCCGTGGCAGGCCACGCAGTTGGCGGCAAACAGCTTGGCGCCATTGGCCACGTCGGCCTTGGCGCCTTCAGGCAGTGTGCGACCGCCCAGCTTGGTCACTACAAAACCCGACACGTCGGCCACGCCTTGTTCGCCAATGATGTCGGCCCAGGGCGGCATCACCGCGTGGCGGCCTTTAAGAATGCTTTCCTTGATGGCGTCGGGTTCGCCGCCCCAGCGCCAGTCGGCGTCGGTCAGGTTAGGGAAGCCGTAGGCGCCTTTGGCGTCGGAGCCGTGGCACACCGAGCAGTTGGAGGCGAACAGGCGGCCGCCCATCTTCAAGGCTTGCGGGTCTTTGGCGACTGCTTCAATCGGCATTGAGGCGAATTTGGCGAAGATCGGGCCGAACCTGGCCTCTGACCTGGCCATTTCCTTTTCCCATTCATGCACGCCGGTCCAGCCGGTTTTGCCATTGGCGAAGTGGGTTTGCGTGTCGTTGTCGAGGTAGTTGTAGCCCGGCAGCAGGCCTTTCCAGTTGCCCAGGCCAGGGTAAAGCACCAAGTAGCCGAGGGCGAAAATGATGGTGCCGACAAACAGCATGAACCACCACTTGGGCAGCGGGTTGTCGTATTCCTCAATGCCGTCAAACGAATGGCCGACGGTCTCGTCCGTTTGTTCGGTGCGTTGGCCTTTGCGGGTAGACAGCAGCAGCCAGGTCAGCGCGAAAATAGTCCCCAGGGTGAGGACTGTGACGTACAGGCTCCAGAACGTAGTCATTCGTTGCTGCTCCTGGACGTTTGCTCGACTTGCTTGATGGCGTGCGGGTCATCCGCAAAAGGCAGCAGGGTTGCCTCGTCGAACGCCGACTTGCGTTTGGGGCTGAACACCCACAACGCCAGGCCGATAAAGGCCACCATCACCACCAGAGTGCCCAGACCACGAATCATGCCGATATCCATGCAGGTCACCGTTTGCTTTTGATGAGGGTGCCAAGGCCTTGCAGGTAGGCCACCAATGCGTCCATTTCGGTCTTGCCCTTGACGGCGGCGGCTGCACCGGCGATGTCTTCGTCGGTGTAGGGCACGCCCAAGGTGCGCAAGACTTCCATCTTCTTCGCGGTGTCCTTGCCGTCCAGCTTGTTTTCGACGAGGAACGGGTACGCCGGCATTTTCGACTCAGGCACCACGTTGCGCGGGTTGTACAAATGCGCGCGGTGCCAGTCGTCCGAGTAACGTGCGCCGACGCGGGCAAGGTCCGGGCCGGTACGTTTGGAGCCCCACAGAAACGGGTGGTCCCACACGCTTTCACCGGCGACCGAGTAGTGGCCATAACGCTCGGTTTCGGCGCGGAACGGTCGGATCATCTGCGAATGGCAGCCCACGCAACCGTTGGCGATGTACACGTCGCGGCCTTCCAGTTCAAGCGCGGTGCGCGGCTTCATGCCTTCCACCGGCTTGTTGGTCACGTCCTGGAAAAACAGCGGAACGATCTGCGTCAGGCCGCCGATGCTCACGGCGATAACCATGAGAAAAGCCAGCAGGCCGATATTTTTTTCGACGACTTCATGCTTCATCAGTGCGCTCCCACAACGGCGATTCTGGCGGCGGCTTCGGCTTCTTTGGGGTCCGAAGCCCGCACGGTGCGCCATACGTTGTAGGCCATGAACAGCATGCCGCTGGCGAAGAACGTACCGCCCACGGCGCGCACGATATAGCCGGGGTGGCTGGCTTGCAGCGCTTCGACGAAGGAGTAGGTGAGCGTGCCGTCATCGTTGATCGCGCGCCACATCAGGCCTTGGGTGATGCCGTTGACCCACATCGAGGCGATGTACAGCACGGTGCCGATGGTGGCCAGCCAGAAGTGCGTGTTGATCAGCCCGACGCTGTGCATCTGAGCACGGCCGAACAGTTTGGGGATCATGTGGTACAGCGCGCCGATGGAGATCATCGCCACCCAACCGAGGGCGCCGGCGTGCACATGGCCGATGGTCCAGTCGGTGTAATGCGACAGTGAGTTGACGGTTTTAATCGCCATCATCGGCCCTTCGAAGGTCGACATGCCGTAGAACGCCAGTGACACCACCAAAAAGCGCAGGATCGGGTCGGTGCGCAACTTATGCCAGGCGCCCGACAGCGTCATCATGCCGTTGATCATGCCGCCCCAGCTCGGCGCCAGCAGGATGATCGACATCGCCATGCCCAGCGATTGTGCCCAGTCCGGCAGCGCGGTGTAGTGCAGGTGGTGCGGGCCGGCCCAGATGTACAGGGTGATCAGCGCCCAGAAGTGCACGATGGACAGCCGATAAGAGTAAATCGGGCGCTCGGCCTGTTTGGGCACGAAGTAGTACATCATTCCGAGAAAACCGGTGGTCAGGAAAAAGCCCACGGCGTTGTGGCCGTACCACCACTGGATCATCGCGTCGGTCGCCCCGGCGTAGGCCGAATAGGACTTGAACCAACTGACCGGCAATGACGCGTGGTTAACGATGTGCAGCATCGCCGTCACCAGAATAAACGCACCGTAAAACCAGTTACCCACATAGATGTGCTTGGTCTTGCGCTTGACGATGGTGCCGAAGAACACCACAGCGTAGATGACCCAGACGATCGCCAGCAAAATCGCGATTGGCCATTCCAGCTCGGCGTATTCCTTGGTGGTGGTGTAACCCAGCGGCAGAGTGATGATGGCGCCGAGGATAACCGCTTGCCAGCCCCAGAAGGTGAAGGCGGCGAGGCCATCAGAGATCAGTCGCGCCTGGCAGGTGCGCTGCACAACATAGTAGGAAGTGGCAAACAGCGCACAACCACCGAAGGCGAAAATCACCAGGTTAGTGTGCAGCGGGCGCAGGCGGCCAAAGGTCGTCCAGGGCAAACCGAAATTCAGTTCCGGCCACACCAGTTGCGAGGCAATGAACACCCCGAGCCCCATGCCAAGGATGCCCCAGACCACCGTCATGATGGCGAACTGGCGGACCACCTTATAGTTATAAGCAGTCGGGCTGATTGCTGCGCTCATTCTAAGGTTCCACGGTTTAGGTTTTTTATAATTGAATTTTGGCCGCAGTATGTAGAAAGCGAGGGGCCATTGCAACGCAATGACTGACCGCTACCGATGCGTTCCACGCCAGATTCTGCGCCCTTTCCATATAGGGTGTAAGGACATTTCAGTACTCTAAAGCTGATCGAGTGGACAAGAAATATAGCAGGTTGCGAAGCGCTTGGTTAGGCGCACAAAAAATCGGTCCGCTGTGCAGGCAAGCGTAGACCCGAATGGCAGGAGGGGACAGGGATGTATTGGACCAACACAAGCAATCACCTGTGGTCAGCAGGCTAACTGTGGCGAGGGGGCTTGCTCCCGATGGGCTGCGCAGCAGCCCCAAAATCCCGGGAGCGCTACGCACTCCAACGCGAGCAAGCCCGCTCGCCACAAGGGCGAGCAGGGCGAGTGGTTATTGCGCGGGGTGGGACAGGCTGTAAACGTACGCCGCCAGCAAGTGCACCTTGTCATTGCCTTGCAGCACGTCCTGCGCTGGCATCTGGCCCTGGCGGCCGTGGCGGATGGTCTGTTGCAACTGCGCCAAACTGGTGCCGTAGATAAAGCCGCCGGGCTCGGTCAGGTTCGGCGCGCCCATGGCTTCTACGCCGTGGCCTTGTGGGCCGTGGCAAGCGACGCAGGTGCTGCTGAACGCGGCTTGACCGGCGACGAGGTCGGCGCTGTTGCCAGCCGGCAACGGCAGTTTGGCCAGGTCGTGGCGCACGTAGGCGGCAAGGTTTTTCACCGCGTCTTCGCCCAGCACTTCACCCCAGGCCGGCATCGCCGCGTGGCGACCGTTCAGGATGGTGGCTTTGATTGCCTCGGCCGAACCGCCCCAGCGCCACAGGTTGTCGGAAAGGTTCGGGAAGCCGTAGCCGCCCTTGGCATCCGAGCCGTGGCACACCGCGCAGTTGGAGGCGAACAACCGACCGCCCATTTTCAGCGCTTGCGGGTCTTTGGCGACTTCTTCCACCGGCATTGCCGCGAATTTGGCGAAGATCGGCCCGAATCGGGTGTCGGCGCGCGCCATTTCCTTGTCCCACTCCTTGGCCGAGGTCCAGCCGTCTTCGTAGCCCGGCAGCACGCCTTTCCAGTTGCCCAGGCCCGGGTAGAGGATCAGGTAGCCGACCGCGAACACCAGCGTGCCGGCGAACAGCATGAACCACCACTGCGGCAGCGGGTTGTCATATTCCTCGATGCCGTCGAAGGCGTGGCCCATGGTCTGGTCGACACTGCCCTTGGTCTCGCCCTTGCGGGTGCCGATCAACAGCCAGGTCAGGCCGGTCAAACTGCCGAGGGTCAGTACGCAAATCCATGCACTCCAGAAAGGTGTCATGGCTGGTTGCTCCTTGTTGCAGGCTCTGGTTGAGCGTCGGATGGAGAAGGTTCATCGGCAAACGGCAGCAGGCGCGCCTGCTCGAAGTCTGCGTTGCGGCGGTTGTTGAACACCCACAGCGACAGGCCGATAAACGCGATGGCGACCACCAGCGTGCCTAGGCCGCGAATAGTCCCCGCATCGAATTCAAATCCCATGGCTCACCTCTTGCTCTTGATGGCAGTGCCGAGCACTTGCAGGTATGCAACCAGCGCGTCCATTTCGGTCTTGCCCTTGAGGCTGGCAACCGCGCCACTGATGTCGTCGTCGGTGTAGGGCACGCCGAGGGTGCGCATCACCTTCAACTTGGTCTCGGTGTGGCTGCTGTCGACCTGCGCCGTGACCAGCCACGGGTAGGCCGGCATTTTTGACTCGGGCACCACGTTGCGCGGGTTGTACAAGTGCGCACGGTGCCAGTCGTCCGAGTAGCGCGCGCCGACGCGGGCCAGGTCCGGCCCGGTGCGCTTGGAGCCCCACAGGAACGGGTGGTCCCACACGCTTTCGCCCGCCACCGAGTAGTGGCCGTAGCGTTCGGTTTCGGCGCGGAACGGGCGGATCATCTGCGAGTGGCACTGCACGCAGCCTTCGCGGATGTAAATGTCGCGGCCTTCCAGTTGCAACGCGGTGTAGGGCTTCATGCCCTCGACGGGTGTGTTGGTCACGTCCTGGAAGAACAGTGGGACGATCTGGGTCAAGCCGCCGATACTCACGGCGAGCACCATCAGCAGCATCAGCAGGCCGACGTTTTTTTCAATCGTTTCGTGTTTCATCGCAGTCTCCTCAGGCCATCTGCGCGACAGGCGCGGCTTCGACCGGTTGCGCCGAACGCACGGTGCGCCACGTGTTGTAAGCCATCAGCAACATGCCGCTGAGGAACACTGCACCGCCCACCAGCCGCACGATAAAGCCAGGGTGGCTGGCCAGCAGGGTTTCGACGAAGGAGTAGGTCAAGGTGCCGTCTTCGTTGACCGCCCGCCACATCAGGCCCTGGGCGATGCCGTTGACCCACATCGAGGCGATGTAGAGCACGGTGCCGATGGTAGCCAGCCAGAAGTGCGCGTTGATCAGCCCGAGGCTGTGCATCTGCTCGCGGCCGAAGACTTTCGGGATCATGTGGTACAGCGCGCCGATCGAGATCATCGCCACCCAACCCAGCGCCCCGGCGTGTACGTGGCCGATGGTCCAGTCGGTGTAGTGGGAGAGGGCGTTGACGGTCTTGATCGCCATCATCGGGCCTTCGAAGGTCGACATGCCGTAGAACGCCAGCGACACCACCAAAAAGCGCAGGATCGGGTCGCTGCGCAACTTATGCCAGGCGCCCGACAGCGTCATCATGCCGTTGATCATGCCGCCCCAACTGGGCGCCAGCAGCACCAGCGACATCACCATGCCCAGCGACTGCGCCCAGTCCGGCAGCGCGGTGTAGTGCAAATGGTGCGGGCCAGCCCAGATGTACAGGGTGATCAGCGCCCAGAAGTGCACGATGGACAAGCGGTAGGAGTACACCGGGCGTTCGGCCTGCTTGGGCACGAAGTAATACATCATCCCCAAAAAGCCCGCGGTGAGGAAAAAGCCTACCGCGTTATGCCCATACCACCACTGCACCATGGCATCCGTCGCACCGCCATAGAGGGAGTAGGACTTGGTCAGGCTGACCGGTATTTCCAGGTTGTTGACGATGTGCAGGATGGCCACGGTGATGATGAACGCACCGAAGAACCAGTTGCCGACGTAAATGTGCTGGGTGGTGCGTTTCATCACCGTGCCGAAAAATACGATGGCATAGGCGACCCAGACGATGGTGATCAGGATGTCGATCGGCCATTCAAGTTCTGCGTATTCCTTGGAGCTGGTGTAGCCCAGCGGCAAGGTGATGGCGGCCAACACAATCACCAACTGCCAGCCCCAGAAGCAGAACGCGGCGATTTTTGGCGCGAACAGCCGGGTTTGGCAGGTGCGCTGCACCGAGTAAAACGAGCTGGCGAACAAGGCGCAGCCGCCGAACGCAAAGATCACCGCGTTGGTGTGCAATGGGCGCAGGCGGCCGAAGCTGGTCCAGGGCAAATCGAAATTCAGTGCAGGCCAAACCAATTGAGCCGCGAGAAAAACCCCGAGCCCCATGCCGACGATGCCCCACACCACCGTCATAATGGCGAATTGGCGGACCACCTTGTAGTTATAGGCGGTACTTAAAGTAGTGTTCATGGTTCCCCATCCACGGTTCAACCCAAGCCAGTGCGGCACTTGGGCTGGAGTTATAGGCAGACTAAAAAGCGAGGCAAGCATGGGCAAAGAGCACAAGGCCAGTATTGACGGGGATCAATGGGCGCAGTGTGTGCGCGAACGCGGCTGGTTGTGGGATGTCGCGACGCCTGCGGCGACGGGCGAGCCCGTCACGTTGATCCTGGCCCACGGCGCCGGTGCACCCATGGACTCGGCCTTTATGCACGACATGGCTGCACGCCTTGCCGGGCATGGCGTGAACGTGTTGCGCTTCGAGTTCCCGTACATGGCGCAGCGCCGTTTGGACGGCGGTAAACGCCCGCCGAACCCGGCGCCCAAACTGCTCCAAGCCTGGCGCGAGGTGTATGCCGAGGTGCGGCGTCATGTCGCTGGGAAACTGGCGATGGGCGGCAAGTCGCTGGGCGGGCGCATGGCCAGTCTGTTGGCCGATGAACTGGGGGCTGATGGGTTGGTGTGCCTGGGTTATCCGTTTTATGCGGTGGGCAAGCCGGAAAAACCGAGGGTCGAGCATCTGGCCGGGCTGAAGACGCCGACGTTGGTTGTGCAAGGTGAGCGTGATGCGCTGGGGAATCGTGCGGCGGTGGAAGGGTATGACTTATCGCCGAGCATCAAGGTGATGTGGCTGGTGGCGGGGGATCATGACTTGAAGCCGCTGAAGGCCTCGGGGTTTAGTCATGTGCAGCATTTGGAGGCTGCGGCGGTGCACGTGGCTGAGTTTTTGGCCCGCTGTTAAGGCCCATCGGGAGCAAGCCCCCTCCCACATGTTGAACTGTGTTCACACATTTCAACATGTGGGAGGGGGCTTGCTCCCGATAGCGGTCTACCGGTTAAAACGCTCCACCAGCGAGTACTGGGTATGGGCGGTATGCGTCAGCTCTTCACTCAACTGCGCCGAGTTCATGGCCTGTTCCGAGGTCTGATCCGCCAACAGCGCAATGGTGCTGATGTTACGGCTGATCTCTTCGGCCACCGAGCTTTGCTCTTCGGTCGCTGCTGCGATTTGCGTGGTCATGTCGGTGATATGCGCCACCGCTTCACTGATCCCCACCAACGCCTGATCCGCCTCCATCACCCGCGCCACACCCTCTTCGGCCTGGCGATGCCCGGCGTCCATGGTTTGCACGGCGGCAGCAGCGGTGTGCTGCAGCTTGGCGATCAGGGCATGAATTTGCCCGGTGGATTCAGCCGTGCGCTGCGCCAGTTGACGCACTTCGTCCGCCACCACCGCAAAACCACGGCCCATCTCACCGGCACGCGCCGCTTCAATCGCGGCGTTCAACGCCAGCAGGTTGGTTTGGTCGGCAATGCCTTTGATCACATCGACCACGCCGCCGATTTCGTCGCTGTCCTTGGCCAATTGGGTGACCGTCACACCGGTCTCGCCCACGGCCACGGACAGGCGCTGAATCGCCTCGCGGGTTTCGCCGGCGATGTCGCGCCCACGGCCGGTCAAGCGATTGGCTTCCTGAGTGGCGTCCGCCGTGCGCTGCACGTGGCTGGCCACTTCCTGTGTGGTCGCCGCCATCTGGTTGACTGCAGTGGCCACCTGCTCGGTTTCCACGCGCTGGCGTTCCAGGCCGCTGGAGCTGTTATGCGCCAGGGTGTTGGACTGCGCCGCTTGGGCGTTGAGGTGTTCGGCAGTGTCCTGCAAGCGCGTGAGGCAGGTCTTCAGACGGGCTTCCTGGCTGAGAATCGACATCTCCAGCCGCGCTTGTGCGCCTCGACTGTCGGTGTACATCTGCGCAATCAATGGGTCGGAGGTGGTCTGCTCAGCCAGGCGCAGCAAACGCTTGAGGCCACGTTGCTGCCAGCTCAGGCCGAGCAGGCCGAGCGGCACCGATAACCCGGCCGCCAGGGCAAAGCCCCAGTGCGAGTTGAGTGAGGCTCCGATCATGAAGCTCAACTGGCTGACCAGAATAAACGGCAGCCAGTCCTGCAAAATCGGCAGCCACTTGTCGCGCTGTGGCACGGCAGACTTGCCCTTGTTGATGCGTTGGTAGAGCGCTTCGGCCCGGCGGATCTGCTCGGCGGTGGGCTTGATGCGCACCGATTCGTAGCCGATCACCTGGTTGCCATCAAAGACCGGCGTCACATAGGCGTTAACCCAGTAGTGATCGCCGCTCTTGCAGCGGTTCTTGACAATGCCCATCCATGGCAAGCCTTGTTTGAGCGTTGACCACATGTGCGCGAACACGGCCGCCGGAACATCCGGGTGACGCACCACGTTGTGCGGGGCACGAACCAGTTCGTCACGGGTGAACCCACTGATCTCGACGAAGGCGTCGTTGCAGTAGGTAATCGTGCCTTTGGCATCTGTAGTGGAGATCAACCGTTGCTGAGCGGGGAAGGTGCGTTCGCGCTGGGTAACGGGTTGGTTATTACGCATGAGAGTTCAATCCGCAAGGCTTTCAGGGGTTGTCGGCCGGAATCTGCATTTATTTAACTTGAATTTGCAACAATCGACGGTGCGCGCTTTTGCAATCAAGAAAATCAGCCAGCCAGCATCGGGTAGGTGAACAACCCGAAGTGAAGCAGATTCAGCCCAAAGTGCGTGGCAATTGCCGCGCCCAGCCCACCAAAACGATACGCCAGGCCGTAACCCACGCCTGCAATGCCCGCCAACAGCACCCAATACCCACCCGCGCCCACGTGCGCCAGGCCGAACAACAGCGAGGCCAGCAACACGGCCAGGTGCTCGCCGTAGGGCAGGTGCTGGAAGCGCGGGCTCAAGCCGCCCTGTATGTAACCCCGGAACAGCGCCTCCTCCACCAGCGTGACCAGCAGCAGGTTGTTGAGTACCCACAGCCAGGCTTGCGCCGGCCATTTTGGTGCCCAACTGATGATCCCCAGCAACGCTGCGCCACCCAGCGCGGTGATTGCCGTGAGCGTCAACGCCAGTGCCGTCACGTAGATCGACAGGCGCAATGAGCGCTGCGCCACCAGCCATGGGCAGGCCAGCAGCAACCAAAAGCCAATCAGCGGTTTGTCCTGGTTCAGGTACATCGAAAACGGCGCGGAGTCAGGCGTAAAACGCTGTGGCGCGATGCCCAGGCCGTTGTAGAACCCCGGCAGCCAGTGCAGCGCCAGGCCCAGCGCCAACACAATAAACAAGCCGTGCCCGAGGTAACGCGCCCAAGGGTTGCGTTGCTGGCGAACGGCGTACCCGGCGATCAGCAGCAGGGCGACCGAAACCCCTGCCAGCATGCCCAGTTGCCCATAGGTCAACGCCACTGCGTAGCCAATCGAAAGCAACATCAGGTACAGCCAGGGCAGAGCGAGCATGTGAATGCCTCCAAAAAAACCGGCAGGCATTGTAGCGAGCGACCTGCGTTGGCTGTATGAAACTCTTGCGCGTAATTCGCCTGGGTGCGCCGCTAAAGCGCGTTGGCGGCTTTCCCCGGTCGCAACACCAGCCACAACGCCCCGGCAATCAACACCCCGCCGTACAGATGCGCCATCGACAACGGTTCATCCAGCAGCAGCGCGCCCCACAGCACGCCGAACGGCGGAATCATGAAGGTCACGGTCATCGACTTCACCGGCCCGATGGATGACAGCAGGCGGAAGTAAAGAATGTAGGCAAACGCCGTACACACCAGCCCCAATCCCAGCAATGACCACCACACTTGCCAGCCGCCCCAACTGGCCGGCGGATGGCTGATGGCGCTGTAGGCAAACAACGGCAGCAGGAACAGCGTAGCGCCCAGCATGCTGCCCAACGCCGCGAGCCGGCTGTCCAGCCCGCCGCGCTGGTCCAGCCAACGCCGCGCGAGAAAACCGGCAAAGCCGTAACAGGTGGTGGCCAGCAGGCAGGCGAGTGCACCCATCAGCAATTGCATGTCAAACGCCACCGGCCCGGCACGGGTCAGCACGCCCACGCCGAACAGGCCCAGCGTGACCCCGGCGATTTTTGACGGGGTGAGGCGTTCGCTGAAGAACAGCCCGCCGATTAACACGCCCATCAATGGCGTCGTGGCGTTGAAGATCGCCGAATACCCCGCGGGCAGCACTTGGGCTGCCAGCGAATACAGGGTTGCGGGAAGCCCGGAGTTGATCACGCCCAGCAGCAGAATGGTTTTGAATTTGCCCTGGAAGTCCCATTTCACGCGCATTGCCGCAAGGATCACCAGCAAGCCGGCGGCCGCAATCGAGACGCGAAAAAACGCGGTCGGCACGCTGCCGATTTCCGGCGCGATGACGCGCATGAACAAGAAACTCGCGCCCCAGATAGCAGCCAGCCCCAACAGGTACAGGATGTCGACAGGTTTCACGAAACGCTCCTCCATCAATAAGGTGGCGGAGTGTTGCGCAGCGGCTTGCTCGACACAATTGCTAATTACACGGTAAGCGGCAAGCCGTAAGCCGTAAGCGGCAAGCGGCAAGCGGCAAGCTGCAAGCAAACGCAATTCGGCAGGTACTTGCCGCTTGAAGCTTGAAGCTTGCCGCTTGCAGCTGCTTTTCTGCGACAATCGGCCCCCTGCATAAATAGATGACCAAAACGCACCTGATGACTGACCAAGCGCCCACTATCGACACACTGCTGAAAAACCTTGATCACGCCATGCTCGCCGACCGCCAACGCCTGCGGCGCCAGTTGCTTGAGCTGCGCAAGAAGCCCGATGAGCAGAAACTCGCGCAGTGGGTCGCGCGCATGCAGGCGTCTTACGCCCAGGTGACGGCGCGGCGCGCCAGCCTGCCGGTGATTCGTTACGACGACAGCCTGCCAATCGCCGCCAAGCGCGACGAAATCAAGGCCGCGCTGCTCAAGCATCAGGTGCTGATCATTGCCGGCGAGACCGGCTCGGGTAAAACCACGCAACTGCCGAAAATTTGCCTGGAAATCGGCCGTGGCCAATACGGCTTGATCGGCCACACGCAGCCGCGCCGCATTGCCGCGCGCAGCGTCGCCAGCCGCGTTGCCGAAGAACTGGCCACACCGCTTGGCGCGCTGGTCGGCTACCAAGTACGGTTCGAAGACCAGAGCGACGCCAATACCCTGATCAAGCTGATGACCGACGGTATCCTGCTGGCGGAAACCCAGAATGACCGCTACCTCGAACGCTACGACACGATCATCGTCGACGAAGCCCACGAACGCAGCCTGAACATCGATTTTTTGCTCGGCTACCTGAAAACCCTGTTGCCGCGCCGCCCCGACCTCAAAGTCATCATCACCTCGGCGACCATCGACCTGGAGCGCTTTTCCAAGCACTTCGACGACGCGCCGATTGTCGAGGTCTCGGGCCGTACGTTCCCGGTGGATACCTGGTATCGGCCGCTGACGCTGGAGCAGGACGAGGAGGGCAACCGCGTCGAGGACGACTTGACCGTCGACCAGGCGATCCTCGCCACGCTTGATGAAATCGCCGCTTATGAGCGTAGCGAGCGGCGCAGCCCCGGCGATGTGCTGGTGTTTTTGCCGGGCGAGCGCGAGATTCGCGACGCCGCCGAGATGCTGCGCAAAGCTCAATTGAAGCACACCGAAATTTTGCCGCTGTACGCGCGCTTGTCGCCGGCCGAACAGCAGCGCATTTTTCAGTCCCATCCTGGGCGGCGTGTGG
Source organism: Pseudomonas kitaguniensis (assembly GCF_049199985.1). Taxonomy (NCBI): domain Bacteria; kingdom Pseudomonadati; phylum Pseudomonadota; class Gammaproteobacteria; order Pseudomonadales; family Pseudomonadaceae; genus Pseudomonas; species Pseudomonas kitaguniensis. The sequence continues at coordinate 295,928 of NZ_JBLZPT010000003.1, forward strand.
TGCTGGCCACCAACGTCGCGGAAACTTCGCTGACGGTGCCAGGCATTCGTTATGTAATCGACAGCGGCACCGCGCGCATCAGCCGCTACAGCTACCGCGCCAAGGTGCAGCGCCTGCCGATTGAAGCGATTTCCCAGGCCAGCGCCAACCAGCGTAAAGGCCGTTGCGGCCGGGTTGAGCCGGGTATTTGTATTCGCTTGTTCAGCGAAGAAGATTTTATCGGTCGCCCGGAATTTACCGACCCGGAAATCCTGCGCACCAACCTCGCTGCCGTCATCCTGCAGATGCTGCACCTGCGGCTTGGCGAAATCACCGATTTTCCGTTCATCGAGCCGCCCGACGGCAAGGCCATCAGCGACGGCTTTAACTTGCTGCAAGAGCTTTCGGCGGTGGACCGCAACAGCCAGCTCACGCCGCTGGGCCGCCAACTGGCGCGCTTGCCGGTGGACCCGCGCATGGGTCGCATGCTGCTTGAGGCCGCCAAGCTCGGCAGCTTGCAGGAAGTGCTGATCGTCGCCAGTGCGATGTCGATTCAGGACCCGCGCGAGCGCCCGCCGGAGCGTCAACAAGCCGCCGACCAGGCCCACGCACAGTGGAAGGACGCCGATTCGGACTTCGCCGGTTTGGTTAACCTGTGGCGCGGTTTTGAAGAACAGCGCCAGGCACTCACTGCCAGTCCTTTGCGTAACTGGTGCCGCAAGAACTTCCTGAATTACCTGCGGCTGCGCGAGTGGCGCGACTCCCACCGCCAGCTCAGTCTGATCTGCCGCGACATGCAGTTGACCGTCAATAAAGAACCGGCGGACTTTGCCAAGCTGCACAAGGCGGTGTTGTCCGGCTTGCTCAGCCAGATTGGGCAAAAAACCGAAGACGGCGATTACCTCGGTGCACGCCAGCGGCGCTTCTGGATTCACCCGTCATCGGGCATCGGTAAAAAACGCCCGCAGTGGCTGATGGCCGCTGAGCTGGTAGAAACCACCAAGCTGTATGCGCGCATGGTGGCGAAGATCGATGCTGACTGGATCGAGCCGCTGGCCGGGCACCTGATCAAGAAAAACCACTTCGAACCGCATTGGGAGAAGAAACGCGGCCAAGTGGTCGCGTTTGAGCAGATCACCCTGTTCGGGCTGATTGTGGTCGGGCGTCGGCCAGTGCATTACGGGCCGATTGACCCGGTGGTGTCGCGCGAGCTGTTTATTCGTGAAGGTTTGGTGCGCGGCGAGATTCAGTCCAGGGCCAAGTGCCTGACGGCTAACCAGCAATTGCTGGAGCAGCTCGATGAACTGGAAGCCAAGGCGCGTCGTCGCGACATTCTTGCCGACGAAGAAACGCTGTACGCCTTCTACGATGCGCGCTTGCCGGCGGAGATTCACCAGACCGCAACGTTCGACAGTTGGTACAAGGTCAACAGCCAAAAAGACCCGCAGTTGTTGATCATGCGCGAAGAGGACGTGCTGGCCCGCGAGGCCAGTGAAGTCACCGCCGCGCATTACCCGGACACCTTGCACCTGGGCGACCTGGCGTTGGCGCTGAGTTACCACTTTGAGCCCAACCACCCGCGCGACGGCGTGACCCTGCGCGTGCCGGCGCCGCTGTTGCCGGCGTTGCCGCCGGAGCGGCTGGAGTGGCTGGTGCCGGGCGTGATCGAAGCCAAGTGCATTGCGCTGGTGCGCAACCTGCCTAAAGCGTTGCGCAAGAACTTCGTGCCGGTGCCGGACTTCGTCAAGGCGGCGCTGCAACGTATCGAGTTTGGCCAGGGTTCATTGCCCCAGGCGCTGGGGCGTGAACTGTTGCGCATGACCGGCGCGCGGGTCAGCGATGAAGCGTGGGCCGAGGCCGCGCAACAGGTGGAAAACCATCTGAAGATGAACCTGGAAGTGGTCGACGGGCAAGGCAAGTTCCTCGGCGAAGGCCGCGACTTGGCCGAGCTGACTGCGCGTTTTGCCGAAGCCAGCCAGGCCGCGTTGGCCGTGCCGAATACCGCGAAAAGCCAGCAGCCGGTAGAGGCCAAGGTGTTTGCGGCAGTGGCTGAAAAGACTCAGCAAAAGATCGCCGGCCTGTCGATGACGGTGTACCCGGCGCTGGTCGAAGACAACGGCACGGTCAAAGAAGGCCGCTTCTCTACCGCCGCCGAGGCCGAGTTCCAGCACCGCCGCGCCTTGCAGCGCTTGTTGATGCAGCAATTGGCCGAACCGGCGAAATTCCTCCGCGGTAAGTTGCCGGGCCTCACCGAGTTGGGGCTGATGTACCGCGAGCTGGGGCGCATCGACGGGTTGGTCGAGGAGATTCTGCTGGCCAGCCTCGACACCTGCATACTCGAAGGCGAAACCAGCCTGCCGCGTGACGGCGCGGGCTTGGCCGCCCTGGCCGAACGCAAGCGCGGCGCCTGGACCGAGCACGCCGAGCGCCTGGCACGCTTGACCCTTGAAGTACTCAAGCTTTGGCACGCGTTGCAAAAACGCTTCAAAGGCAAGATCGATTTGGCCCAAGCCGTGGCCTTGAACGACATCAAGCAACAACTGAGTCATTTGGTGTACCCAGGTTTTGTGCGGGAAACCCCGGCGCAGTGGTTCAAGGAATTGCCGCGTTTTCTTAAAGCCATTGAACTGCGCCTGGAGAAACTGCCGAGTCAGGTGCAAAAAGATCGCGTGTGGAGCACCGAGCTGAGCGGGTTGTGGGCGCAGTACCAGAACCGCCTGAATAAACACGCTCAAGAAGGCAAGCGCGACCCTCAGCTGGAGCTTTACCGCTGGTGGCTGGAGGAATATCGGGTGTCGCTGTTTGCCCAGCAATTGGGCACCAAGGTGCCGATTTCCGACAAGCGCCTGAGTAAACAGTGGAGCCTGGTAGAGAGCTAGGAGCCTATTGTAGCGATCGGGTTCGTGCTGGATATGGCGCTAAACCTCCGGGGTTGTGGCAAACTTGGCGGCTATAAATGCCGGGATCGTCGTGATGGGCTGGTGCAGCCGCGGCGCGATGGAATAAAGCGTTGCCAGTTTGATGCCCGCTGGACGGAATCGAACGACTTAAAATGTGGTACGACGGTACCAATATCTTCTGCCTGACAGATTTAGAGGAACGACCGTGCATAACGTCGTCATCAGCGGCACTGGCCTGTACACCCCGGCCAACAGCATCTCCAACGAAGAGCTGGTGCAGTCTTTCAATACCTACGTGCAGCAGTTCAACACTGACAATGCCGCCGCCATCGAGCGCGGTGAAGTGCAGGCCTTGACCGAGTCGAGCGCGGCCTTTATCGAGAAGGCGTCGGGCATCAAAAGCCGCTTTGTCATGGACAAGGACGGCATTCTTGACCCGCAACGCATGGCCCCGCGCTTGCCCGAGCGCAGCAATGACGAGTGGTCGGTACTCTGTCAGATGGCGATCGGCGCCGCCGAACAAGCCCTGCAACGCGCAGGCAAGACCGCTGCCGATATTGACGGCGTGATTGTCGCTTGTTCCAACCTGCAGCGCGCCTACCCGGCGATTGCCATCGAAGTCCAGGAAGCCCTGGGCATCGAGGGGTTCGGTTTTGACATGAACGTGGCCTGCTCATCGGCGACCTTCGGCATCCAAAACGCCGCCAACAGCATTCAGTTGGGCCAGGCGCGGGCGATTTTGATGGTTAACCCGGAAGTCTGCACCGGCCACCTGAATTTTCGCGACCGCGACAGCCATTTTATCTTTGGTGATGCCGCCACGGCGGTGATCCTCGAGCGCGCCGACTTGGCGACCTCCGAGCATCAGTTCGACGTGGTGAGCACCAAGCTGCTGACCAAGTTCTCGAACAACATCCGTAATAACTTCGGCTTCCTCAACCGCACAGCGCCAGAAGGCATCGGCGCGCCCGACAAGCTGTTCGTGCAGGAAGGCCGTAAAGTCTTCCGTGATGTCTGCCCGATGGTCGCTGAATTGATCGGCACGCACCTTGCGCAAAACCAGCTGAACGTCAGCGATGTGAAGCGCTTTTGGCTGCACCAGGCCAACCTGAGCATGAACCACCTGATCGTTAAAAAACTGCTCGGCCGCGAAGCCACGGTGGAAGAAGCCCCGGTGATTCTGGACACGTACGCCAATACCAGCTCGGCCGGCTCGGTGATTGCGTTCCATACCTATCAGGATGACTTGCCCAAGGGCGCTGTAGCGGTGCTCAGCTCGTTTGGCGCGGGTTACTCGATCGGCAGCGTTATCTTGCGCAAGCGCTGATCTCGCACAGGGCTTTCCCTTTCAATATTGAGGTTTTACATGGCGGCAGCAGACGATACGCACCTGCTTGAACGCCTGCTAAAGGGTGAGCAGCGGGCCTACAAGGAAATGGTCACGACCTACCAAAGCGCGATGCGGGCGGTGGCCTATGCCATCGTCGGCCAGCGCCACGCCGATGAAGTGGTTCAAGACGCTTGGCTTTCGGTGGTGCGCAACCTTTCCAGGTTCGAAGGGCGTTCAAGCCTTAAAACCTGGCTGCTGACCATCACCGCCAATTCCGCCAAGGGCCGCTACAAAAAGAATCGTCGTGAAGTATTGCTCGACGATTTGCCCTCGCCTCACGGCACGCTCGGGGATGATCGCTTCGTTGCCGACGATGGCCACTGGGCCGTCGCCCCGTATGCCTGGCACCAAGACACGCCGGAAGCGTTGCTGACCGAAGAAGAGCTGCGTAAATGCCTGGAGCATACGTTGCTGAGTTTGTCGGAGCTGCAAAGCAGTGTGCTGGTCTTGCGTGAACGCCAGGGCCTGGAATTGGAAGACATTTGTAATCTTCTGACGCTCTCGCTCTCCAATGTGCGTGTGCTGTTGCATCGAGCACGGCTTAAAGTCTTTGCCACGGTGGAACATTTTGAGGAAACGGGCGAATGTTGACCTGTAAAGAACAAGTGGCACGTTCCAGTGACTATCTCGATGGGCAATTGACCTTTCGCGAGCGTCTGCTGGTACGCCATCATTTGATGTTTTGCCGTAACTGTCGGCGATTCATCCGCCAGATGCGCCTGCTGCAGGCGACGTTGAAGATCATGCCGGACGCGCCGGTAGAGGATGCTGATGCGGTGGCTGACCGGCTGGTGGCCGAGCGCCTGAAAGATAGGTAAAGCGGCAAGCGGCAAGCCGCAAGCCTCAAGCTTGAAGCTTGAAGCTTGAAGCTTGAAGCTTGAAGCTTGAGACTTGAGACTTGCCGCTGCTTTTCCTAGAACTTGGCTTCAGCATCCAGCTGCAGGGTGTTGGTGTTGGCATCACGCTGAGTGCGGCTGGCGAAGTCAGCCTTGGTCAGGAAGTACGTGGCGCCAAGGGCGAAGTTCTTGTCGATGTCGTAGCTGACCTTCATCTTGTGGCCACGCGAACCGGTCGTGCCGTTGGCGAAGTCCGAGTCGGTGAAGGCGCCAACCACTGCGTTACGTTGCGTATCGCGGTAGTTGTAGTCCAGGTTGAAACCAAACACTTTGGACTTGGCGCCCAGCAACCAGGCAGTGTCCTGATCGGTGGAAGCGTCGTTGTTTTTCACGTACTGGCCGTAGAACGCCAGTGGCACGGCCAGGCCGCCGATGTCTGCCTGGGCAAAACCTTCGTACAGACGGAACTGTTCGTTGGCCGAGTTACCGTTGACCGCCAGTGCGCAAGGCGAGGAGGTCGTGGTGCAAGTGCTGTCCTTGTCGTTCTGGTAGGCGTAAACGCTGCCGCCCAGAGTCATCTTCAGGTTATCGGTAACCGAGAAACGCGTCCCCAACTGGCCGGCAGTCAGGCGCAGGTCGTGACGAAACTGCACGCCGTCGCCGTCGACGTTGTCCTTGAGGTTGTAGTTACCAATGCTGCCGAACAGCTCGGCGCTGCTACCCAGCGGGTATTTGTAGGTGAGTGCCAGACCTTCCGGGTTGATGTCGCTATCCCAGATTACGTCGCCCATGTTGACCCACGGTTGCAGCATTTTGCCGCCGATCACGTGCAGGTTTTTGATCTGGGTCGGGTGGTAGTCGATATAGCCGAGGTCCAGCCAGATCGACTTCTTGTCGAAGTAGTTGTCCTGGTCCTGGTTGGTGGAACGGGCATCGTCGCTGCTGCCGGTGGCAACACGGATGCCGGTGTCGACCTGCGAGTTGATCTCGGTATAGGCACCCAGGCGGGCACGGATGCGCTGACGGTCCTTGTCGCGGCCACCGTTGTTGGATTCGCCCTGGATCTTCACGGTTTCCTGACGGAAGCGCACGTCACCCTTGAACTGAGTCTTGGCGGCCCAAGCCAGCTTCTGGTCAAACACGCTCAGGTCGTTAGTTTTTTTCGCGGTGGCCGCGATCTGCTCGTTGGTCTCTTGTTGAGCTTGCTGTGCGATCTGCTTTTCCTTTTGATCTTTGGCCAATTCGCTTTGCAGTTCGGTGTACTGCGCAGCGGTAATTTGGCCATTGGCCTTGAGCATGTCGAGCAATTTAGCGTCGACTGCAGCGCTGGCCGGAACGCTGAGGGCCAGCAACAGGCCGCCGCACAGGACCGCCGCAGTTTTAGTGGAAGCAAGACGCATATCAATCTCCGAAAGTGAGGAGGGATGGCAAACCATCCAGGACACAACCGACCGATGACGGACGGAAAAATAGCCGCTTGCTATAACCAAGCGCTCTAAAAACTGGCGCCAGTATCACTATCGTTTATGACGGGGGAGTGGCAAAGTGATGTCATCTAGATGACAAAATATTTAGAAATGAACTATCCGTATCGAGCCTTGTCCTGCGATTTCAAGGTGTGCTAAGTGCGTCGATCGGCGATACTCGCAAGGCTTTCACGCCCTGAAGTAGTGAGGATGCCGATGCCGTTGCAACGCCTGAACAGCCTGTCCGAAATCGCCCCGCAGGATTGGGACGCCCTGGTGCCGCAGGCCCAACCCTTTGTTCGGCATGCGTTCTTGAGCGCGCTCGAAGACAGCGCCAGCCTGAGCCCGCAATCGGGTTGGCAGCCTGAGCATTTGCTGCATTGGGAGGGCGCGCGCCTGGTGGCGGCACTGCCCAGTTACCGCAAATGGCATTCCTACGGCGAGTACGTGTTTGATCACGGTTGGGCGGATGCGTGTAACCGCGCAGGCATTGATTACTACCCCAAGTTGCTGACGGCAGTGCCGTTCAGCCCGGTCAGCGGGCCGCGATTGCTGGCGAGAAGTGCCGAGGACGGTTTTGAACTGCTGAACAGCCTGCCGGGCTATTTGGAAATCGAAGGCCTCTCCAGTGCCCACATCAACTTCACCGACCCGTTGGCCGACGCAGCACTGGCGGTGCTGCCTGGGTGGTTGCAGCGTTTGGGTTGCCAGTTTCATTGGCAAAATCGCGGCTACCGCGACTTCCAGGATTTTCTCGACGCCTTGAGTTCGCGCAAGCGCAAACAGATGCGCAAAGAGCGCGAGCAGGTGGCCGGGCAGGGCATTGAGTTCGAATGGTTACACGGCCATGAGTTAAGCGAAGCGCAGTGGGATTTTGTCTACGCCTGCTACGCCAACACCTACGCAGTGCGCCGCCAGTCGCCCTACTTGACCCGTGCGTTTTTCAGCCTGCTGGCCGAGCGCATGCCCGAAGCCATTCGCGTGGTACTGGCCAAACAAGGTTCACGCCCGGTGGCGATGGCGTTCAGCCTGATCGGTGGCGACAGCTTCTACGGTCGTTATTGGGGTTGCCTGGCAGAGTTCGACCGTCTGCATTTCGAAACCTGCTTCTACCAAGGCATGGACTACGCCATCGCCAACGGCCTGCAACGCTTCGACGCGGGTGCGCAGGGCGAGCACAAATTGATTCGTGGGTTTGAACCGGTGATTACCCGCTCGTGGCATTACTTGCGCCATCCGGGTTTGAAAAATGCAGTGGAGGATTTTCTGACGCAAGAGCGGGTGGGGATTTTGGCCTACGCCGAAGAGGCAAGGGCAGCCCTGCCTTATCGGCAGGGCTGAACAGGGGCCTCTTGGGTCCTGGCAGTGTGCCTTCAGTCGATACCGACGAACCCGCCGGTCTGGTGCTGCCACAACCGGGCATACAGCCCGCCATGGGCGATCAGCTCAGCGTGGCTGCCGGTCTCGGCAATCTGGCCTTTCTCAAGCACCACCAGCCTGTCCATCCGCGCGATGGTCGACAAACGGTGCGCAATCGCGATCACCGTCTTGCCCTGCATCAGGGTTTCCAGGCTTTCCTGAATCGCGGCCTCGACTTCCGAGTCCAGTGCGGAGGTGGCCTCGTCCATGATCAGAATCGGCGCATCCTTGAGCAGCACGCGGGCGATGGCAATACGCTGACGTTGCCCACCCGAGAGTTTCACCCCGCGTTCACCGACATGCGCATCCAGCCCGGTACGCCCTTCAGCGTCCGACAGCAGCGGGATGAATTCATCGGCGCGGGCCTTCTGAATGGCGGCCATCAGTTCTTCGTCGGTAGCGTCCGGCTTGCCATACAACAAGTTGTCGCGGATTGAACGATGCAGCAGCGAGGTGTCTTGGGTGATCATGCCGATCTGTTCGCGCAGGGTCTCCTGGGCCACCTCGGCGATATTCTGGCCGTCAATCAAGATGCGCCCGCCTTGCAGGTCGTACAGGCGCAGCAGCAGGTTGACCATGGTTGACTTGCCGGCACCGGACGGGCCGATCAGGCCGATTTTTTCACCGGCCCTGATCTCAAGGTTCAAGCCGCCAATGATCCCGCTCTGCTTGCCGTAGTGGAAATCCACCTGCTCGAAGCGCACTTCGCCCCGCGGCACGTTCAAGCGCGGCGCGTTGTCGCGGTCAGTCACCGCCAGCGGCTGGGCGATGGTTTTCAGGCCGTCCTGGACCATGCCGATGTTTTCGAAAATACCGTTGACCACCCACATGATCCAGCCGGACATGTTGACGATACGAATCACCAGGCCGGTAGCCAGCGCGATGGCGCCCACCGAAATCAGCGACTGCGTCCACAGCCACAGCGCAAGCCCGGTGGTGGTGACAATCAGCAGGCCGTTCATGCTGGTGATCACGATGTCCATGCTGGTAACCACACGGCTGGCCAACTGGGTTTTTTCGGTCTGCTCGATGATCGCTTCCTTGGCGTACTCCTGCTCGGATTGGGTGTGCGCAAAGAGCTTCAAGGTGGTGATGTTGGTGTAGCCGTCAACGATGCGGCCCATCAGTTTGGAGCGCGCTTCGGAGGAAATCACCGAGCGTTCTTTTACCCGGGGCACGAAGTAACGCAACGCCAGGCTGTAGCAGATGATCCAGGTCACCAGCGGAATCATCAGCCGCCAGTCGGCATCGGCAAACAGCACCAGCGAGCTGATCGCGTAGATTGCCACGTGCCAGATCGCATCCACCGCCGCCACTGCGGAGTCGCGCAGGGAGTTGCCGGTTTGCATGATGCGCTGGGCGATGCGCCCGGCGAAGTCGTTCTGGAAGAAATTCAGGCTCTGCTTCAGCACATAGCTGTGGTTTTGCCAGCGGATCAGGCTGGTCATGCCGGGGCTGATGGTCTGGTGCACCAGCAGGTCATGCAGGGCGCCGAAGATCGGGCGCAGCAGCAGGGCGACCACGGCCATCCAGATCAGCTCGGTGCTGTGAACCTGAAAAAAGTCAGCGGGCGGTGTGCCCTGGGCCAGGTCGATGATGCGGCTCAAGTAACTGAACAGCGCCACTTCGATCAGCGCGCCGATCAGGCCAACCACCAGCAAGGCGGCGAAGTGCGGCCACACCTGGCGCAGGTAGTAGAGATAGAAGGGCAGGACTTGGTCGGGAGGAGCGGCGCTCGGCGCGTCGCGGAAAATATCGATCAGTTGTTCGAAACGGCGATAGAGCATTAGGGTTGACGCCCGCCTGGCGGGCTCTCCTGTTTAAATGCGCGCGGCGCCTTGTGGGCACCGCGCGAAAACTACCTGCAGACCTCAGTCGATGCGCTTGGCCGACTTGATCAGAACAGGATCGATAGGCACGTTCTGCATGCCTTGCTTGGTGGTGGTCTGCGAGTTGACGATGATGTCGACCACGTCCATGCCCTTGACCACTTTAGCGAACACGGCGTAACCGGCGTCACGGCCCGGGTCGAGGAACGCATTGTCGGCCACGTTGATGAAGAATTGGCTGGTCGCCGAGTTCGGGTCATTCGTGCGTGCCATCGACAAGGTGCCACGCACGTTATGCAGGCCGTTGCTGGCTTCGTTCTTGATGGGCGCATCGGTCGGCTTCTGCGACATCTGCGTAGTGAACCCGCCGCCCTGAACCATGAAGCCCGGAATTACGCGGTGAAAAATCGTGTTGGTGTAAAAGCCTTTGTCAACATAGGCCAGGAAGTTCTTGGTACTGATCGGCGCCTTGACCGGGTCCAGTTCGATTTCGATGTCACCATTGGTGGTGCTGATCAGCACATGAGGTGCCTTGACGGGCTCGGCGGCCATCAGGTTCGCAGCGAACAGCACGGAGCCGGCAAAGAAGGCGATTTTTTTCAACATGGGTCAGTGATCCTGGGTAGTGGTTTCGACTGTCTTTAGAAAATCGAGCAAGGTAGCGTTAAAGACTTCGGGTTGATCCAAGGGCGTGGCATGGCGGGATTCTCGATCACCACCAGTCGCGCATCGGGTAGCAGTTTTACATAGATTTGTTTCTTCGCCACGGAGGTGTCGTCGTGGTCGGCGCTGATGACCAGCGTTGGACCGGTAATTTTCGACAGACGTTCCTGCACAGCCCAGCCCACAACCTGCATGCTGCAGCGTTCGCGCGGTTTGCCGGAGCGCCCGTGGCCGCGCACATCCACAAGGATCAGCGGGCTGCCGTGGCCATATTCCGCATAATGCAGGCTGCAGCCTTGATGATCGAACCAGGCCATGCATGAACTCCGTTTCAGGCCTGCCGGGGAGCGGCGAAGGGCGCGTCCAGTGGGGCGGTGTCAAAGGTGCGCAGCAATTCCACGAGAATCTGCGTGGCGGGCCCCAGCGGTTTGTCTTTGTTTGAATACAGATAGAACGTGGGGTGGCGGCTGCCGCCCTGTTCCAAGGGTAGCTGCTTGAGCAGACCTTCGGCGAGTTCGCGCTCGATCATGTGCCTTGGCAGCCAGGCGAAGCCCAGGCCGCTGCCGACAAAGGTGGCGGCGGTGGCCAGGCTGCCAACGGTCCAGCGTTGCTCGGCGCCGAGCCAGCCAACGTCGCGTGGCTGTTGGCGCCCCGAGTCGCGGATCACCACCTGCATCTGGCTTTCCAGGTCCTGAAAGCTCAATTCGCGGTTCATGCGGTGCAACGCGTGGTCGGGATGGGCCACGGCGATGAATTCGACGTCGCTCATTTCCGTGCCCAGGTAACCTGGAATGCTGAAACCACTGATCGCTAAATCTGCCACGCCTTCGATCAACAGCTCTTCGACGCCCGACAGTACTTCTTCGCGCAACCGTACGCGGCAACCACGGCTCTGCGGCATAAACGCGGTGAGCGCACGCACCAGCCGCGCGTTCGGGTACGCCGCGTCCACTACCAGCCGCACTTCGGCCTCCCAGCCTTGTTCCATATGGTGGGCAAGATCTTCCAACTGGCTGGCGTTTTTGACCAGTTGCCGTGAGCGGCGCAACAGCACTTCACCGGCCTCGGTGAGCACTGCCTTGCGCCCGTCGATGCGCAGCAGCGGCACGCCGAGTTGGTCTTGCATACGCGCCACGGTGTAACTCACTGAGGATTGTGAACGGTGCAGCGCTTCAGCGGCTTGGGCGAAGCCGCCATGGTCGACCACCGCTTGCAGCGTGCGCCATTGATCGAGGGTAACGCGGGGCGCTTTCAAGATGAGCTCCTCTTGTCCTAAGCTGGCGGTCCCTATTGGAGACTGCCGAATGAGAAAATTCTGTTGTGTGTTGCTGGCGCTGCTGCCAATGACGGCATTTGCGTACCCCATCGACGTGACTAAAAAGATCGACGGCGTGCAAGTGGATTACAGCGCCTCCGACGTGGACGGTGACATCAGTTCGATCCGCTTAAACAATTACGGCACCAACGATGCTGTGTGTTCGGTAACCTTCACCAACGGCCCGGAATCGCCACGTACTCGCAAAGTCACGGTTGCGGCGGGTAAAAGCACCAACACCACGGTCAAGTTCACCCGCGCCATTATCAAGATGCGTATCGCCTTGGCGTGCGCTCCGAAGTAAGGCGGCAAGCGGGGCATGCTCACAGCCATACTGCGCTTATAAACAAATTTATGGATGGGTTGTAGCAGTTTTTTGCGCTTTTTTATCGAATGAGCCCTGGTTAATCTTTTCTCCATCGCCTTACAGCAATTACAGATGGAGCCTACGTAGCCATGTCTAATGTTCTGATCATCGAAAGCAGCGCCCGCCAGCAGGATTCGATCTCCCGCCAACTGACCCAACAGTTCATCAGCCAATGGCAGGTTGCGCACCCCGCGGATCAGATCAGCGTGCGTGACGTGGCGCTTAACCCAGTGCCGCACTTGGACGCCAACTTGCTCGGCGGCTGGATGAAACCTGCCGACCAGCGCAACGAAATCGAACAGGCTTCCCTGGACCGCTCCAACCAATTGACCGACGAATTGCTCGCCGCCGACGTGCTGGTCATGGCCGCCCCGATGTACAACTTCGCCATCCCCAGCACCCTCAAAGCCTGGCTCGACCACGTGTTGCGCGCCGGCGTGACCTTTAAATACACCGCCACTGGCCCTCAGGGTTTGCTCACCGGTAAGCGCGCCATCGTGCTGACCGCGCGCGGCGGCCTCCACACCGGCGCCAGCTCCGATCACCAGGAACCTTACTTGCGCCAGGTGATGGCGTTTATCGGGATTCACGACGTCACCTTCATTCATGCCGAAGGCGTGAACCTGAGCGGCGACTTCCAGGAAAAGGGCATCAACCACGCCAAAGCGCTGCTTGCCCAGCTCGTTGCGTGAGCCACTTAATCGTTTAATCGTCACATAATCGTGCGGTGTTTATATCGCCCCACGCAAACCCTTCAAGTACGCGTATCGAACCTCCCTTTGCACTTGTTGCTCCTGAGTGCTCTCGCCCGACTGCCGCTATAGCGAGGTCGGGTTTTTTTTGCGCCGAGTTTCGTGACGTGCCGAAAACCTTTAATGTGCCGCCCATTCGAAATGAGGCGCGCATGGGCTATCTACTGGTTGTCACCCTGATTCAGGCATTTTCCTTCAGCTTGATCGGCGAATACCTCGCCGGTCACGTCGACAGCTACTTTGCAGTGCTGGTGCGCGTGGTGCTGGCTGGGCTGGTATTTATCCCGCTGACGCGCTGGCGCGCGGTAGAACCGGCGTTCATGCGCGGCATGCTGCTGATCGGCGCGCTGCAATTCGGCGTGACCTACGTGTGCCTGTACCTGAGCTTTCGTGTGCTGACGGTGCCGGAAGTGCTGCTTTTTACGATCCTCACGCCCCTGCACGTTACCCTGATCGAAGACGCGCTCAACCGGCGTTTCAACCCTTGGGCGCTGATCGCCGCGCTGGTGGCGGTAGGCGGCGCGGCGGTGATTCGGTTCGACCAGATCACACCGCACTTTTTGATGGGTTTTTTGCTGCTGCAACTGGCCAACTTCACCTACGCCTGCGGGCAGGTAATGTACAAACATTTGGTGGCACGCTACCCGACTGACCTGCCGCATTACCGGCGCTTCGGTTATTTTTACGTGGGCGCCCTGATCGTGGTGTTACCGGCATTTTTGATGTTCGGCAAAACCAATTTTCTGCCCGAAGCGCCACTGCAATGGGGCGTGTTAGTGTTTCTTGGGTTGGTCAGCACGGCGCTGGGCATGTACTGGTGGAACAAGGGCGCGTGCCTGGTCAATGGCGGCACCCTCGCGGTGATGAACAACCTGCATGTGCCGGTCGGGCTGTTGCTGAATTTGCTGATCTGGAACCAGCACGAGCCGCTGGGCAGGTTGGCCCTGGGCGGTTTGGTGATTCTGGGGGCGGTGTGGATCAGCCGGTTGGGCCTGCGTAACGCGCCTGCCCACCGCTGAAGCCATCCAACCCCGCTCCCACAGGGAAGATGCGCTTTTATGTTGGATGCTGGTCCGGCGCAGGCAAATGACTGGCGCCCAACACCGCCGGCAACATCCCGGCCCTTAAATCATTGCCACTCGGCTGCTGATACAAACTCAAGCCAAACTCCGGCAGCACCGCCAGTAAATAATCGAAAATATCCCCTTGGATCCGCTCGTAATCGGCCCACGCCGTGGTGCGGGTGAAGCAGTAGATTTCCAGCGGCACGCCTTGGGCGGTGGTTTGCATCTGGCGCACCATGCAGGTCATGTTCGGCTGAATGTCGGGGTGGCTTTTCAGATACGCCAAGGCGTAGGCGCGAAAGGTGCCGAGGTTGGTCATGCGGCGGCGGTTGGCCGACAGTTGCGCGCTGTTGCCCTGGGCATCGTTCCAGGCCTTGAGTTCGGCCTGCTTGCGGCTGACGTAATCGGTGAGCAGGTGCACTTGGGTCATGCGCACCTCCTCGTCGTCATGCAGGAAGCGCACGCCGCTGGCGTCTATATACAGGCTGCGCTTGATGCGGCGCCCGCCGGACGCCTGCATGCCGCGCCAGTTTTTGAACGACTCGGACATCAGGCGCCAGGTCGGGATAGAGACGATGGTCTTGTCAAAGTTCTGCACCTTGACCGTGTGCAGGGTGATGTCCACTACATCGCCGTCGGCACCGACCTGCGGCATTTCTATCCAGTCGCCAACCCGCAGCATGTCGTTGCTGGTCAGTTGTACGCTGGCGACGAATGACAACATTGTGTCCTTGTAGACCAACAAGATTACTGCCGACATCGCACCCAGGCCCGATAGCAGCAACAGCGGCGAGCGGTCGATCAGGGTGGCGACGATAATGATCGCGGCAAACACGAACAGCACCATCTTCGCCAGCTGCACGTAGCCCTTGATCGATCGCGTGCGAGCGTGTTCGGTGCGCGCGTAGATGTCCAGCAGGGCGTTGAGCAGGGCGCTCACGGCCAGCGTCATGAACAGGATGGTGAACGCCAGCGCGACATTGCCGATAAACAGCGTAGCGGTCTTGCCCAGGGCGGGCACCAGGTACAGGCCGAACTGAATCACCAGCGACGGCGTCATCTGCGCCAGGCGGTGGAAGACTTTGTTGTGCCGAAGGTCATTCAGCCAGTGCAGCGCCGGTTGGCGACCGAGCAATTTGACGGCATGCAGAATGAGGTAGCGCGCGACCCTTCCAAGCACCAGGGCCACGACCAGTAACACCAGCAAACCCAGGCTGGAATGCAGCAGCGGGTGCTGGTCGAGGGCGCCCCAAAGGTCTTGAACGTTGAGCCAGAGCTGTTTGATATCCATGGATGAAACCGATTCTTCTGTAAGACAACACGGGCCGATTAGAGCATTTAAGTGTGAGGAAGTTGGTTGCGCGGACAAATGTCTTAACAAAAAAGCAGCTGATTAGCGCCGTTCGCGTAAAGAAACTCGGTTTGGACGCCCGAAACCGTTACCCTATGCAGCTGATATTTTGTATTTCTTCGAGGTAGCACCCGTGTTTTCCCAATTCGCCCTGCACGAACGCCTGCTCAAAGCCGTGGCCGAGCTTAAATTTGTCGAGCCTACGCCGGTGCAAGCAGCGGCCATCCCGCTCGCGCTCGAGGGGCGTGACCTACGGGTGACGGCTCAAACCGGGAGTGGCAAAACCGCCGCTTTCGTTCTGCCGATTCTGAACCGCCTGATCGGCCCGGCCAAAGTTCGGGTCAGCATCAAAACCCTGATCCTGTTGCCAACCCGTGAGCTGGCCCAGCAGACCTTGAAGGAAGTGGAGCGCTTCTCGCAGTTCACCTTCATCAAGTCCGGCCTGATCACTGGCGGCGAAGACTTCAAGGTCCAGGCCGCCATGCTGCGCAAGGTGCCGGATATTCTGATCGGCACGCCAGGCCGCATGATCGAGCAACTCAACGCCGGCAACCTCGACCTCAAGGAAGTCGAAGTGCTGGTGCTCGACGAAGCCGACCGCATGCTCGACATGGGGTTTGCCGACGACGTGCAACGCCTTGTCGCTGAATGTGTGAACCGCCAGCAGACCATGTTGTTCTCCGCCACCACCGGCGGCTCGACCCTGCGTGACATGGTCGCCAAGGTGCTGAATAACCCGGAGCACTTGCAGGTCAACAACGTCAGCGACCTGAATGCGACCACGCGTCAGCAGATCGTGGCCGCCGACCACAATGTGCACAAAGAACAAATCCTCAACTGGCTGTTGGCCAACGAGACCTATCAGAAGGCCATCGTGTTCACCAACACCCGCGCTGCGGCTGACCGTATTTATGGTCGTCTGGTGGCACAGGACTACAAAGCGTTCGTGCTGCACGGCGAGAAAGACCAGAAGGACCGCAAGCTGGCCATCGACCGCCTCAAGGCTGGCGGCGTGAAGATTCTGGTTGCCACCGACGTTGCCGCGCGCGGCCTGGACGTGGATGGCCTGGACATGGTCATCAACTTCGACATGCCACGCAGCGGCGATGAATACGTGCACCGTATCGGCCGCACCGGGCGTGCCGGTAACGATGGCTTGGCGATCTCGCTGATCTGCCATGGCGACTGGAACCTGATGTCGAGTATCGAACGCTACTTGAAGCAGTCGTTCGAGCGCCGCACCATCAAGGAAGTCAAAGGCACTTACACCGGGCCGAAGAAGGTCAAGGCTTCGGGCAAGGCCGTTGGCGTGAAGAAGAAAAAAGTCGACGGCAAAGGCGACAAGAAGAAAGCCGGTGCCAAGTCGCCGACCAAGCGCAAGATCGCCAACCGGCCGAAGACCGACAACCTGTCGCTCGTGAGCAAGGACGGCATGGCGCCGCTCAAGCGTCGCAAGCCAGAAGCGCCGGCTGCCGAGTAACGGTGGTTTGATATGAAAAAACCGGACAATGTCCGGTTTTTTTATGGGCAATATTTGCGCCTTCGTCTGATCGACTGAACGGCGAGAAGTGCAGCCTGTCCACCGCTTGAGGGGCTATTTTTCCATCGGCCCACAGGAGGAATCAGGATGACGACTTATAACTGGGATTTGATCGAACGGTTGCTGCATGAAGTGCAGAACGGCGAGGGCAGCTTTGCCCCGCGCAAATATGCTGAACAGGAAGCCGCGGAGAAGGCCACGGCGGGCGAATCCATCGGTAACCTGGACACACTGAAAAAGACCGCTGCCGATTATGAGGCGCTGCTGCTCAAGCGCGGGTTTATCGAGTCGCGGCCGGAAGAAGAGGGCGGCAACGGTGAAAACTTCATCCTGACCCCGCGCGGCTCGCAATTGCTGTCGCTGATTGACAGTTCGATTCCCGGTAACGACCACCCGCGCCAGGTGCTGGATGAGCAGGCCGATGCACTGGAACCGGCGACGTTTGATCAACTGGCGTCGAAGGCTGCGATTGCCTGATTTTGCCAATCAAAAGCGGGAAAAGCCGACTCAATCTCACCAGCAGAACACAGTCAAAATGTGGGAGCGGGCTTGCTCGCGATTGCGGTGTGTCAGGTAAGTAAATGTCAACCGACCCACTGCACTCGCGAGCAAGCCCGCTCCCACCAATGTGCTCCTAAAAAAATCAGCTATTGTTGGCGGCCTTGAGGCATTTCAGGGCCTTGAAGTCGCTGCGCACGCTGTCAATCTTCTGCGTCAGTTTCAAGCGTTGCTGCGCGGTGCTCTCGGCCATCAGGTCGACGATCAGACCGCGTGCCGCCGTTTCCGTTTGGGCGTACGCAGCGCGGTAGTCCGGTGTCCACAGGCTTTCGCGATCAACCAGTAATTGCTCGATTTTTTGCGCGAAGTCGGCGCTCTGGCGTTGCTGCACAGCGGCGATAAACTGCGCCTGCCAGTGCGCGCGGTTGCCAATCCACGCGGTGTTCTGGTCACCCAAGGCGATGGACCACGCGGTGACCCGGTTCTGTTGGCTGGCACTCAGCGGGCCTATCCACGCATCCAGGCGCTTGCTCATACGCTCGGCGCGTTCCTTGATCTGTTGGGCGAGGGGCGGCTTGAGGTATTCGTCCTGGCGCTTGCGCAGGTCTTTGGCCAAGGCTTCATTCATCTCCTTGACCTGCTGATCATCCAGGCCTTGCAGCAGTTGAGTAGCCGAGGGCGTAATCTCCCGCGCGACGTCGGCAATCGCCTGTTTGGCTTCGACGGTGCGGGCTTGCAGGGCGGCGTCGGTGACCTGGTTGTTGTCGACCATCTGTTGCAGGCGGTCGAGCCAGTCCAGGTAGCCCGGCAGTTGCGTGGTGCAATGCCAGGCCAGGTGCTCCTTGAGTTTTTCGTTGAACCAGCTCTTTTGCCCGGCATTCATGTCCAGGTAGTCGTTGAGGGTCCAGGGAATAATCACATCCAGATTGCGGTAGGCCAGACCCACGCGATTGCAGCCGGCGAGCACCAGGCTCAGGGTCATGAGTACCAGCAGAAGTTTGAGCCGACGCAGCATGGGCGAGTCCTTGCGCAAAGTGGGTTAATGCATGTGAACCCACGCACGGCGCGACAGTTCAGCCCATCAATAAAACGACCGCACAGCCTTCAAGGTCAACAGGCCATCGCATTGCGAATTGTGTCCTGAGTAGGCTGAGCAATCGCCGCCGCTGAGGCTGGAGCCGCTGTAGATCAGGTCCAGGTCAATGCCCTTCCACGCGCGCGAGAACTGTACCGACCAATCGCTGAAACTGCTGATAGAGCCACCTTCCACGGCGGCCGGGGTGCCTAACTGATGCGTGGTGTATTTCATGCTGACGCCGATACCGAAGGGCTGCGTGCCGCTGAGGTCGGCAAACAATGTGCTGTCCTGACGGTCCGGGTCGTTGCTGAAAGACACGCCAAAGCGGTTGCCCAGCAAGTTCAGGCCGCCATAGAACTCCTGGCTGTCGAGCGGGCTGAGCTTGGGATAACTGTAGTGGATCAAGCCCACTTCGTAGCCCAAAGTCTGGTCGAAGGGGCGTTTGAAGCCCATGTAGGAGTCGACTTCAATGTTGTCGGCCGATGAAAGCCCCATGTTCGGTGAGAATTGGCCGATATACAGGCCGCTGCCGTGGCTCAGGTCCAGGCCGCCGTGGAAGGAGTCGCTGCCGGGGCTGGTCGGTTTAACCAGGCCTTGGGCCATGCTACGGCTCGGCGTGGTGCCCAATTTCAGGTCGAAATCGCCCAATTCACGCTGAAAAACCTGCGCTTCGGCCAGGGGGCTTGCCGCTAGGGCAGTTATCAGAAAAAAGCAGGGCTTAAGCATGCTTCACTCCATGAAAAGCGAGGAGCAGTGACCGGGAAAATCGGGCAAATGCCCGTGCTAGACGTGTGCAAGCATACCGGCGAATACCAGGCGGTGAGTCCCGTTCGTCGATTAGCGTAAAACCGGGTAGTGCAGAGGGGGTATTTCAGGCTCTAGTCCTAGCGCCTTGAGTGCAAGACGCTTAGGGACCAGTTGCAGTGCGGGGTGTTACTTTTTACCCAGGCTGATCTGCTTGGACGGGCCGAAAGTCTGGCCGCTCACGCCCTTGGCAATTTGCTGGATTTCGCCGCCGGACTTGAGGAACGCAGCGATCTGGCTGTTGATCGATTCGCTGGTTTCAACGGCGGGAGCTGGCTTTGCTTTGCTGTTGGATGCTTTTACGCGCATGGCGGCCACTAACCTGTAGAAAATTAACTTGGCCAGGCATCGTACAGGAAATACTTGACAATTGCTTGGCAAATATCCTTCAAAAATAATCCGCACGGGCGTATCAGACGAGCGGAGCACTGCTCGTCAGCCCGCCGCGCAGGCCTAAGATTTTCAGGCGCGCGGGCGTGTCGAGCACAACTCGGGTAGAATGCCGCCCACGCAATGAGGGTATTTGAAATGGCTCTAATCGGGCGCTACAACAGCTTGCAAGTGGTTAAACACACTCACTTTGGTTTGTACCTGGACGGTGCGCAAGACGGTGAAATCCTCTTGCCTAATCGGTATATTCCAAAGGATACCCCCAGTGAAGATGAAGACTGGCTCAACGTTTTCATTTACCTGGACAGCGACGACAAACTGATCGCGACGACTGAAACGCCGAAAGTCCAAGTCGGCGAATTCGCCAGTCTGAAAGTAGTCGAAGTCAACAGCATTGGTGTATTCCTCGACTGGGGTTTGCCCAAGGATCTGTTGCTGCCGTATTCCGAAGAAAAACGTCAGATGACTGCCGGTGAATACTGCGTCGTGCACGTCTACCTCGACAAGCACACCAAACGCATCACCGCCACCGCGCGCCTTGACCGCTACCTGGACAAGACCCCTGCCAATTATCAGGTGGGCCAAGAGGTCGACCTGTTGGTGGCCGAAGCCACCGACATGGGCTTCAAGGCGATCATCAACAACAAGCACTGGGGCTTGATCCACAAGAACGAAGTGTTCAAGTTCCTGCGCCCGGGCAAGGAAGAGAAAGGCTTTATCAAAGAGATCCGCGCCGATGGCAACATCAGCCTGAGCCTGCAACCCGTTGGCCAGGAAGCGGCCTCCAGCCTCAACTCGAAGATCCTCGCCAAGTTGCGCGAAAACAACGGCAGCTTGCCGGTCAGCGATAAAAGCGACCCCGCAGTGATCAGCAACTTGTTCGGCGTCAGCAAGGGCAATTTCAAGAAGGCCATTGGTGCGCTCTACAAACAAGGGCAGATCGTGATTCACGCGGATCGCATTGAACTAAGCTAAGTGCTGTTTGCTCTCTGTTAGAAGCGAGGGGAACGCCCGGTTCTGGCTCGCTTCTACAGAGGTTTGCGTCAATGACCAAAAAAACACTGTTTGCTTACCTCGGCACGTTGCTCGCCTTCCTGGTGCTCGACGGCCTTTGGCTGGGCGTCCTGATGGGCCCGACCTACAAGTCCCTGCTGGGCTCGCTGATGCTTGATCAGCCACGCCTGTTGCCCGCCGTGTTGTTCTATCTTTTATATGTGACGGGCTGCGTGGTGTTCGTGGTGTTGCCAAGCGCTAGCTGGCAACGCGCCGCACGCCTGGGTGCGCTGTTGGGCTTGGTGGCCTATGGCACTTACGACTTGAGCAACTGGGCGACGCTGCAAGGCTGGTCGGCTGGCCTTGCGGTCATGGACATGGCCTGGGGCACGTTCCTGACGGCCATGTGCTGCACGGTCGGCTACCTGTGCGCAGATCGGGGGCGCAAGTGATTGTGTACAGGTTTGCTGTGCACCGTTGCCGAGCATGACCTCAGCTTTTAAACCTCTTTAGACCCTTATGCAGCCCAGTTGCAAAAGGATTGTGTTCTATTGGCACGCATTCTGCTGACTTTCTCGTATACAACTTGAGCCGCCTCCCGTATGCACACGGTTACGGGAGCGCAGGCCGGTATTTCGAGGAGCCACGCGATGACCGAACACTTGCCCAACGGCTACAGCCCGCGCCTGTACAACAAAGACCTTGGCCCACTGCCGCAAAAGTGGACCTGGTACAACATCTTCGCCTTCTGGATGAGCGACGTGCACAGCGTCGGCGGCTATGTGTTCGCCGCCAGCCTGTTCGCCCTCGGGCTGGCCAGTTGGCAGGTATTGATCGCCTTGCTCGCGGGCATTTGCATTGTGCAGGTGATCGCCAATCTGGTCGCCAAACCCAGCCAGCAGGCTGCCGTGCCCTATCCGGTGATTTGCCGGCTGGCATTCGGTGTGTTCGGGGCGAATATTCCAGCGGTGATCCGTGGCCTGATCGCCGTGGCCTGGTACGGTATTCAGACCTACTTGGCGTCGAGTGCCTTGATCATCGTGGTGCTGCGCTTTTTCCCACAAATGGCGGCGTACGCAGAGCCGCATTTCGCAGGATTATCCTACTTGGGCTGGCTTGGCTTTCTCAGCTTGTGGGCAGTGCAGGCGGCGGTGTTCTGGGCCGGTATGGAGTCCATCCGCCGCTTTATCGACTGGGCGGGCCCGCTGGTCTACGCCGTTATGTTTGCCCTGGCAGGCTGGATTGTGTTCAAGGCCGGCTGGGCGAATATCAGCTTTACCCTGTCGGAAAAATCGCTGTCGGGCTGGCAGGCCTTTGGCCAGGTGATTGTTGCGACGGCGCTGGTGGTGTCGTACTTCTCTGGCCCTACCTTGAATTTCGGTGATTTCAGCCGCTACTGCCGCAGCATGCAAGACGTGCGACGCGGTAACTTCTGGGGGCTGCCGGTGAATTTCCTGGCGTTCTCGCTGGTCACCGTTGTGATCGTTTCGGGCACGTTGCCGGTGTTCGGTGAAATGCTGCATGACCCGATCGCCACGGTGTCGCGCATCGACAACAGCGTGGCCGTATTGCTCGGCGCGTTTGCCTTTGTCACAGCGACCATCGGCATCAATATCGTCGCCAATTTTGTGTCGCCGGCGTTCGACTTCGCCAACGTTGCGCCGAGCAAAATCAGCTGGCGCGCGGGCGGCATGATCGCGGCGGTAGCATCGATTTTTATCACGCCGTGGAACCTGTTTAACAACCCGCTGATGATCCACTACACCCTCGATGTGCTGGCCGCGTTTATCGGGCCGTTGTTCGGCATCCTGCTGGTGGACTTTTACCTGATCAAAAAGCAGCAGATCGATGTGGCTGCGCTGTTCGATGACAGCCCCAACGGCCGCTATTATTTCGACGGCGGGGTCAACTGGACGGCGGTTAAAGCGCTGGTGCCTGCGACGCTGGTGGGCGTGGCCATTACCTTCACACCGGCGTTGCAGGGCATGGCCAACTTCGCCTGGTTTACCGGGTGCTTCCTCGGTGGGCTATTTTTTCTGTTGCTGGCGCGCCGAGAACAGGTTCGCGTAGCTGCGCCGCTGGTGGTCGGCTGACCGCTGCGGCAGGGCGCAGTAACACCGCGCCCGCCACCAACAGGCCTGCGCCTGCAACCAGCAAAGCCGGTTGCAGGCCGCCGCTCAGATGGCTGCTCACCGAGGCGAGCAGCGGGCCGCTCAACTGGCCGATGGCGAAGCTCGCGGTCAACAGCCCCGTGCTGCGCTGATAGCCGTGCGGCGCTATATCTCGCAAGCGTTGCATCACCAGCATCATGCACGCCAGAAACGGCGCACCGCACAGCAACACGCCCAACGCCAGGCCCCAGCCATTGCCCAGCAGGCAGGCGAATACGCCGACTGCTTGCAGCCATAACGTTGTCATCAGCCAGCGACGGGTGTTCTGCGGATTGCTGCGGCGCAGGCTCACCACCACCACGCCAAGCGCCGCGGCCAAGCCGAAGCATGGCCAGAACAGATCCGCCTGCCACGCGCCGTTGAACTGCGCTGCGGCCATCTGTGACAGGAAGGTCGCCGGGATGATGTAGCCCAGGCCGTACAGGAAATAAACCCAGTACAGGTGCGCGATGCTTTGATTGTGGCCGACGCTGGAGGCGGGTGCGCTATTGACGGTCGGCTGGGGCAAGAAAGGCAGGATCGCCAGCAGCATGACCAGCGCCACCACCCCATACACCAGCCACAACGTTGCAGAGCTTTGCCCCAGCACATTCGAGCCCAGCGCCAGCAACCCCGTTAGCACAATCCCCAACCCGGGCCCGGCAAACACCAATGCGCCCCAGCGCGGCCGCCCTGCGGCAACCGCCAGCGGCTGGCTTAAACTGGTGATCATCACCAATGCCCACGCACTGGCGACACCGGTACCAAAACGCAGCAACAGATGCGGCCAAAACCCGTTGGCCCAATACGATGCCAGGGTCAGCAGCACGCAGAGCCACAGCCCGCCGTACAGGCGGCCACGCACATGCTGGTGGCTGCGCGCGAAGGTCGAGTCCACGGCACCCACAAAATAGCCCAGGTAATTGGCGGCGGCGATCAGCCCGGCGCCGGTCAGGTCGATTTGCCCTTCGCTGAGCAAATGCGGCATTTGCGGGGTGAGCGCGAAGCGGCCAATGCCCATGGCCATCATCAACGCGATAAAACTCGCGAGTAAACGAATAAGCGGTGACATGCTCAGGTTTCCTGTCTGCAAGCGAAGACCTTCAGCCTAAAGCGCTTTGACTTTCTGTAAAAATGAATAATAGTGAGAAACTTGTTCGGTTTTGGAGAAAGGTATGGAGTTCAGTCAATTGCGGATTTTCCACGCCGTGGCGCAAGAGGGCTCCATCACGCGCGCGGCCGAGCGCCTGCATCGCGTGCCGTCGAACCTGTCGACCCGCCTCAAGCAGATGGAGGCGCAACTTGGTGTCGAGTTGTTCGTGCGGGAGCGCCAGCGTTTGCAGCTTTCTCCTGCGGGCAAGGTCTTGCTCGACTACAGCGCCCGCTTGCTCGCATTGCATGACGAAGCCTGCGGCGCGGTGCAGGGTGGGCAACCGGCCGGCGACTTTGTGTTGGGTAGCATGTACAGCACCGCCGCGATCCATTTGCCCAAGCTGCTGGCGCGTTATCACAAGGCTTATCCGAAGGTGAACTTGCAGGTGCAAATGGCACCCAGTGGTGAACTGCTGGAAGGTTTAATCACCGGGCGTCTGGATGCGGCGCTGGTGGATGGCCCGCTGACCATCGCCACCTTGGACGGTGTGCCGCTGTGCGAAGAGCGCTTGGTGTTGATTTGCGAGGCTGAT
The DNA here is from genome assembly GCF_049199985.1 of Pseudomonas kitaguniensis. Taxonomy (NCBI): domain Bacteria; kingdom Pseudomonadati; phylum Pseudomonadota; class Gammaproteobacteria; order Pseudomonadales; family Pseudomonadaceae; genus Pseudomonas; species Pseudomonas kitaguniensis. The sequence continues at coordinate 320,397 of NZ_JBLZPT010000003.1, forward strand.
CACCCACCCGTGCGTGGGCCTCAGGATGTTGCCGGGCGCTCGGTGTTCACCTTCCGCCGCAGTTGCGCGTATCGCACGCGGCTGGAGACGTGGTTTTCGCACGAGCATGTGGCCATGGGCCGGGCGATTGAGATCGAGTCTTATCAGGGCATGCTCGCCTGTGTGATTGCCGGTTCCGGCGTGGCGTTGATGTCCGAATCCATGCTCGACAGCCTGCCAGGCAAGGACGGCGTGTCCGTTCATCCGCTGACAGGGCCTTTTGCTACTGCGACCACCTGGCTGATGTGGCGAAAGGGTATGCTCGGCGCTAACCTCAATGCATGGATTGACCTGCAGCGTGAAGGCAACGCCGATGTGCTGCAGGACGCGCGCGCGATGGCTTGAACGATCTGTCAGGATTTGAATCAATTCAGTAATAGTTCGTTGTGGTTTCGTTCAAGCATTGCGTAGGACTTAGAGCTACTATCTGTACGAAGCGGCGACATTTCGTAAGGCTGCATAGCTACCGCCGACCCGCACTACCCTCAAAGGGGGCAACCATGAAAGACAAAATTCAAAACTGGCTCCATGATCTCGGCGTTGCACTGGGCTTGATTGAGCCGCCGCTGCAACCCGTGCCGATTCGCACGGATGACGAGCAGCGCAGGCCGCGTCGCAGGTAAGCGCAGGTCGAAGCGGGCGTTGAGGTGGGCACTGGCTTATGTGGGAGCTGGTTTGCCTGCGATAGCATTACCTCGGTCTGCCTGATGCGCCGAGGCGCCTGAATCGCCGGCAAGCACGGCTCCCGCACACACATCCGGCTTCCACATAAGCCTGCTCTCATAGTTGTGTTCCTGAAATTCATGGCCAGACCCCAATGTTCCCGCTGCCTCAGGCCCGTCACTCATTGTTTGTGCCCGCTGATCCCCAACCTCGACAGTCGCACCCGTGTGTTGCTCTTGCAGCACCCGAGCGAGGTTAACCATGCGCTGAATACCGCGCGACTCGCCGCGCTGGGATTGAACAATGCGCAGTTGGTGGTGGGTGAGGTGTTCGAGGACCTGCCGACCTTATTGAACCCACCTGGCTATCAGGTACGGCTGTTGTTCCCGTCTGACGATGCGCTGCCGCTGCAAACGTATGCACCCGGCGACGAGCCGCTGTTGCTGGTGGTGCCCGACGGCACGTGGCGCAAGGCGCGCAAACTCTTGCACCTCAACCCATTGTTGGCTGCCTTGCCCCGCGTCACGCTGGCCGAAGGCGCGGCTTCCCGCTACCGGCTGCGCAAGGCGCCTGGGGCAGGGGCGTTGTCGACGGTGGAGGCGATCGTACAAGCGTTGCAGATGCTGGAAGCGCCGGTGTCTTTCGAACCGTTGCTCGTACCTTTCGATGCCCTGATCGACGGCCAGATCGCAGCCATGGGACCTGCGGTGTTCCAGAAAAACCACGGCTGACAAGGGCTTTCAGCCTGCTTATTCCTTTAAGCCATAAGCACCGCACTTTGCGTGATATGGCCTGCCAGCCTTTCCCGGTATGATGTTCGCCCCCGCAGTCTGGATTGCGAATACGCCATGACCTTGCAGTACCCTACAATCGCCGATTGCGTCGGCAACACGCCCCTGGTCCGCTTGCAACGCATGGCGGGTGAAACCAGCAATACCCTGCTGCTCAAGCTTGAGGGAAACAACCCGGCCGGTTCCGTCAAGGACCGCCCGGCGCTGTCGATGATCACCCGCGCCGAGCTGCGCGGGCAGATCAAACCCGGCGACACCCTGATCGAAGCCACCTCGGGTAACACCGGCATCGCCCTGGCCATGGCCGCGGCGATCAAGGGTTACAAAATGGTGCTGATCATGCCCGACAACGGCAGCGCCGAGCGCAAGGCGGCGATGACCGCCTACGGCGCCGAGTTGGTGCTGGTTACCCAGGAAGAGGGCATGGAAGGCGCCCGCGACCTCGCCGAGCGCATGGCTGCCGAAGGCCGTGGCCAGGTGCTCGACCAGTTCGCCAACGGCGACAACCCCGAGGCGCATTACACCTCCACCGGCCCCGAAATCTGGCGTCAGACCCACGGCAGCATTACTCATTTCGTCAGCTCCATGGGCACCACCGGCACTATCATGGGCAATTCTCGCTACCTCAAGGAGCAGAACCCGGCGATCCAGATTGTCGGCCTGCAACCGATGGAAGGCGCGTCCATCCCCGGCATTCGCCGTTGGCCGCAAGAGTACCTGCCGAAGATCTACGAAGCCGTGCGCGTGGACCGCATCATCGACATGGCCCAGCGTGAAGCCGAAGACACCACCCGCCGATTGGCGCGTGAAGAAGGCATCTTCTGCGGCGTGTCTGCCGGTGGTGCCGTGGCCGGCATGTTGCGTTTGTCTAAAGAACTGGAAAACGCGGTGATCGTCGGGATCATCTGTGACCGTGGCGACCGTTACCTGTCGACCGGCATTTTCGACGAACCCAACTGATGGCCAAGCACGAGAGAGGCCTGCGTTTCCAGCCGACGGGCGGCAGCCGGGCGCCACAGATTCCGGTGGGCAAAAAACAACGCCTGAGCATCGAGCGTTTGGCCAACGATGGGCGCGGCATTGTTTTTTTTGAAGGCCGCACCTGGTTTGTGAACGGCGCGCTGGCCGGCGAAGAAGTCGAAGCGCGGGTATTGGGCGCCCACGGCAAAGTGGTCGAAGCGCGCACCGAGCGTGTGTTCAAGGCCAGTGCGTTACGCCGCCCGGCGCCGTGCGCGCACTTTGGCCGCTGCGGTGGTTGCAGCGTGCAGCACCTGCCCCAAGACGAACAACTCGCCCTGAAACAGCGCATGCTCGCCGAGCAACTGTCCCGCGTGGCCGGTGTCGAACCGCAAGAGTGGGCCGCACCTTTAAGCGGGCCGGAATTTGCCTACCGTCGCCGTGCCCGCGTGGCCGTGCGTTGGGACGCGAAGGCCAAGCAACTGGAAGTGGGTTTTCGCGCGGTGGCCAGCCAGGACATCGTCGCCATCGATGATTGCCCGGTGCTGGTACAGGCCTTGCAACCGATCATGCAGCGTTTGCCGAACATGCTGCGCCGCTTGAGCAAACCTCAGGCGCTGGGGCATGTGGAGCTATTCAGCGGTTCGTCGATTGCGGTGTTGTTGCGGCATATGTCGCCATTGTCGGACGCCGACCTGCTGACACTCAAAGAATTCTGCGTCTTCCATGAAGCCCAATTGTGGCTGCATGGCGAAGGCCAGCCGGAACCGGTCGAGGCGCATACCGCGTTGGGTTATCGGTTGGAACAGTGGGGCCTGGAACTGGCCTATCGGCCGGGCGATTTTGTACAAGTGAATGCCGCCGTTAACGCGGCAATGATCGCCCAGGCCCTGGAATGGCTTGCGCCGCAGCCTGATGAGCGCGTGCTGGACTTGTTCTGCGGGCTGGGCAATTTTGCCCTGCCGTTGGCCAAACAGGCGCGTGAAGTGGTGGCGGTGGAAGGTGTGCAAACCATGGTGGATCGGGCCGCACTCAACGCCATCAGCAATAATTTGCATCACAATGTAGAGTTTTTTCAGGCCGATTTGTCTCAGCCTTTGAGTGACGCGCAGTGGGCCAAACAGGGCTTTTCTGCGGTACTCTTGGACCCACCGCGTGATGGTGCGCTGGAGGTTGTGCGTAAGCTTGCGACCCTTGGAGCCAAGCGCGTGGTGTATGTGTCCTGCAACCCGGCCACGCTGGCGCGGGACACGGTTGAGTTGGTCAAGCAAGGCTACCGGCTAAAACGTGCCGGGATCCTCGACATGTTTCCGCAAACGGCACACGTCGAGGCCATGGCATTATTTGAAGCGGGCTAGGATGCCCGTTTAATCCGACTGGCCTGTAGTCTCCTGGGCTGTGATCTGTCAGGGAACGTGCGTAGCCTAAGGTTGCAAAGCAGGTCAGCGATGTTTTTTGGCGCATTCAAGGTGCGTCGTAGGGAAGGTAAGCAAGATGGTACAGGTGAGAGCACACCAGCCGATCAACACCGACGGCAGTATCAATCTCGAGGCATGGCTGGATCATGCCGTCAGTGTCGACCCGGCACTGGACCGTGAAGCCTTGAAGGCCGCTTGCGAGTTCGCTCGTGAGTCCGAGCAGCAAAATAATGCGGCCAAGAATCTCTGGGCCGAAGGCACGTCAAGTTTTCGCACCGGGTTGGAAATCGCCGAAATCCTCGCCGATCTCAAGCTCGACCAGGATTCGCTGATCGCCGCCGTGCTCTATCGCGGCGTTCGCGAAGGGCATATCGCCTTGCCACTGGTCAGCCAGCGTTTCGGCACCGTAGTGGCCAAGCTGATCGACGGCGTGCTGCGCATGGCCGCCATCAGTGCCAGCCTGAGCCCGCGCCAATCGATGGTGCTGGGCACGCAGGGCCAAGTCGAAAACCTGCGCAAAATGCTCGTGGCGATGGTCGACGACGTGCGTGTCGCGCTGATCAAACTGGCTGAGCGTACCTGCGCGATCCGCGCGGTGAAGACCGCCGACGACGAAAAGCGCAACCGCGTGGCCCGCGAGGTTTTCGATATTTACGCGCCGCTGGCACACCGCCTGGGCATTGGCCATATCAAGTGGGAGCTGGAGGACTTGTCCTTCCGCTACCTCGAACCCGATCAATACAAACAGATTGCCACGCTGCTGCACGAGCGGCGGCTCGACCGCGAGCGCTTTATCAGTGACGTGATGGGCCAGTTGCGTTCCGAGTTGCAGGCCACCGGCGTCGAAGCCGACATCAGCGGCCGCGCCAAGCACATCTATTCCATCTGGCGCAAAATGCAGCGCAAGGGCCTGGCCTTCAGCCAGATCTACGACGTGCGTGCCGTGCGCGTGCTGGTGCCGGAAATGCGCGATTGCTACACCGCGTTGGGCATCGTCCACACCTTGTGGCGGCACATTCCCAAGGAATTTGACGACTACATCGCCAACCCCAAGGAAAACGGCTATCGCTCATTGCACACCGCGGTCATCGGCCCCGAGGGCAAGGTGCTCGAAGTGCAAATCCGCACCCACGCCATGCACGAAGAGGCAGAGCTGGGCGTTTGCGCGCACTGGCGCTACAAGGGCACCGACGTCAAGGCCGGCTCCAACCAGTACGAAGAGAAAATTTCCTGGCTGCGCCAAGTGCTGGAATGGCACGAAGAACTCGGCGACATCGGCGGCCTGGCCGAGCAACTGCGCGTGGACATCGAGCCCGACCGGGTTTACATCTTCACCCCCGACGGCCACGCCATCGACTTGCCCAAAGGCTCTACGCCGCTGGATTTTGCCTACCGCGTGCACACCGAAATCGGTCACAACTGCCGGGGCGCCAAGATCAACGGGCGCATCGTGCCGCTCAACTACAGCCTGCAGACCGGCGAGCAGGTCGAGATCATCACCAGCAAGCACGGTACGCCGAGCCGCGACTGGCTGAACCCGAACCTGGGCTACATCACCACGTCGCGGGCACGTGCGAAGATCGTGCATTGGTTCAAATTGCAGGCGCGCGACCAGAACGTCGCCGCCGGTAAAACCTTGCTTGAGCGCGAACTGGGCCGTTTGGGCCTGCCGCAGGTGGACTTCGACAAGCTGGCCGAAAAAGCCAACATGAAGATCGCCGAGGACATGTTCGCAGCCTTGGGCGCCGGCGACCTGCGCTTGGCGCAACTGGTCAACCTGGCGCAACAACTGGTCGAGCCGGAGCGCGGCAGCGAACAGCTGGAGCTGATCCCGCGCAAAGCCACCGGCTACAAACCGGGCAAGCGCGGCGACATTCAGATCCAGGGCGTGGGCAACTTGATGACGCAAATGGCCGGCTGCTGCCAGCCATTGCCGGGCGACGCCATTGTCGGTTACATCACCCAGGGCCGTGGCGTGAGTATTCACCGCCAGGACTGCGCCTCGGTGCTGCAACTCGGCGGGCGCGAGCCGGAGCGCATCATTCAGGTCAGTTGGGGCCCGGTGCCGGTGCTCACCTACCCAGTGGACATCGTGATTCGTGCCTACGACCGTTCCGGTTTGCTGCGTGACGTGTCGCAAGTGCTGCTCAATGAGCGTATTAACGTGCTGGCGGTCAACACCCGCTCGAACAAAGAGGACAACACTGCATCGATGTCCTTGACCATCGAGATTCCGGGGCTGGACGCGTTAGGGCGGCTGCTGGGGCGGCTTTCGCAGTTGCCGAACATCATCGAGACGCGGCGCAACCGTACGCCATGAAGTCCGACTGAAAGTGTGGGAACTCCCACACTTAAACAGTGGTGCTGCCAAACATTGAGCAGAGATTGATTGATGTATTCACTTGAAGACCTGCTGCACCTGATGAGCCGCCTGCGCGACCCGCAATACGGTTGCCCGTGGGACATCAAGCAAACTTACGCGAGCATCGTGCCGCACACCCTGGAAGAAGCCTACGAAGTAGCCGATGCCATCGAGCGCGGCGACTTTGATCACCTGCAGGGTGAGCTGGGCGATTTGTTGTTTCAGGTGGTGTATTACAGCCAGTTGGCGCGCGAAGAAGGGCGTTTCGAATTTGCCGGGGTGATCGACAGCATTACGCGCAAACTGATTCGCCGGCATCCGCATGTGTTCCCGACGGGCGATTTGTACGCGCCGCTGGATATTCCACAACTCAGCGAAGAACAGGTCAAGCAGCGCTGGGAGCAGATCAAGGCCGAAGAGCGCGCCGAAAAATCCGCCGCACCGCAGCAACTTTCCCTGCTCGACGACGTGCCCATGGCCTTGCCGTCGCTGTCGCGTGCCGCCAAATTGCAAAAGCGCGCAAGCCAAGTCGGTTTCGATTGGCCAGCGGCGTTGCCGGTGGTGGATAACGTGCGCGAAGAGCTCGATGAAGTGCTTGAAGCCATGGCCGATAACGACGCGGTGGCCATCGCCGATGAAGTCGGTGACCTGCTGTTTGCAGCGGTCAACCTGGCCCGCCACCTCAAGGTAGACCCGGAAGCTGCGCTGCGTGGCGCCAACGCCAAATTCGAACGACGTTTCCGATTTATCGAACAGGCATTGCGCGACACGCATCAACCCATAGAAGATTGCACCCTCGAAACGTTGGACGCCCTGTGGGGCGAAGCCAAACGCCAGGAACTAAGTGAGTAAGCACCATGAGCATTTCCCTTCGCGACCAGTTGCTCAAAGCAGGCCTGGTCAACCAAAAGCAGGCCAAGCAGGTCGGCAAAGAGAAGCAGAAACAGCAGCGCCTGGTCCACAAGGGCCAGGTCGAGGCCGATGACACCCAGGCGCGTCAGGCCCAGCAAGCGCAGGCCGAGAAGGTCAAGCGTGACCAGGAACTGAACCGCCAGCAGCAAGAAAAAGCCGAGGCCAAGGCGCGCACGGCTCAGGTCAAGCAACTGATCGAGACCTCGCGGCTGCCCAAGCTGACCACCGAGGATTACTACAACTTCGTTGACGACAAGAAGGTCAAGCGCCTGTCGGTCAACACGCTGATGCGCAACAAGCTGAGCAACGGCTCGCTGGCGATTGTGCACCACGGCGGCAGTTACGAGGTGATCCCGCGTGAAGCGGCGCTGAAGATCCAGGAACGTGCGCCGGAGCGTATCGTCCAGCTGAATATCCTCACCGAAACCCAGGTGCCGGACGCGGATGATCCGTACGCCGCTTACCAGATCCCGGATGACCTGATGTGGTAAAGCGTTAAAAACAACAAACCCCGCTCAACAGGCGGGGTTTTTGTTTGCAGGCGGCCCTGGTTGGGCGCTTGTCGAACCGCAGCGGTACGACAAGCTCGCCACAACCGGGCGGCTGCGGGATTTCAGGTTTCAGGCGCTTTGTTCCTGGCGTTTCATTTCGAGGGTTTCCAGCTCGTTTTTATAATTATGAGCGTCGCTCTCGTTGTGAAACATGCCGACCAGCAGGTCTTGTTGATGTACATCCCAGATGTGAATCCCATGGCCCAAGGCTTCGTGGGACATATGTGCATCGTCGCGTTCAGTTACTTTTACAGTCATCTGCTTGCTCCAATCTCTGGTTGATCTGCGGCAAGTCGTCGCAGGCCTTTGTTATATGTTTTGTTAGCTTGCTAAGTAAACTGGTTTTGCGCGCAACTATTCATTGCAAAAAACGCAACAGTCCTACAGGCCGCATAAACCGCGACATTGCGTCGCAGGTGCTTGGCTTATATGACAAAAGTTTCATGTTGAAGGCGCTCAAGTGTGGGGGGGGGGGGGGGGGGGGGGGGGGGGGGGGAGAGAAAAAAAAAAAAAAAAAAGGGGGAAAGAGAAGCACCCCACACAGCCCACCAACCACAAA
>NZ_JBLZPT010000003.1:328658-355562 GCF_049199985.1 Pseudomonas kitaguniensis
ATAATTTTTTTTTTTTTTCCGCGGCTGTTGGGGGGGGGGGGGGGGCGCCCCCCCCCCCCCCCCCCCCCCCCCCCGGGGGGCGGCCGCCCCCCCCCCCCCCCCCCCCCCCCCCCCCCCACAAAATGCGCCTTTGATCCGCTTCAACCACTCAGGTCGCCTTTAGTGCAGGCGAAAAAAAGCCCCGCATTCAGCGAGGCCCTTTCACGCATCAGTGCATCAGTTACCTTTGACAGCCTTGCCGTCAACGGTGCCGTCCAGCAGCATGATGTTGTATTCCTTACCGTCAGTTTCCACCTGGCGCAGGGCAACCAGAATGCCGCCCCAATCCTTGGCAAACCACATCTGGGTGATGCGCTTGCTTTGAGTCGGGTCACGCACACGCTCAACCTTGATAGCGTCGATGGTGCCGGCTTTGGTTTGGACCTTTTCGGGGCCGATTACACGGAAGTCGTAAGTGTCTACGTCTGTCCCTTCAACCACGTTGTAGCTCATGCTCTTCTTGCCCGCAGCCACGTCACGCTGCAGCGCCAACTGGTAGGTCGACTTGTCGAGCATGCCGCTTTGCAGGGCGACGTTGACCGGGTCTTTGTTTTCAAAGCCGGTGACTTTATTGGCCGCCGGGTCGAAGTCCAGGTTGATCTTCTTCGACTTGCCCAGCCCGCCACGTTCGAAGCTATAGCTCACCGGCTGCAAGGTATCTTTGTCGAAACGGATGACGCTGGTTTCGGTGAGGCTGGCGATCATCATGGAAGCCTTGAAATTCAAGGTCCAGGAGCCGTTGTCATTCTTGGTCAGGCTGCGTTCGGCCGAACCACTCATGGGCAACTGCTTCCAGTCGGCCGTGTAGCTGGCGGAGAAAGGGTGAAGGTCTGCTGCTTGCACGGCAGGCAAGGCGAACAGCGCAAAAGCGAAGAGCAAGGCGCGACGCATAAAATCTCCTAGGTTCGAATCAAGTGGCCGCTGGCCGCGAGTAACTGACCGTCCAATAATGCACCCTGTTCGCCGAGAATCAATCGTCCTTCGGCAAACCAGCGAACAGCCAGTGGGTAAATCTTGTGTTCCTGGGTATGAACCCGTTGCGCAAGTGTCTGCGCTGAATCTTGTGACTCTACCGGAACCACTGCCTGTACGACCAGAGGCCCGCCATCGAGTTCCTCGGTCACAAAGTGCACGCTGCAGCCATGCTCGCTGTCACCCGCATCGAGCGCGCGCTGATGCGTGTGCATGCCTTTGTACTTGGGCAGCAGGGAAGGGTGGATATTCAGCAGGCGCCCTTCGTAGTGCCGCACGAAAGCAGCGCTGAGGATGCGCATGAAGCCTGCCAGTACCACGAGTTTGGGGTTGAAGGTGTCGATCAGCTCGACCAGGGCGCCGTCGAAAGCCTCGCGGCCGTCGAACGCCTTGTGGTCAAGCGAGCGGGTTTCGATACCCGCGTCCCTCGCGCGTTGCAAGCCGTAGGCGTCGCTGCGGTTGGAAATCACCGCAGCGATGCGCACCGGGCTGTCGCCGATGCGCGTGCTGTCGATCAGCGCCTGCAAGTTACTGCCGGTGCCGGACAGCAGCACCACCACATCACAGCGTGCAGGCATCTGCTCTGGCATCAGTGTGCCTTAAGGTTTTTCAGTTCAACCTGAGCCGCGCCTTCCGGTGCAGTTGCGATCTGGCCAATCACCCAAGGCTGCTCGCCGGCTTCACGCAGTACGTTCAGCGCGCTTTCAACGTGTTCCTGGGCCACGCAGATGACCATGCCCACGCCGCAGTTCAGCACGCGGTGCATTTCGGTTTCGTTGACGTTGCCTTGCGCTTGCAGCCAGTCGAAGACTGCCGGGCGCTGCCAGCTCGCCACGTCGACAATCGCCTGGGCGCCTTTTGGCAGCACGCGCGGGATGTTGTCGAGCAGGCCACCGCCGGTGATGTGCGCCATGGCTTTAACCGCGCCAGTGTCCTTGATCAACTTGAGCAATGGCTTGACGTAGATACGCGTCGGGGCCATCAACAGGTCGGTCAGAGGCTTGCCGTCGAGCTGAATGGTTTCGATGTCGGCGCCGGACACTTCGATGATCTTGCGGATCAGCGAGTAACCGTTGGAGTGCGGGCCGGACGATGGCAGGGCGAGCAGGGCGTCACCGGCAGCGACTTTGGAGCCGTCGATGATTTCGGATTTTTCCACCACGCCGACGCAGAAGCCAGCCAGGTCGTAGTCTTCGCCTTCGTACATGCCTGGCATTTCAGCGGTTTCGCCGCCGACCAATGAGCAGCCCGACAGCTCGCAGCCAGCACCGATGCCGGTCACTACCTGGGTCGCGGTTTCGACATTGAGCTTGCCGGTGGCGTAGTAGTCGAGGAAGAACAGCGGCTCTGCGCCGCACACCACCAAGTCGTTAACGCACATGGCCACCAGGTCGATGCCGATGCTGTCGTGCTTGTTCAGGTTCAGTGCCAGGCGCAGCTTGGTGCCCACACCGTCGGTGCCGGAGACCAATACAGGCTGTTTGTAGCCGGCCGGGATTTCGCAGAGGGCGCCAAAACCGCCCAGGCCGCCCATGACTTCGGGGCGCGCAGTGCGCTTGGCGACGCTCTTGATGCGTTCGACCAATGCTTCACCGGCGTCGATGTCTACACCGGCGTCCTTGTAGCTCAGGGAGGGTTGCTTGCTCATGATCCAGGCCTTTAGGGGGGATTTCTGGGTTACGACCGGGCGGGCAGGCGCTTTTTGTAAAAGGCCCAGCCGTTGACGGTCTGCGAAGGCGCGCGATTTTATCAGGCTTGAGGGGCAGCGACCATCCTCGCGCCGACGGGCAGGGCCATATCGCTTAAAAAAGTGCGGGTTAAAAAAATCCTGATCGGGTCTGCTTTGGTGCGTATTAAGGTATAGCCTTTAACACGCTATCGTTATGACAGTGCTAAAACTTGCCGCGACCCTGTGAATGTTTTACCGGTTGCTGTGGTCACAGCCTTGCCAAACCGAGTTCACGCGGTCTGTTCCAGCCGCTAAATTTGTCGTTCGGGAATCTTCCATGCGTCTGTGTCAATTCTTCTTTGTAGGCTGCTTGTCGTTGGTCAGCCTGGCGAGTCACGCCGAAACCCTCAATGGCCTTTATCAAGTGCTTGAACCGGTCACCAGCCAATCGCCGCAAGAGCGCGACCAAGCCACCCAGCGCGCCGTGCAAACCCTGGTGATTCGCCTCACTGGCGACGCCAAGGCCGCCGACGGCCCGGGCCTGGCGGCGATTCGCAAAGAGCCGCAGCAAATCATCAGCCAATACGGCTACGACGCCGGCCCGCCGGAAAGCCTGCAAGTGGATTTCGACCCCGTGAGCACCGATCGCGCCCTGCGTGAAGCGGGCCTGTCGATCTGGGGCAGTAATCGCCCGTCGATTCTCGGCTGGTGGCTTAACGACTCCACCGAAGGCAGCAGCCTGGTCGGTGATGGCCAGGCAGTTGCCGGCGCGTTGCGCCGCGCCGCGCAACACCGTGGTTTGCCGCTGCGCCTGCCGTTGGGTGATCTTGACGAACAGGTGGTCGCCACCGCCCCGAACCTTGAAAGTGCCGACGCAGCACCGCTGCGCGCAGCCTCCGAGCGCTACGGTGCAGACGCGTTGCTCGCGGTGCATGCGCGCCAGGAAGGCAACCAATGGCAGGCCAAATGGCGTTTGTGGCTGGGCGACAAGAGTGAACAGGGCACCGCGCAAGGCGCCGACACCGCTGCCGTGGCTGATGCCGTGTTGCTCGCGGTCAGCGAAAAGCTCGCGCCACGCTTTGCCGTCAAACCGGGCGTGAGTACCGAACAATTATTGGAAGTGCAGGGCATGAACCTGGAGCGCTACGCCGCCCTGAGTCATGTGCTCGAACCTTTTGGTGGCCAGCCGCAGTGGGTCGATGGCGATCGCATTGTGTATCGCGTCAACGGCAGCGCCGATCAGTTGCGTACTCAGTTGAGCCTGTCCAGGTTACAGGAGGTGCCCGCAGGTGAGGCGTTAGCCCAACCGCCGGTGGCGGAAGGCGCACAACCTGCCGCGGCCCCTGAACCTCAGGCACAACTGCGTTTTCGTTGGTAAATGTTCAGCTTTCTTCCTATATAGAAGCTGCAAGTAAATAAACAGGTGGAGTGGTGTATGGCGGATATGCGTCGTTGGGTGTGGCTTGGCGGGATTGTCCTGCTGTGCGGGTTTGTATTTTTGCTGCATTCGATACTCACGCCGTTCCTGGTCGCGTTGCTGCTCGCTTATCTGTTCGATCCCGTGGTGGATCGCCTGGAAAAACTCGGCATGTCACGCACCTGGGGTGTGGTGACGGTATTTGCCTTGTTCACATTGATCATCACCGCACTGGTGTTGGTGCTGGTGCCGATGCTCGCCAAGCAACTGTTTCGCCTGTACGAGCTGGCGCCGCAAATGCTCGACTGGCTGCAGCACACAGCAATGCCGTGGGCCCAGTCCAAACTGGGGCTGGCGGATGGCTTCTGGAAGTTCGACAAGGTCAAGGCAGCGATCAGTGAACACATGGGCCAGACCACCGATATTGTCGGTGTGGTGCTCAGCCAGGCCACGGCCTCCAGCTTGGCGTTGATCGGCTGGCTGACTAACCTGGTGTTGATCCCGGTGGTGGCGTTCTACTTGCTGCGTGACTGGGACATCATGATGGCCAAGATCCGCAGCCTGTTGCCGCGCGACCGTGAAGAGCAAGTGGTCTCGCTGGCCGGTGAATGCCATGAAGTACTCGGCGCATTCGTGCGCGGCCAACTGCTGGTGATGCTCGCGCTCGGCATCATCTACGCCGCGGGGTTGATGGCGATTGGTCTGGAGCTGGGGCTGTTGATCGGCTTGATCGCAGGCCTGGCTGCCATCGTGCCGTACATGGGCTTTGTGATCGGTATCGGCGCAGCGCTGGTGGCGGGGCTGTTCCAGTTTGGCGGCGACCTTTACCCGATGCTGGGGATTGTTGCGGTGTTCATGGTCGGCCAGGCCCTGGAAGGCATGGTGCTGACGCCATTGCTGGTGGGCGACCGAATTGGCCTGCACCCGGTTGCGGTGATTTTCGCGATCCTGGCCGGCGGTGAGCTGTTTGGTTTTACCGGCATCCTGCTCGCGCTGCCGGTAGCGGCGGTGATCATGGTGCTGGTGCGCCACGTGCACGATCTGTACAAAGATTCGGATGTGTACACGGGCGTCGAAGACCCCGATCTGTAATCGCGGCATCACACACCCGGCTCAGGCCGGGTTTGTTGTTTCTGGAGCGGCGTGTCAAATAATCTGCGCAAAACCCTCAAGTTAACGCAAACCTTTGATTTTGCTTGTGGTCTGCTGCATTGTGCGCCCGGCGTCACGGGTATAAACTTTGCAAACTTCACACAGAGGCCACTAACGGTTCGTTTAGCGCCGTTCAGTCAGCATGAAACCGATTCAGCTGCCCTTGGGTGTGCGTCTGCGTGACGACGCCACCTTTATCAATTACTACCCAGGCGCCAATGCCGCTGCACTCGGCTATGTTGAGCGACTATGCGAAGCCGACGCCGGGTGGACTGAAAGCCTGATCTATCTGTGGGGCAAGCATGGCGTGGGGCGCACCCACCTGTTGCAGGCCGCGTGCTTGCGCTTTGAGCAAATGGGTGAGCCGGCGGTTTACCTGCCGTTGGCCGAATTGATGGACCGTGGCATCGGCATCTTCGACAACCTAGAGCAATACGAGCTGGTTTGCCTGGACGATCTGCAGGCAATCGCCGGCAAGGCCGACTGGGAAGAGGCGCTGTTTCATCTGTTCAACCGCCTGCGTGACAGTGGCCGGCGCTTGTTGATCGCGGCCTCGACTTCACCGCGAGAATTGCCGGTGAAGCTTGCGGACCTCAAATCGCGCCTGACCCTGGCGCTGATCTTCCAGATGCGCCCCTTGTCCGACGAAGACAAACTGCGTGCCCTGCAACTTCGCGCATCGCGTCGCGGCCTGCACCTCACCGACGAAGTCGGGCACTTTATCCTCACCCGTGGCACCCGCAGCATGAGCGCACTGTTCGATTTGCTCGAACAGCTCGATCAAGCCTCTTTACAGGCTCAACGCAAGCTCACCATTCCGTTCCTCAAGGAAACCCTCGGCTGGTAGCCGGCCCTTCTATTTAAGGGCTTTCGGCAAATCCCAGGCGCCACAAACGCTGCGTTTGGGCCGGTTTGGCCACACAAAAAGTGTGTAAAGGGTGTTAAGGGCTTAGATGTCATAGTCGAAACCAGAAGTCACATAGATCACGATTGAATTTGCAAATCGATGTGATAGTGGGCATAGTCTCGGCTTCTTTACACATCAGCCACGGTTGTGCCCATGCTAAATCGCTTCGCACCCCTCGTGCCTCTCGCACTGGTTACCCTGTTGTTTGGTTGCGCCTCCCACCCTCAACAGGTGGCCGAGCAGCAAAAAACCCAGCAGTATTCCCAAGCAAAATTTGTCGCTGCCCAGTCTTCTACCGTTTATGACGAAGAAGTCTCGACTGAACGTGAGCTGGCCGATTTCGCCGGCAGCAAGCCTTACCAGCTCCCGGTTCTGGCCGACAGCATCCTCGAACGCGGCATGTCCCTGATCGGTACCCGTTACCGTTTCGGCGGCACCTCTGAAGCCGGTTTCGACTGCAGTGGTTTTATCGGCTACCTGTTCCGTGAAGAAGCCGGCCTGAACCTGCCACGCTCGACGCGCGAAATGATCAACGTGAATGCACCGTTGGTCGCACGAAACAACCTCAAGCGCGGTGATCTGCTTTTCTTTAGTACCGCGGGCCGTGGTCGTGTCAGCCACGCCGCTATCTACTTGGGCGATAACCAGTTTATCCACTCCAGCAGCCGTCGCAGTGGCGGTGTTCGCATCGACAGCCTGGGTGACAGCTACTGGAGCAAAACCTTCATTGAGGCCAAGCGCGCACTCGCTATGGCCCCAGCGGCGGTTACCGCTAGTAAGTAAAGTTAAAGTGATACTTGAAGTTTGACGTGTAAGCGCTAGAATCCCTGGACATTGTTGTAATCCGTTCGCGCGAGCTTTGCTTGCGCGTTCTGGTTTTCAGCGTTCGGCAGCGAAAGCCGCATCCAGACCAGGATTGTTTTGCACATGTCGACCTCGGCCCGTCTCATCCTGCTTGTTTGTGCCGCGCTCCTGAGCGCCTGCGCAAGCCGCCCACCGCCGCCTGCGCCTGTCGCCGTCAAGCCCAAGCCGGTGTTCAACTACGCCACGCAAAATTTCTCGCCGGCTGCCGAAGACGTGCTCTTTCGTGCGCTGGGCCTGGTTGGCACGCCTTATCGCTGGGGCGGCAACACACCGGACGCGGGGTTTGATTGCAGTGGCCTGATCGGCTTCGTCTACCGTGACGCAGCGGGCATCTCCTTGCCACGTACCACCCGTGAATTGATCGTGATGCGCGCTCAAGACGTCAGTGAACAAAACCTGCAGGCCGGTGATTTACTGTTCTTCGCCACCGGTGGCGGCTCGCAGGTCAGCCATGCAGCCATCTACGTAGGCGAGGGCCGCTTTGTGCACGCCCCGCAAACCGGCGGCACGGTAAAACTCGACACCTTGGCCAAGGCCTATTGGCAGAATGCTTACCTTGGCGCCAAGCGCGTGCTGCCTGCTAGCCTGGCGCGCAATCCCTAGACGCTATTGCACAGATTCAAATGTGGGAGGGGCTTGCCCCTCCCACAGTCAGTTTTGCAGAACGCTTGAGGCGGGCTATTTAGTCGCCGACACTCGCCACACTTTGTTGCCCACGTCATCCGCCACCAGCAAGTCGCCCTGCTGATCGATCACCACACCCACCGGCCGGCCCATGGCTTTCTCGTCTTTATCGAGGAACCCGGTCAGCACATCCACCGGCTGCCCTTTGGGTTGGCCAGCTTCGAACGGCACGAAGATCACCTTGTAGCCACTGTGCGGCTTGCGGTTCCACGAACCATGCTGGCCGATAAACGCGCCGTTGCTGAACTGCGCCGGCAGTTTGCTGCCCTCGGCAAAGGTCAGGCCTAACGAAGCGGTGTGCGGGCCTACTGCGTAGTCCGGGGCGATCGCTTTGGCGACCATGTTGAGGTCTTGCGGGTTTACCCGCACATCTACATGTTGCCCGTAGTAACTGAACGGCCAGCCATAGAACGCGCCATCCTTCACCGACGTGATGTAGTCCGGCACCAGGTCGCTGCCGATTTCATCGCGCTCATTCACGGCTGTCCACAGCTTGCCGCTTTGCGGTTCCCACGCCATGCCGTTGGGGTTGCGCAGGCCAGAGGCGAAAATGCGGTGCTGGCCGCTGGCGCGGTCGACTTCCCAGATCGCTGCCCGGCCTTGCTCGGCCTCCATGCCGTTCTCGCCGACGTTGCTGTTGGAGCCGACGCTCACGTACAGCTTGCTCCCGTCTTTGCTGGCCACCACGTTTTTTGTCCAGTGGTGGTTGATGCTGCCGCCGGGCAAGTCGACGACTTTGGCGCCGGCTGCTGTAATTGCGGTTTCGCCCGGCTGATACGGGAAGCGCAGCAACTTGTCCGCGTCGGCCACATACAAGTCGTTGCCGACCAGGGTCATGCCGAAGGGTGAGTTGAGGTTCTGCAGGAACACCGTGCGGGTCTCAGCGACGCCGTCGTGGTCAGCATCGCGCAGCAGCGTGATGCGGTTCGGGCTCGGCACACCAGCGCCCGCGCGACCCATGACCTTCTCCATGACCCAGCCGCGAATACCCTTGGAATCATCCGGCTTGGGCGGCGCGTTGGTTTCCGCTACCAGCACATCACCGTTGGGCAACACATACAGCCAGCGCGGATGGTCCAGGCCTTCGGCAAATGCCGCCACCTGAGTACCCGCCGCCGCGGTTGGCTTAACGCCGTCCGGCCAGCCGATGGCGGGCGCGATGTTCACGGTGGGGATCAGCGTTTTGTTCGGCGCAGGCAGTGTGGGCGAAGGCCCGGTGCCGTCCGAGACCTGCAGGGTTGAGCTTTCTCCGCAGGCGGCGAGGGTGCCTGCGACCATGATCAGTAAGGCGAGTCTTGTTTTTTGCATGGTTTTCTCCTGAATACCTGTAAGGGTAGAGGAGTGCGGCGGTGCGATGGTTCAAGTGCAACGCCAGCTTTAATTGACGCTCCACCCCCAACCCACTAACCTTCGCGGCGTGTTCCAGGTGCTCTGTGGCCCGTTTGCCGACAGAGTGAAACAGGGAAGCCGGTGAGTGAGCGCACTTGTACACAGTGCTGCCGCGATTCCGGCGCTGCCCCCGCAACGGTAAATGAGTCAAAGCGGTGCTTTTTGCCACTGTATCGTGCGCGATATGGGAAGGCGCGCCGTCGGCCTGTTCTGTCTCTATAAGAGCAAACGCGCCACTCATGAGCCCGGAGACCGGCCTGGATCATCCAACAGCATCACGGTGGGCGATGCTTGGCTGTCTGTGTTTATTTTTCCTGCCCGCCGTTTTTGTCCAGCCCCAACGGAGCGCTGCCATGACCGATTCCCCCGACCGCGACGAACGCCACCTGGCGCGCATGCTGCGCAAAAAAGCCGTGATCGACGAGCGCATCGCCAATTCCCCCAACGAGTGCGGGTTGCTGCTGGTATTGACCGGCAACGGCAAGGGCAAGAGCAGCTCGGCCTTTGGCATGCTCGCCAGGGCGATGGGCCACGGCATGCAATGCGGCGTGGTGCAGTTCATCAAAGGGCGCTTCAGTACCGGCGAGGAGATGTTCTTCCGTCGCTTTCCCGAGCAGGTGCGTTTTCACGTGATGGGCGAAGGCTTTACCTGGGAAACCCAAGACCGCCAGCGCGACATCGTCGCCGCCGAAGCCGCCTGGGCGGTTTCCCGCGAGATGCTGGAAGACCCGAGCATCGGCCTGGTGGTGCTGGATGAGCTGAACATCGCCCTCAAACACGGCTATCTCGACCTGGACCGCGTGCTCAGCGACCTGCAAGCGCGCCCGCCGATGCAGCACGTGGTGGTCACCGGCCGTGGCGCCAAGCCTGAAATGATCGAACTGGGCGATACCGTCACCGAAATGGGCATGCTCAAGCACGCGTTCCAGGCCGGTATCAAGGCACAGAAGGGCGTCGAACTTTGAATCAGCCCCGTCATTGCCCGGCCGTGTTGATCGCCGCACCGGCGTCCGGCCAGGGCAAAACCACCGTCACCGCTGCTCTGGCGCGCTTGCACCGCAACTCGGGGCGCAAGGTTCGCGTGTTCAAATGCGGGCCTGACTTTCTCGACCCGATGATTCACGAGCGCGCCAGCGGTGCACCCGTGTATCAATTGGACATGTGGATGGTGGGCGAACA
Source organism: Pseudomonas kitaguniensis (assembly GCF_049199985.1). Lineage (NCBI taxonomy): Bacteria > Pseudomonadati > Pseudomonadota > Gammaproteobacteria > Pseudomonadales > Pseudomonadaceae > Pseudomonas > Pseudomonas kitaguniensis. The sequence goes on from NZ_JBLZPT010000003.1 coordinate 338,931, forward strand.
GGAAAGTCGGCGCTTGCTGTGGGAAGCGGCGGGCGAGGCCGATTTGATTCTGATCGAGGGCGTGATGGGCCTGTTCGACGGCACGCCTTCCAGTGCTGACCTGGCGCGCCACTTCGGCGTGCCGGTGCTCGGTGTGATTGACGGCACTGCCATGGCCCAAACCTTCGGCGCCCTGGCCCTGGGCCTGGCGCGTTATCAGCCAGACCTGCCGTTCGCGGGTGTGCTGGCCAACCGCGTCGGCACCCTGCGCCATGCGCAACTGCTCGAAGGCAGCCTCACCGAAGGCCTGCGCTGGTACGGCGCGTTGTCGCGTGAAACCGGAATTGAGTTGCCCAGCCGCCATTTGGGGCTGGTGCAAGCCAGTGAATTGAATGACCTCGACGTGCGCCTGGACGCCGCCGCGCAGGCGCTGGGCAGCAGTTGTGAAGTCGCAGTACCGCCGCCGGTGACGTTTGCCGCACCTGAAGTGGTCGAGGCCGAACCGTTGTTGACGGGCGTGCGCATCGCCGTGGCCCGCGACGAAGCCTTCGCCTTCACCTACGGCGCCAGCCTGGATTTGTTGCGGGCGATGGGCGCTGAGTTGCACTTCTTTTCGCCGATTCATGATCGCGCATTGCCTGACGTTGACAGTCTCTATTTACCCGGTGGTTATCCGGAACTGCATCACCAGGCATTGTCGGAAAATACCTCGATGCTTGACGCCATTCGCCGCCACCACGCGGCCGGCAAACCGTTGCTCGCTGAATGCGGCGGCATGTTGTATTTGCTCGATTCGCTCACGGACGTCGATGGTAAACGTGCCGAACTGGTCGGCCTGCTGCAAGGCGATGCGGTGATGCAAAAGAAACTCGCGGCGCTGGCCCTGCAAAGTGTGGATTTGCCGGAAGGCACGTTGCGTGGCCACACCTATCACCATTCCCTGACCAGCACCGAGTGGCAGCCGATCGCCCGTGGCCTGAGCCCGAATGGCGGGCGCGGCGCCGAGGCGGTGTACCGGCAGGGGCGGCTGACGGCTTCCTACGTGCACTTTTATTTCCCGTCCAACCCGAGCGCTGTGGCCGCATTGTTTGCGCCTGACCGCCAAGCCGCCATCGGGAGCAAGCCCCCTCCCACAATTGACCGGGTTGAACCGCCGTCCACTGTGGCAGGGAGCAAGCTCCCTCCTACAATTGACCGGGTTGAACCGCCATCCACTGTGGCAGGGAGCAAGCCCGCTCCTACAACTGGCCGGGTTGAACCGCCATCCACTGTGGCAGGGAGCAAGTCCCCTCCCACAATTGACCGGGTTGAACCGCCGTCCACTGTGGCAGGGAGCAAGCCCCCTTCTACAATTGGCCGGGTTGAACCGCCATCCACTGTGGCAGGGAGCAAGCCCCCTTCTACAATTGGCCGGGTTGAACCGCCATCCACTGTGGCAGGGAGCAAGCTCCCTTCTACAATTGACCGGGTTGAACCGCCATCCACTGTGGCAGGGAGCAAGCTCCCTTCTACAATTGACCGGGTTGAACCGCCGTCCACTGTGGCAGGGAGCAAGCCCCCTTCTACAATTGACCAGGTTGAACCGCCATCCACTGTGGCAGGGAGCAAGCCCCCTTCTACAATTGACCAGGTTGAACCGCCATCCACTGTGGCAGGGAGCAAGTCCCCTTCCACAACTGACCGGGTTGAAACGCCATCCACTGTGGGCGGGGGCTTGCTCCCGATGAGGCCATGACCGACAACGCCTTCCCCCAAGCCGAACGCGATGCCGTGTACCGTGCCATCGCCGAACGCCGCGACATGCGCCACTTCATCGGCGGCAGCGTCGCCCCCGAACTGCTCCACCGCTTGCTCCAGGCCGCGCACCAGGCGCCCAGCGTCGGCCTGATGCAACCTTGGCGGTTCATCCGCATTAGCGACCGCCACCTGCGCGGGCAGATTCAACACTTGGTGGAAGCAGAGCGCATCCGCACCGCCGAAGCCCTCGGCGAGCGCTCCGACGCGTTCATGCAACTCAAGGTCGAAGGCATTCACGACTGCGCCGAAGTGCTGGTGGCGGCGCTGATGGATGACCGCGAGCGCCACATCTTTGGCCGTCGCACCTTGCCGGAAATGGACCTGGCGTCACTCTCCTGTGCGATCCAGAACCTGTGGCTGGCGGCGCGTGTTGAAGGCCTTGGGATGGGCTGGGTGTCGCTGTTCGAACCGCAAGCGCTGGCCGACCTGCTGGGCTTGCCGCCCGGCGCAAAACCCCTGGCGGTGTTGTGTTTGGGGCCGGTAGCCGAGTTCTACCCGGCACCGATGTTGCAGCTAGAAGGCTGGACCGAACCGCGGCCTTTAAGTGACATGTTGTATGAGAATGTGTGGGGAGTAAGTCAATGAGTGTGGCCTTGCTGTGTGTCGCTGCCGTGGCGTTGGATGCGCTGCTGGGCGAGCCCAGGCGCTGGCACCCGCTGGTGGCGTTCGGCAATTTTGCCGGGCGCATCGAGCAACGTTTTAATACCGGTGGCCGTGGCTGGCGCAGCCATGGCGTGACCGCGTGGTTTATCGCGGTAGTGCCGCTGACCTTGCTGGCCACCGCGTTGTCGTGGGCGCCGTATATCGGCTGGGTGCTCGAGATTCTGGCGTTGTACCTGGTGCTGGGCATGCGCAGCCTCGGCGAGCATGTGATTCCGGTGGCGCAGGCGCTGCGCAGTGATGACCTGTATGAAGCGCGCAAGCGCGTGAGTTACTTGGTCAGCCGCCAGACCAGCGAGCTGGACAGCACCGAAGTGGCGCGTGCTGCGACGGAATCGGTACTCGAAAACGGCAGCGACGCGGTGTTCGCTGCGTTGTTCTGGTTTGTGCTCGCCGGTGTGCCGGGCGTGGTGCTTTACCGCCTGAGCAACACCCTCGACGCCATGTGGGGCTATCGCAATGAACGCTTTGAGCGCTTCGGCTGGGCGGCGGCAAAGATTGACGATGTACTCAATTATATTCCTGCACGCCTGGTCGCGTTGACCTACGCCGTACTCGGCAAAACCGGCCTGGCGCTTAAATGCTGGCGCACCCAAGGCCCGACGTGGGACAGCCCCAATGCCGGACCGGTGATGGCGGCAGGCGCTGGCGCATTGGGCGTCGAGTTGGGTGGCGCGGCGATTTATCACGGTGAACTTCACCAGCGCCCGCCACTCGGCGAAGGCTCGCCGGCAAGTGCGGACTCCATCGACCGCGGCTGGCAACTGGTGCAGCGCGGCGTATGGTTGTGGCTGCTGATCCTCTGCGCGGGGGCGCATTTTTATGCTTGAACACGGTGGTCGGTTGCGCAAGGCAGTGATGCAATACGGGATTGCCGAGGCTGATTGGCTTGACCTGTCCAGCGGCCTGGCGCCGTGGCCGTGGCCGATCCCCGAGATTGCGCTGCGGGCCTGGGCGCGCTTGCCCGAAACCGATGACGGCCTGGAGCAGGCCGCCAGCGAGTATTACGGTGCCGCGCATGTGTTGCCGGTGGCGGGCTCGCAGGCGGCCATCCAGTTGCTGCCGCGTCTGCGCCGCACCGGCAAGGTTGGCGTGCTGTCGCCGTGTTACGCCGAGCACGCCGAAGCGTGGCGCCGCGCAGGCTACGTGGTGCGCGAAGTGCAGGAGCAGGAAGTCGAGTATTTTCTCGACAGCCTTGATGTGCTGGTGGTGGTCAACCCGAACAACCCGACCGGCCTCAGCCTGGCCCCGCAACGCCTGCTGGACTGGCATTCACGCTTGGCGCAGCGCGGCGGTTGGCTGGTGGTCGACGAAGCCTTTATGGACATCACTCCGCACCTGAGCCTGGCGGGCCAGGCCCATCAAGTCGGGCTGATTGTGCTGCGCTCGTTCGGCAAATTCTTCGGCCTGGCCGGCGTGCGCCTGGGCTTTGTGCTGGCCGAACGCAAGCTGCTTAAACTGTTGGCCGAACAGCTCGGGCCTTGGGCGGTCAGTGGGCCGACGCGGGCGCTCGGGCAAATCTGCCTGCGCGACACGGCAGGGCACGCGCGCCAGCGTGATCGCTGTCTCGAAGCGGGCCAGCGCTTGTTTGAACTGCTGGAGCGCCACCGCTTTCAACCTCAGGGCGGCTGCGCGTTGTTCCAGTGGTTAATCACGCCGCACGCCGAACGCCTGCACGAATTCATGGCCCAGCGCGGCATATTGCTGCGCCTGTTTGTGCACGACAGCAGCCTGCGTTTCGGCCTGCCCGACACCGAGGCCGATTGGCGGCGGCTGGACGAGGCGTTGGCTGCCTACAAGGCGGCGGTATGAGTACGTTGATGGTGCAAGGCACCACCTCCGATGCTGGCAAAAGTACGCTGGTGACCGCGCTGTGCCGTTGGCTGGTACGCCAAGGCGTGGCGGTGGCGCCATTCAAGCCGCAGAACATGGCGCTCAACAGCGCCGTGACCGCCGAAGGCGGCGAGATCGGCCGCGCCCAGGCGGTGCAGGCTCAGGCTGCTAATTTGGCGCCGCACACCGACATGAACCCGGTGCTGCTTAAACCCAACAGCGACACCGGCTCGCAAGTGATCATCCATGGCCGCGCCGTGACCAGCATGAACGCCGTGGCCTATCACGACTACAAAGCCATCGCGATGCAAGCGGTGCTGGCCTCGCACGCGCGCTTGAGCGCTGCTTACCCGGTGGTGATGGTGGAAGGCGCAGGCTCGCCTGCGGAGATCAACCTGCGCGCCAATGACATCGCCAACATGGGCTTCGCCGAGGCTGTGGATTGCCCGGTGCTGCTGATCGCCGACATTAATCGCGGCGGCGTGTTTGCGCATTTGGTCGGCACCCTGGAGTTGCTGTCGCCGACTGAGCAGGCGCGGGTCAAGGGTTTCATCATCAACCGTTTTCGCGGTGACATCGCGCTGCTGCAGCCAGGCCTGGATTGGTTGGAAGCGCGCACCGGCAAGCCGGTGGTGGGCGTGTTGCCCTACGTGATGGACCTGCACCTGGAAGCCGAGGACGGCATTGACCGGCGCCAGACCGACAAGGCCGCGCAGGTGCTCAAGGTGGTGGTGCCGATATTGCCGCGCATCAGCAACCACACCGATTTCGACCCACTGCGGCTGCACCCTCAAGTGGATTTGCAGTTTGTCGGGCCGGGCCAGCCGACTCCGCCGGCTGACCTGATTATTTTGCCCGGCTCAAAAAGTGTGCGCAGTGATTTGGCCTACCTGCGGGCCAATGGTTGGGACACCGCTGTGGCGCGACATTTGCGCTATGGCGGCAAGCTGCTGGGGATTTGCGGCGGCTTACAGATGCTCGGTGAACAGGTGCATGACCCGCTCGGCCTTGAAGGCCCGGCGGGCTCCAGTAACGGCCTTGGGCTGCTGGCGTTCAGTACCACGCTGGAAGCAGAGAAGCAGTTGCGCAATGTGCGTGGGCGCTTGCTGCTGGAAAACGCCGAGGTGAGTGGTTACGAAATTCACGCCGGGGTGACCACAGGCAGCGCGCTCGCGCAGGCCGCAGTGCTGCTGGATGACGGCCGCAGTGACGGCGCGCAAAGTGCCGACGGGCAGGTTCTCGGGACGTATCTGCATGGCGTGTTCGAGACCCCGGCGGCCTGCAGCGCGTTGTTGCGCTGGGCCGGCTTGCAGGACGTGCAAGAAGTGGATTACCACGCCCTGCGCGAGCGCGACATCGAACGCCTGGCGGACTTGGTGGAAAACCACCTGGACACCGACCTACTGCGCAAACTCTGCGGGATCTGACAGTGAACACGCACTCCAACTGTGGGAGCGGGCTTGCTCGCGAAAAACCCCCGGGCACCGTAGCCCTTCAGGTTAATCGCGTAATCGTTAACGCCCATCGCGAGCAAGCCCGCTCCCACACTAAACGGCGTCAACCGTACACAGGTGTCATTGCATGCTTCAGCTGATTTTGGGCGGTGCCCGCTCCGGCAAGAGCCGCCTTGCGGAAAAACTGGCGAGCGACAGCGCCTTGCCGGTCATTTACATCGCCACCAGCCAGCCGCTGGACGGCGAAATGAATCAGCGCGTCGCGCTGCATCGCCAGCGTCGCCCGCAGGCTTGGGGGTTGATCGAAGAACCCGTTGAACTGGCCCGCGTACTGCGTGAAAACGCCGCTGCGGATCACTGCCTGTTAGTCGATTGCCTGACCTTGTGGCTGACCAATTTGCTGATGCTCGACGACCCGGCGCGCCTGGCGTTGGAGCGCGATCAACTGCTGCAAACCCTGGCCTCGCTGCCGGGTGAAATCATTTTTGTCAGCAACGAGACCGGTTTGGGTGTCGTGCCGCTGGGCGAATTGACTCGCCGCTATGTGGATGAAGCCGGTTGGCTGCATCAAGCTTTGGCCGAGCGTTGTCAGCGTGTTGTCCTGACCGTTGCCGGCCTGCCCCTGACTTTGAAAGGTACTGCGTTATGACTGACACCTGGTGGCTCAACCCGTGCAAGGCGATCGACGCCGCTGCGCACGCACAGGCGCTGGCGCGTCAGCAACAACTGACCAAGCCCGCCGGTTCCCTCGGCCAACTGGAAGCGCTGGCGGTGCAATTGGCGGGTCTGCAAGGCCAGGTCAAACCGTCGGTGGATCAGGTGTGGATCGCGATTTTTGCCGGTGACCATGGCGTGGTTGCGGAGGGTGTGTCGGCATTCCCACAGGAAGTGACCGGGCAGATGCTGCATAACTTTGTCAGCGGTGGCGCGGCCATCAGCGTGTTGGCGCGGCAGTTGGATGCACAACTGGAAGTGGTCGACCTCGGCACGGTCACGCCGTCGCTGAGTCTGCCGGGTGTACGTCACCTGAATATCGGCGCGGGTACGGCCAACTTCGTCAACGGCCCGGCGATGACCGAGGCGCAAGGGCGGCTCGCGTTGCAAGCCGGCCGCGACAGTGTGCAGCGGGCATTGCAAGGTGGCGCTCAACTGTTTATCGGCGGCGAAATGGGCATCGGCAATACCACCGCCGCGAGTGCGTTGGCGTGTGCCCTGTTGCACTGCCAAGTGCGCGACCTCACAGGCCCGGGCACCGGTTTGAATGCACAGGGTGTCAGCCACAAAGTGGCTGTGATCGAGCGCGCGCTGGCAGTGCATGCCGGGCAACGTGGCGACGCGCTGCAGACGCTGTTCAACCTTGGCGGTTTCGAAATCGCGGCGCTGGCCGGTGCGTATCTGGCCTGCGCCCAGGCCGGCATTGTGGTGCTGGTAGACGGGTTTATTTGCAGCGTCGCCGCGCTGGTGGCTACGCGCTTGAACCCTGCGTGCCGTGCGTGGCTGGTGTTCGGCCATCGTGGCGCCGAACCAGGCCATCGGCATGTGCTGCAAAGCCTTGACGCGCAACCGTTGCTCGAACTCGGCCTGCGCTTGGGCGAGGGCAGCGGGGCGGCGCTGGCGGTGCCATTGTTGCGGTTGGCGTGTGCCATGCACGGGCAGATGGCGACCTTCGCCGAAGCGGCTGTGGCAGACCGTCCGGCATGAGCTTGCACCTGGACCTGCTGCGCCATGGCGAAACCGAGCTGGGTGGCGGCCTGCGCGGCAGCCTCGACGATGCACTGACCGCCAAGGGTTGGCAGCAAATGCGCGACGCCGTTGTGGCGCAGGGGCCGTGGGACCGAATCGTCAGTTCGCCCTTGCAGCGTTGTGCGCGTTTCGCCGAGGAATTGGGCGCACGGCTGAGCGTGCCGGTGAGCGTCGAAAAAGCCTTGCAGGAACTGCACTTCGGCGCCTGGGAAGGGCAAAGCGCGGCAGCGCTGATGCAAACCGATGCCGAAGGGCTGGGCCTGTTCTGGGCCGATCCCTACAGCTTCACGCCGCCTGAGGGCGAGCCTGTCAGCGACTTTGCCGCGCGGGTTCTGGGCGCTGTCTCACGCTTGCATCAGGCGTATGCCGGCGAGCGTGTGTTGCTGATCAGCCACGGCGGCGTGATGCGCCTGCTGTTGGCGCAAGCGCGCGGCTTGCCTCGCGAGCAACTGCTCAATGTCGAGGTCAGCCACGGGGCGCTGTTCAGTCTGCACGTGGCAGCAGGTGGCGTACTCAAGGAAGGGGGCTGAGCATGCTGCCGTTCTGGATTGCCCTGCAATTTCTCAGCAGCTTGCCGATTCGCTTGCCGGGCATGCCGCAGCCGCAGGCGCTAGGGCGCTCGCTGTTGTTTTATCCGTTGGTGGGCGTGCTGTTTGGGCTGTTGTTGTGGGGCCTGAACATCGCGCTGATGGGCGCGCCGCTGTTGCTGCACGCCGCATTGCTGCTGACGGCCTGGGTGCTGCTCAGTGGCGGGCTGCACCTGGACGGCCTGGCGGACAGCGCCGACGCCTGGCTCGGTGGTTTTGGTGATCGCGAGCGCACGCTGAGCATCATGAAAGACCCACGCAGCGGGCCGATTGCCGTGGTCACACTGGGGTTGGTATTGCTGCTCAAGTTCACCGCGTTGGTGACGTTGATTGAGCAGCATAACGGCGCCGCGTTAATCCTTGCGCCGCTGATCGGGCGCGCTTCGATGCTCGCGCTGTTTCTGACCACGCGCTACGTGCGTGCAGGAGGATTGGGCCAGGCACTGTCGGATCATTTACCCAGAATCGTCGGCCAACAGGTGCTGATCCTCAGCGGCCTGGCGTGCATCCTGATCGGCGGTTTCAGTGGCGGCATTGCCGTATTGCTCGCTGCAGTGTGTTTTATCGGCCTGCGTCACCTGATGGTCAAACGGCTGGGCGGCACCACGGGCGACACGGCCGGGGCCTTGCTTGAGCTGCTTGAAGTGGCTGTGCTGGTCGGGCTTGCTCTGTAACACTTTCTTGCATTTCAACAACTCCGGGTATATACACGCTCTATGCTTGCCTCCCAATGTTTATGCACCAACCTGCGACGCGCCGCCCGTGGTGTCAGCAGGCACTACGACGGCGCCCTCGACGGCTTCGGAATCAACGTCGCCCAGTATTCTTTGCTGTGTAACTTGCAGCGCCTCGACCAACCGAGTATTTCCAGCCTGGCCGAAGCCATGGGCCTGGATCGCAGCACGTTGGGGCGTAACCTGCGCGTGTTGGAAGGCGAAGGCCTGGTGCAGTTGGTGGAGGGCGATGACTTGCGCAACCGCTTGGTGTTGTTGACCGAAGCAGGCGAAGAACGCCTCGCCGCCGCATTGCCCGCGTGGGAAGCGGCGCAGCAGAAATTGATTGATCAGTTAGGCGCCGAGAAGCGCCTGACCCTGTTGGCCTTGCTGGACGAACTCGCCTGAACGCGGGTTTGTTCGACTACAAGCGGGTATATACCCGCGAGCGGAGAATAAGAAATGACCTCGATGTGGCGCACCAGCGGCTGGGTTCTTGTGGGGAGTGCGCTGATCCTGGCGTTGTCGTTAGGCGTGCGCCATGGCTTCGGGCTGTTCCTGGCGCCGATGAGCAGCGAGTTCGGCTGGGGGCGTGAGACGTTTGCCTTCGCTATTGCCCTGCAGAACTTGATATGGGGCTTGGCACAGCCGTTTACCGGGGCCTTGGCCGACCGTTTTGGCGCCACCAAAGCGGTGTTTGTCGGCGGTGTGTTGTACGCCGTAGGCCTGGTGCTGATGGGAATGTCCGATTCGGCGTGGTCGTTGTCGTTAAGCGCGGGGTTGTTGATCGGCATTGGCCTGTCCGGCACGTCGTTCTCGGTGATTCTGGGCGTGGTCGGCCGCGCCGTGGCGCCGGAAAAACGCAGCATGGCGATGGGCATCGCCAGCGCCGCCGGGTCGTTCGGCCAGTTCGCCATGGTGCCGGGCACGTTGGGCCTGATCGGCTGGCTGGGCTGGTCGGCCGCGTTGCTCGCGTTGGGCCTGATGGTGGCGTTGATCTTGCCGCTGGTGGCGATGCTCAAGGACAAACCGCTGCCGGTGATGGTCGGTCAGCAGACATTGCGCGAAGCGTTAAAGGAAGCCTGCAGCCATTCCGGGTTCTGGCTGCTGGCCTTCGGCTTTTTCGTCTGCGGTTTTCAGGTGGTGTTTATCGGCGTTCACTTACCGGCGTATCTGGTCGACCAGCATTTGCCGGCAACCGTGGGCACCACGGTGCTCGCTTTGATCGGCCTGTTTAACGTGTTTGGCACCTACACCGCCGGTTGGCTGGGTGGGCGCATGTCCAAACCGCGCCTGCTGACCGCTTTGTATTTATTGCGCGCAGTGGTGATCGGGCTGTTTCTGTGGGCGCCGGTGACCGAAATCACCGCCTACCTGTTCGGCATGGCCATGGGGTTTTTGTGGTTGTCCACCGTGCCGCTGACCAATGGCACCGTCGCCACCTTGTTTGGCGTGCGAAACCTCTCGATGCTCGGCGGGATTGTGTTCCTGTTCCACCAGCTCGGTTCGTTCCTCGGCGGCTGGTTGGGCGGGGTGGTTTATGATCGAACCGGCAACTACGATTTGATTTGGCCGGTGGCGATTCTCTTGAGCCTGCTCGCAGCGGCGCTCAACTGGCCGGTGCGCGAGCGGCCGGTGGCGCGCCTGGCGCAAATGGAGGCGGCATGAATGTACCGTTAAGAGCGCTGGCTATGATTGCTTCGCTGGTTTTATTGTTGCTGGCCTGGTGGGGCTGGCAGCAAGGTGGCCTGGCGTTGATGCAACTGGGTATGTCGATCTGTTAAGTTCTTTGTCTGAACTGACTCAAGGACTTTCAACATGCTGATGCGCTGGCTCGCTGTACCCGTCCTGATAGCTGTTGGCAGCGTGGCCATGGCCGCCGATTGCCCGCCATTGCTGGAGGGCCAATTGCCCAAACTGCGGGCCAAGGAATCCATCGATCTGTGCCAGCGTTTTGCCGGTAAACCGCTGGTGATCGTCAATACCGCCAGCTTCTGTGGGTTCGCGCCGCAGTTCAAAGGCCTTGAAAGTTTGTATCAGCGCTACAAGGGCCAAGGGCTCGAAGTGATTGGCGTGCCGTCGGATGACTTCAAGCAGGAAGCCAAAACCGGTGAAGAGACTGCCAAGGTTTGCTACGTCAACTACGGCGTGACGTTCACCATGACCGAGCCGCAAAAGGTCAAAGGGCCGGATGCCGTGCATTTGTTCAAGGTACTGGCGCAGCAGACCGAGGCGCCGAAGTGGAATTTCTACAAGTACGTGGTCGACCGCCAAGGCAAGGTGATTGCTAACTTTTCCAGCCTGACCAAGCCGGACAGCCCGGATTTGATCGAGGCGGTAGAACAGGCGCTGGCGTCGAAGCCCTGATCAACGCCCATTAAAAAGCCCCGCCTCCTTTGCAGGAGAGCGGGGCTTTTTTTACGCCTTGAATCAGAACTTGTACGTCACGCCCAGGCCGAAGCCGTTGGCGCTGTTTTCATACTTGGCGTTGTAGGACTGACCCAGTGCGTTGGCGCGAGCCACCTTGACCGGCTCTTCCTTGAGGTAGGAGTAAGCCACATCGACGGTCATGTTCGGCATAACGTCGTAGCCCAGGCCGAGACTGAAGATGGTGCGGTCACCGGTGGGGATGCGCGGCGAGCGGTCAGTGTTGTTGGTCGGCGACTGGTCGAAGGTCAGGCCGGTACGCAGCACCACTTGCTTGGTGACGCGGTACGACGTGCCCAGCGCGTAAGCCCAGGTGTCGTGCCAGTTCTGGTCTTCTTTGATGGTGCCGACAATTTGCGGTGCCAACACACCGCTACCGGCTGCGGCCGATACACCTTCGTTGTTGACGGTGATGTCTTTCAGGCGGCTCCAGCGCGTCCAGGTAGCACCGGCGTAAAGCTTCCAGGCGTCGCTCAGGTCTTGAGTCACCGACAGGTCCCAGGACTCAGGCGTGTCGATTTTCAAGGAGGCGTCATAGCGACCATTGTTCAGCAGCGTCGCAGGAACGTTGGTTCCCTTGGTCACTTCGGTGTGGCCTTCAAGCTTGTACTTCACCTTGGAGTGGTAAGTCAGGCCCACGCGGGTGGTGTCAGTGGCTTGAACCAGCAGGCCGGCGTTGAAGCCGACGGCGGTGTCATCACCCTTGATCTTGATGTTGTTGGAGCCTGTGCCAGCGACTGGCAGGTTTATATCAGACTCAAGCGTACCGGCGATGCGGTTGATGGTCGGACCAAAACCCACGGAAACGCGGTCGTTGAACGCGTAGCTGACGGTTGGCTGGAAAGTGATCACTGTCACTTCGCTCTTGCTGCCAAAGGCTTTGCCCTGGAAGCCACTTTCGTAGTCAGTCACCAAGCCGAACGGCGCATAGACGCCGAAACCGACAGCCCATTGATCGTTGAGTTTATTGGTGTAAAAACCGAAAGGGACGGCAGTGAAAGGCACCATATCGCCTTTGTTCGTACCGCTGGAGCGGCCGCTGACATCCTTGATGTTGGTCGAAGCATCAATGGCTGCGACACCACCTGTCACTTGCTGGCCTTCGAGGCGAGCCATACCGGCAGGGTTACCGTAGACAGTGCTGGCGTTTTCGGCAGAAGAGGAGCGGCCTGCGAAACCCGTACCCATGCCGGCGACGTCTTGTTCGTTAAGGGCAAAGCCGCTTGCGAACAGTTGGGAGGATGCCATGGTTACGGCGAGGCTAAGTGTGGTCTTGAGCATTACTTTTTTCATTATTAGAACTCCGTGGTGATCACCGCTGCGGAAAGTATCAACAAATTTAAGTTAGCGCTATAGGCTGTAATGCAGGAGATAGAGCGGTTTTGTAGGACAATCCGACCAAAATCGCCGTTCTTCGCGGTTTTTTGTAAGGTGAATGATCAGCACGTGACCGGTTTCATGGGCAAAACACAGGTTCGCCAGGTGCGGGCGAAATCCCGCATCCGGTCTTCAAGGTGAAATATTTCTTTGCAGATACGTGCCACTGGCAAGGTGTTGCCAGGCAGCGGGAGCGCGGTATTGAGCTACGGTTGGCGGCAATGCCCATACTGGCCTCATCCTTGAAAGTGGGCGACGATGCCTGAGAGTAGGGCTTGGCAGCGGTGAATCGGACTCAGGCTCGTCGCAAGCGGGTCAAGCCGCTTGAGTTGAAGTGTAGTGTCATATTCGTGATGTAAAAGGCTGTTTTTAAAACATCTTATTCATTTAGTTATAGCGTTTATATCTATTTGAACTTAGCCGTTGAATCGCCAACCGCGAATTTCAGGCAATAAAAAACCCTGTGTTTTAAACAGGGTTTTTTGTGTTTCAGCGACTCGGGTCGATCAGGCAACCAGTGCCTGACGGGTACGCTCGATCACGGCCTGCAGCGGCTCTGCGCTGGAGTATTGATCGGGGTACAGGCGTTCGCTGTGACGAGCGATGCCGTGTTCGTTGACCAGGGTGAAGCTGAAGCAGCCTTTGCGAGCGGCCATGATCAGGCAGTTCATTGGAGCAAAAGCGTTGGTGAGGGTGCGGATGGCATCCTGAGTGTGGATAGTCGACATAGTCTGGGTGTTCCTACAAATGACACGGTTAAGAACCGCGCAACGTTAAAACGTTCCAGTGACGTTGATCACTATTGATCAAACGAAGAACCCGACTGGAACAAAGCAGCCAGTTGAAGCGCTAATAAGTTAGGCGCGCTTGGGCTGGCAGGTAGGTACTTAGGAGGGCAGGCAACACAACAGGGGCAAAGGTTCTGGGCCCGGGGTGAAGATCCTGATCAATTTGCAGGCTGGTTCTGTCAGAGTATTGAAACTTCGCGACACCCTTTGCGTGATCAAAGGCAGTGTCGTCGCAAGAAATACCTGGAAACCATCGAGGTGGTCGATCCCGTGTTGTTCAGGGGATTTGTTCGACCAGAATTGACTTTCAGCTTGGTACTAACGCCGCGGATAGTAACGGATTGAAACAGGGAAGGGAAGTGCGTTATTCAAAAAACTTTGATTAGCCGCCCAGCAGTCCGCGATAGACCAAAACGGTGGCGGCGGCAGCCAGCGAACAGCCCAGCGCGTAGGCGGCGAGGGTGAGGCGAAGGGAGCGGCCGGTCTCGATCACTTTCATCACGTCGCGCATGTCGTTGATCCTGCCCTCACTCAATTCAATGCACAGGCTCACGGCCGTGAACGTTGCCGACAGCAGGATGGCGATGGCAAACAGCGCGCCGTCCGGGGAAGGCAGTGCCGCACTGATGCCGAGTGAAGTTGCGCAAATGGCCAGCAGCAACGCGGCGAACAACAGAATTCCTTTCATCGGCCCTACACAGCGATCAGTTTTTTGATGCGGCAGTGTGGCGAGCCGTGGCGGATTTGAAAAGTCCCTTGATCGGGCACACCGGTAACATTTTTTTAACGTATTGATGCAAAAAATGCTGGCGATATAACCGGTGGGTGGGTGCTTGTGCACATTAATTGCGAAGTAGTTAACCATTCGGTCAAGCGGCATCAAGCGCCGCCATTTGCCTGTAATGGAAATTTAAGTCAATGAAAAATATCGCTTTTTTTTATTGGTGAAAAAATCGTCAGTTTGACTGTGGCCCCCATTCCATGGGCCTTTGCGCGAATTAAAGCAGGGTTGTCCACTGAGTTATCCACAGCTTCTGTGGATTGTCCCAAGCGCTTGCTCTAGCTCGGGCGTGCAGGTTTTTTTTCAGCTTTACCTATACGAAAAAAAGAGTAGAGTGGCGCGCCTCCCGTTTTGCCCAACAGTGTTTTATGAAGTTTCGCTCAGTACCACCTTCTGTTACCGACGCCCCTCAGACTGTTACCGCACCCAAGCGTTTCTCCCTGAAAGTTGCCTTGTGGCTGCTCGACAGCCCGCGCCTGGGGCACAACACCAACGTCAAGCACTTCGCCGGGCGCTTGCTCAAGCAGCCGGCCCGTGAAGGTGTGGTTGCCGCTCAAAGCCGCTTGGGCCAATTGATGTGCCGCGAGTGCGGCAATGCCCGCGACCGCCGCATCGGCCACGACCTGTTGCGCCTGGCCGCGCGTGCCGGCGACCGGCGTGCCCAGCGCGAACTGGGCCAGGTCGAAGACTGAGCTGTCCTCAGGCCCCGTGCTTGGTTAACCTTGCTGTTTTTCGATGATGGCAGACATGGCTATGGTTTTTGACTGGACCAGCATTGCCTTGGGGCTGGCGGCGGCTGCAGTGCCTTTATTGGCGGTGTGCTGGCAGCTTCAACGGCGGCTGACGGCGCGCTCGACCGGCTGGGAACTGCTTGAAGAGCGCTTGGCCACAGCCCAATTGGCTCAGGAAGGGCTTGCCGCGCAACTGGACGCCAGTCGCGACGAAATCAGCGACTTGAGCCACGCCAACGCCGCCAAACAAGCTGACTTGGCGGCTGTGCGTCGTGAGGTCGAACTGCTGCAGATCGACCGCGATAACGCCCGCGATGCCGCCCACGCCTGGAACCTCGACCGCAGCGCCAAGGAAACCGAGCTGCGCCGCCTTGACGCGCTGTCGGCGGCGTTGCGTGCCGAGCTGCGTGAGCAACAGGACAGCCATCAACAACGCCTCGCTGACCTGCAAGGCTCGCGGGACGAGCTGCGTGCGCAGTTCGCCGAGCTGGCCGGGAAGATCTTCGATGAGCGCGAGCAGCGTTTTGCCGAAACCAGCCAGGAACGCCTCGGCCAGTTGCTCGACCCGCTCAAGGAGCGCATCCAGTCGTTTGAAAAACGCGTTGAAGAAAGCTATCAGAACGAAGCACGCGAACGCTTTTCGCTGGCCAAAGAGCTTGAGCGCCTGCAGCAATTGAACCTGCGCCTGTCGGACGAAGCCACTAACCTCACCCGTGCCCTCAAGGGCCAGAAAACCCAGGGTAACTGGGGTGAGCTGATCCTTGAGCGGGTGCTTGAGCATGCCGGGCTGGAGAAGGGCCGCGAATACCAAACCCAAGTCAGCTTAAAAGGCCCGGACGGCGAACGCTTCCAGCCCGACGTGTTGATCATGTTGCCGGGCGACAAACAGGTGGTGGTCGACTCCAAGGTCAGCCTCACGGCTTACCAGCAATACGTGTCGGCGGATGACGACGTGATCGGCCAGGCGGCGCTGAAGCAGCATGTGCTGTCGTTGCGCAATCACGTCAAGGGCTTGGCCGGCAAGGATTACAAGCGGTTGGAAGGCCTGCACAGTCTGGATTTCGTTCTATTGTTTGTGCCGATCGAGGCGGCGTTCTCCGCCGCGTTGCAGGCCGAGCCGAACCTGTTTCAGGAAGCGTTCGACCGCCACATCGTCATCGTCAGCCCCACCACGTTGTTGGCCACCCTGCGGGTTATCGACAGCCTGTGGAAGCAGGAGCGCCAGAGCCAGAACGCACGCGAAATCGCCGAGCGCGCCGGTTGGCTGTACGACAAGTTTGTGCTGTTCATCCAGGACCTGGATGAAGTAGGTAACCGGCTGCAACAGCTGGACAAGGCTTACAGCGCGGCGCGCAATAAGCTCACGGACGGACGCGGGAATCTGGTCAGCCGTACCGAGCAATTAAGGTTGCTGGGTGCGCGTGCAAGTAAAAGCCTGCCGGCGGATTTGCTTGAACGGGCGATGACCGATGCCGATGGCGTGGCGCACCTGCCTGAGTAGGCGCGATGCAGGCGCCTCGGACCATCAGGTATACCGGGTTGAGGCCATCGCGAGCAAGCCCGCTCCCACACAAGCCCGCTCCCACACAAGCCCGGTGCCCAGAGTGAACTGCGCAGGTTATTGATCCGCGCGCTGCACAGTCGCCCTGATCCTGCAGGCGAACTCGGCCAACTGTGGGAGCGGGCTTGCTCGCGATGCAGGCGCCTCGGTCCATCAGTTACACCGGGTTGAGGCCATTCGCGTAAACACAACAGACGCACC
>NZ_JBLZPT010000030.1:0-57628 GCF_049199985.1 Pseudomonas kitaguniensis
CGCGATTGCGGTGTGTCAGATAAATATTTTTCAACTGACACACCGCAATCGCGAGCAAGCCCGCTCCCACAGTTGACTGAGTTCGGCTTGTGATCTTGATTTGAGAAACGCCCCGTTAAACCACGAGGGCATGCCGAGGCACAGCGAGGCACCGAGTGGTGGGGCAAGAGCGTTTTGGGTCCTTTCAAAAGTGACCCGCTGTAAGAGCGGAACCGATATAAGCCATAAACTCAATAACGGACATGCACTCAATAACCCCAAAAGCCCACCCCGACTGACGGCTATTGTCAGAAATTTCCCACAAGAGTACAAATGTACTCCATGACAACTCTGACCCCCCGCCGCACCGCCATCCTGACCTTCATCCGCGACCGTATCGCGCAACAAGGCCAGCCCCCGAGCCTCGCCGAAATCGCCGAAGCCTTTGGCTTCGCCTCTCGCAGCGTCGCGCGCAAACACGTGCTGGCGCTGACCGAAGCCGGCTTTATCGAAGTCAACCCCAACCAGGCTCGCGGTATCCGCCTGCTCAACCAGCCCGCACGCCCCGAATGGCTGGATGTGCCGGTGCTCGGCCGCGTCGCCGCAGGCAAGCCAATCGGCGCCGACGCCGAAGTGCACAGCCGCTTGCAACTCGACCCCGGCACCTTCGCGAAAGCCCCGGACTACTTGCTGCGGGTGCAAGGCGATTCGATGATCGAAGACGGCATCCTCGACGGCGACCTGGTCGGCGTACGGCGCAGCGCCGAAGCCTTGAACGGGCAAATCGTGGTGGCGCGCCTGGACGGCGAAGTCACCATCAAGCGCTTTGAACGCAACGGCGAGCATGTGCGCCTGTTGCCGCGCAACCCCGCGTATCAACCCATCGAGGTAGGGCCAGACCAGGACCTGGCGATCGAAGGCGTCTTCTGCGGCCTGGTGAGGCAAGGCTGATGGGCGCCGTCGTTGCGCTGGACGCGCTGTTCAATGGCGGCCGCGTCTGGAAGGGCCGGCCCGCCACGGCACCGGCCAGCGTGCATCCTACCGGGCTGGCGGCGCTGGACGCGGTGCTGCCCAGCGGCGGCTGGCCGGAAGCGGCGCTGAGCGAAATACTGATGGCCAAGGAGGGCGTCGGCGAACTGCAATTGGTACTGCCAACCCTGGCGCGGTTATCGGCGCTGGGTGAGCGCATTGTGCTGGTGGCGCCGCCTTACACCCCATACCCCCACGCCTGGCAGAACGCCGGGGTGGATTTGCGCCAGCTTTCGGTGATCCAGGCCGAGGCGCGCGATGCCTTGTGGGCGGTGGAACAGTGCCTGCGTTCGGGCAGTTGCGGCGCCGTATTGTGCTGGCCGCACAAGGCCGATGACCGTGCCTTGCGCCGCTTGCAAGTGGCGGCAGAAACCGGGCAGACCCTGGCGTTTGCGTGGCGCTCCTTGAGTGAGGCCGTTAATTCATCACCTGCTGCCTTGCGCTTGGCGGTCGAGGCAAAACCCGCCCAAGTGCGCGTGCTCAAGTGCCGGGGCGGCTTGGCGCATCCGGCGCCGATTGCGCTGGCCGGGCACTGAGGTTGCCATGCGCTGGGTGTGTATTGTGTTCCCGCAATTGGCGCTGGACGGGGTGCAGCGTGTGCACCCCGAGCCAGACCAACCTTTGGTGTTGCTGGCCGGCACGCCGCAACGCCGCGTGCTGCAAACCGTCAATCACGCCGCCCGCGCCTTGGGCCTGCGCCCCGGTCAATCGCTGACGGCGGCGCATGCGCTGGTCAAGACCTTTGCCAGCGCTGAATATGACCCCGCAGAGATTGAACGCTGGCAGCAGTTTCTGGCGGCCTGGGCCTACCGTTTCAGCTCTCAGGTCAGCGTGTATTACCCGCGCGCCTTGCTGTTTGAAATCGAATCGAGCCTGGGCCTGTTCGGGCCGTGGCCGCAGTTTGAGGCGCGTTTGCGTAACGAGCTGACCGAGCTGGGGTTTCGTCACCGCATCGTCGCTGCGCCTAACCCGGCAGCGGCGCGCGCGTTGGCCAATATCTACGATGGCCTGGCCGTGGCGGATGATCAGGTATTGATGCAGGCCCTGGCGCCGCTGCCCATTGATCGCGCCGGCCTCGACCCGCAGGCGGCCACGGCGTTGTTGCGCATGGGCCTGCGCACGTTGGCCCAGGTGCAAGCGCTGCCCCGGCATACCTTGGCGCGGCGGTTTGATGCCGGCGTGCTCAAGCACCTGGATGCGTTGAGCGGGCAGCGGCCGCTGGCCCTGGCGTTCTATCAGCCGCCGGACCAGTTTGATGTACGCATCGAGTTGAATTTCGACGTGCAATCGCACCAGGCGCTGCTGTTTCCCTTGCGCCGCTTGACAGGCGACCTGTCGGCTTTCCTCTGCGGCCGCGACAGTGGCGTGCAACGTTTCGACCTGCACCTGGAACACGCCGGGGCGCCCGACAGCGTGATCAAGGTTGGCCTGCTCAGCGCCGAGCGCGAACCGGCGATGCTGTTTGAATTGGCCCGAGGGCGCCTCGAGCACGTGCACGTCAGCGCGCCGGTACGCGGCTTTCGCTTGGTCGCCCAAGACCTGCCGGTATTCGTGCCGCAACGCCAGGACCTGTTCGACGACCGCCCGCAACAAACCTTGCCGTGGGAGCAATTGCGCGAACGCCTGCGCGCGCGGCTGGGGGATGAGGCGGTGCAAGGCCTGCGTTTTCATGCCGACCATCGCCCGGAGTGCGCCTGGCAAGCGGCCGCCGATAATCGCGCGTGCCCAACCTTGAACAAGGTGCAACGCCCCGGCTGGTTGCTGCCCGCGCCGACCTTGCTGGCCGAGCAGGGCGTACAGATAGTAATGGGCCCGGAACGCATCGAGTCCGGCTGGTGGGATGGCGCCGATGTACGCCGCGATTACTACCTGATCCAAACCCGCGCCGGTCAGCAAGGCTGGGCCTACCGCACCGTGGGGCAAAGCGATGGGCTGTGGCTGCAAGGCTGGTTTGCATGAGTTACGCCGAACTGCATTGCCTGTCCAATTTCAGCTTCCAGCGCGGCGCGTCGAGTGCGCTGGAGTTGTTCGAACGCGCCAAACGCCAGGGTTACAGCGCCCTGGCGATCACCGATGAGTGCACCTTGGCGGGCATCGTGCGCGCCTGGCAGGCGGCGAAGGCGGTGGGTTTGCCGCTGATTATCGGCAGCGAGGTGCGCATCGAGAACGGCCCGAAACTGGTGTTGCTGGTGGAAAACCTCAGCGGCTACCAGCACCTGTGCCGCTTGATCACGCTGGCCCGACGCCGCGCCGAAAAAGGCCGCTATCGCCTGCTGCAAGAAGATTTCGAGCAGCCATTGCCCGGCCTGCTGGCGCTGTGGGTAGCCGAAGACGGCGATACCCAGGCCTCGATTCAATGGCTGCGGCGCACCTTTGCCGAACGCCTGTGGCTGGCGGTGCACCTGCATTGCGGCCAGGACGATGCGCGCTATTTGGAGCAACGTTTGGCCCTGGCCGCGAGCCTGAAAATACCCGCGGTGGCGTGCGGCGATGTGCACATGCATGCGCGTGGCCGGCGTGCCCTGCAAGACACCATGACTGCCATCCGCCATCACGTGCCGGTGGCCGAAGCGGGCACGCGCCTGCACCCCAATGGCGAGCGGCATTTACGCAGCCTCGACGCCGTGGCCGCGCTGTACCCGCAAACGTTGCGCGACGAAACCCTGGCCATTGCGCAGCGCTGCACCTTTGATTTGAGCCAATTGCGCTACCACTACCCGCGCGAGTTGGTGCCCGAAGGCCATGACGCCCAATCGTGGTTGCGCGCCGTGACCGAAGCAGGCATCGCCCAGCGTTGGCCGCAGGGTGTCGACGCCAAGACCCTGGCGCAGATCAACAAGGAATTGCAGTTGATCAGCGAGCTGGGTTACGAGAGCTACTTCCTCACGGTGCACGACATTGTGCGCTTCGCGCGCAGCCGTTCGATCCTGTGCCAGGGCCGAGGCTCGGCGGCCAACTCGGCGGTGTGTTTTGCCTTGGGCATTACCGAAATCGACCCGAGCCTGACGAGCATGTTGTTCGAACGCTTTTTGTCCAAGGAGCGCAATGAGCCACCGGACATCGACGTCGACTTCGAACACGAACGCCGTGAAGAAGTGCTGCAATACGTGTTCCAGCGCTACGGCCGTACCCGCGCGGCGTTAACCGCAGTGGTCAGCAGTTACCACGCCGCCGGCGCGGTGCGCGATGTGGCCAAGGCCTTGGGCTTGCCGCCGGATCAAATCAATGCGCTGGCCGAGTGTTGCGGGCGCTGGAGTGATGACGCGCCGCCCCTTGAGCGCCTGCGTGAAGGCGGCTTCGACCCGCAAAGCCCGGTCCTGCGCCGCGTGCTCACGCTGACCCAACAACTGATCGGCTTTCCTCGGCACCTGTCCCAGCACCCCGGCGGTTTTGTGATTTCCGAATACCCGCTGGACACGCTGGTGCCGGTGGAAAACGCCGCCATGGCAGAGCGCACCATTATTCAGTGGGACAAAGACGACCTTGATGCCGTCGGCCTGCTCAAGGTGGATATTCTTGCGCTGGGTATGCTCAGCGCGATCCGCCGCTGTTTCGACTTGCTGCGCCGCCATCGCCATCGCGACCTGTCGCTGGCGACGATCCCCAAGGAAGACCCGGCGACCTACGCGATGATCAGCAAAGCCGACACCCTCGGCGTGTTCCAGATCGAGTCACGCGCGCAGATGTCGATGCTGCCCAGGCTCAAACCGCAAACATTTTACGACTTGGTGATTGAAGTTGCGATTGTGCGGCCCGGGCCGATTCAGGGCGGCATGGTGCACCCGTATCTGCGGCGGCGGAATAAGGAAGAGCCGACAACCTACCCGTCGCCGCAATTAAAAGCAGTGCTGGAGCGCACGTTGGGCATCCCGTTGTTTCAGGAGCAAGTCATGCAAATCGCCATGGTCGCCGCCGACTATGGCCCCGGCGAGGCCGACCAGTTACGCCGCTCCATGGCCGCCTGGAAACGCCACGGCGGCCTGGAGCCGCATCAAGAGCGCCTGCGCATCGGCATGCTGAAAAACGGCTACAGCGAGGCCTTTGCCGCGCAGATTTTCGAGCAGATCAAAGGCTTTGGCAGCTATGGCTTTCCCGAGTCGCATGCGGCCAGTTTTGCCTTGCTGACCTACGCCAGTTGCTGGCTCAAATGCCATGAACCGGCGGCCTTCGCCTGTGCGCTGATCAATAGCTGGCCCATGGGTTTTTATAGCCCGGACCAGATCCTGCAGGATGCGCGGCGCCATCGCTTGCAGATTCGCCCGGTGGATGTGCAGGCGAGTGACTGGGATTGCAGCCTGGAGCCGATCGACGGCCAGCAACCGGCGATTCGCATGGGCTTGCGCATGATTTCGGGGTTTCGCGAGGAAGAGGGGCGGCGCCTTGAAACGGTACGTCAGCGCCGTGCGTTCAGCGACATTGCCGACCTGGATGAACGCGCCGGGCTGGATGCGCGTGCCCAAGCGTTGCTGGCGGACGCGGGCGCCTTGCGCGCGTTGGCGGGCAACCGGCACCAGGCGCGCTGGAACGTGGCGGGCGTGCACAAACAACTCGGCTTATTCAGCGGCTTGCCGAGCCCGGATGAAGCGGCGGTGGAGCTGCCCACACCCACGGTCGGCGAAGACCTGCAGGCCGATTACGCCACGCTGGGTACCACACTCGGGCCGCATCCGTTGGCGTTGTTGCGCGGCGAATTGGGTAAACGCCGCTGCCGCAGCTCGCTTGAACTGATGTCGGTGGAGCATGGGCGCAACGTCAGCGTGGCCGGGCTGGTCACCGGCAGGCAACGCCCTGGCACGGCAAGCGGGGTGACTTTTGTGACCCTGGAGGACGAATTCGGCAACCTCAACGTGGTGGTCTGGCGCGACCTGGCCGAGCGTCAGCGCCAGGCGTTGGTCGGTTCGCGGCTGCTGAAAGTCGACGGGCGCTGGGAGGCGGTGGGCGAGGTGCGGCACCTGATTGCCGGGCGCCTGACCGACCTGACGCCGCTGCTGGACGGGATCAATGTGCGCAGTCGCGATTTCCACTGAGGGGCGTTGCCCAAGCCTTCACAGATAAGCTATCTGCAATGAAACGATTTATGGCCGCCAGGCTCCAAGTTTTTATCAGTGCAACTGCGCCGCTTATCTCCCCTTATCTTCCCCTAGAGCCCATTGATGCATTTTTTATCCAACACCCATGGCTGCGAAGGCTGGGGTGGCGAAATGGCCCAGCGGATTCGTGCCTTCGACTGGTCGGCCACCGACCTTGGCCCGATCGACGCTTGGCCGACTAGCCTGGTCAGCGCCGTGCAGATGCTGCTGGCATCACCCATGCCCATGGTGATGCTGTGGGGGCGGGCTGGCTATATGATTTATAACGACCACTATTCGCTGTTTGCCGGTGGTCGCCATCCGTACCTGCTGGGCACGCCGGTGGAGCAGGGCTGGCCGGAAGTGGCTGAGTTCAACCGGCAGGTGATGAACACTTGCCTGGCCGGTGGCACCTTGTCGTTTAACAACAAGGAGCTGGTGCTGCTGCGCAACGGCAAGCCGGAAGCGGTGTGGATGGACCTTTACTACAGCCCTGTCGCCGGGGATGACCAGGCACCGGCCGGTGTACTCGCGATTGTGGTGGAGACCACCGACCACGTGAATTCCGAACGCCTGCGCCGGGAATTGACGCATAACCTGGAGCAGCGTGTGGCTGCCGAGGTGCAAGCGCGTTCCGCTGCCGAAGAACAGTTGCGTCAATCGCAAAAGCTGGAAGCCATCGGCGGGCTGACCGGCGGCGTGGCCCACGACTTCAACAACCTGCTGCAAGTGATCGCCGGCAACCTGCACCTGCTGGCTCGGCACGAGCCCGAGAATGCCCAGGTTCAGCGGCGGGTGACGGCGGCTATCGCAGCGGTGGAGCGCGGCGCCAAGCTGTCGTCGCAACTGCTCGCGTTTGCCCGCCGCCAGCCGTTGTCGCCCGCCGTGTATAACCCGCAGCGCATCTACGCAGGGTTAGGTGAGCTGTTGCAGCGTGCGTTGGGCGAAACCATCCATATCGATGTGAAACTGCCGCAAGATTCCTGGTTTATCAGCGTCGACCGCAACCAACTCGAAAACGCGCTGCTCAACCTGGCGATCAATGCCCGTGACGCCATGCGCGGCGAGGGCGTGATTCGCATCACCGGTGAAAACATTATCCTCAACCCCGACGACTGCGTGGGCAAGAGCATCACGCCCGGCGAATATGTGCGCCTGGCCGTGACGGACATCGGCGTGGGCATGTCGCCAGCGATTCTGGCGCGGGTGTTCGAGCCATTTTTTACCACCAAACGTTCAGGCCATGGCACCGGCCTCGGCCTGAGCATGGTGTTCGGGTTCGTGCGCCAAAGCGGTGGCCATGTCGAGGTGTGGAGCGAGGAAGGCAAGGGCACTGTGGTGCAGATGTATTTCCCGCGCAGCCTGGGCGAAGAGAATCAAGACACCCACGTCGAACCGCCGCTGCACGAAGGCGGCCAAGAGACGATTCTGGTGGTCGAGGACAATGCCGACGTACGCGTAACGGTGGTCGATGTGCTTGAACAGGCCGGTTACACCGTGTTCACGGCCGAGGACGGCGACCGCGCCATGCACGCCTTGCAGAGCGGTGTGCAGCCGGACCTGATTTTTACTGACGTGGTGATGCCCGGCCGGGTCAAAAGTACTGATTTGGCCGAATGGGCTCGCGCCCAAATGCCGCCGGTGGCGGTGCTGTTCACCTCCGGCCATACCCGCGACATTCTCTCCAGCAATCACTTGCTGAGTGCCGATATTCACCTGCTGAGCAAACCCTACAGCCCCGATGCACTGACGCAACGGGTGCGCAGCGTGCTCACAGTCAGACAAGGTTGCCCATGACTTCCCCGCGTGACATCCCTGCAATCAATGCCCAACACCTCGGGTTTGTCCGAGTGCGCGGCGCCCGTGAACATAACTTGCGTAACGTTGATGTGGACATCCCCCGCGATGCGCTGGTGGTCTTCACCGGCGTGTCGGGCTCGGGCAAATCGTCCTTGGCATTTTCTACGGTATACGCCGAGGCGCAGCGCCGTTATTTCGAGTCGGTGGCGCCGTATGCGCGGCGCCTGATTGACCAGGTTGGCGTGCCGGATGTCGACAGCATTGAAGGCCTGCCACCGGCCGTGGCCCTGCAACAGCAACGCGGCACGCCGAGCGCGCGCTCTTCGGTGGGCAGCGTCACCACCTTGTCGAGCCTGATTCGCATGCTCTATTCGCGTGCCGGCAGCTACCCGGCGGGGCAGGCGATGCTGTATGCCGAAGACTTTTCGCCGAACCTGCCGCAAGGCGCCTGCCCGCAATGCCATGGGCTGGGCCGCGTGTACGAAGTGACCGAGGCGCTGATGGTGCCCGATCCGTCCCTGACGATTCGCCAGCGCGCGGTGGCGTCCTGGCCGTTGGCGTGGCAAGGGCAGAACCTGCGCGACATTTTGGTGACCCTCGGCTATGACGTCGATAAGCCTTGGCGCGACCTGCCGAAAAAGCAGCGCGAGTGGATTTTGTTCACCGAAGAAACCCCGACCGTGCCGGTGTACGCAGGCTTCACCCCGGAGCAAACCCGCGAGGCGCTGAAGCGCAAGCTGGAGCCGAGTTACCAGGGCACGTTCAGCGGCGCGCGGCGCTATATTTTGCACACCTTCAGCCACACGCAAAGTGCGCTGATGAAAAAGCGCGTCGCGCAGTTCATGCAAGGCAGCGCCTGCCCCTTGTGCGAAGGCAAGCGGCTGACCAAGGCGGCGCTGTCGGTGAAGTTTGCCGGGGTGGATATTGGCGAGCTGTCGCAACTGTCGCTGGCGCAGGTGGCCGAGTTGCTGCGGCCGGTCGCGGCGGGGCAGGACAAAATGAAATTGTCAGTGGAAAAACGCCTGGCCGCCCAGCGCATCGCCCAGGATTTGCTTGAGCGGGTGAGCACCTTGACCGACTTGGGCCTGGGCTATTTGTCGCTGGAGCGCAGCACGCCGACCTTGTCATCCGGCGAGTTGCAACGCTTGCGCCTGGCCACGCAGTTGGGCTCGCAATTGTTCGGCGTGATCTATGTGCTGGATGAACCGTCAGCGGGGCTGCACCCGGCGGACGGCGAGGCGTTATTCACCGCGCTCGAGCGTTTGAAAGCCGCAGGCAATTCGTTGTTTGTGGTGGAGCATGACCTGGAAACCATGCGCCGCGCCGATTGGTTGATCGACGTAGGGCCAGCCGCCGGCGAGCATGGCGGGCACGTGCTGTACAGCGGCCCGCCCGCCGGTTTGGCCGAGGTCGAGGCGTCGCAGACACGCGCGTATTTATTCGCCGAACGCAGCGTGCCAAGCCAGTCGCGACGTGAGCCCACAGGCTGGTTGAAGCTGGAAGGCGTGACGCGCAATAACCTCAATGACCTGAGCGTGGCTTTCCCGCTGGGCTGCTTTACCGCAGTGACCGGTATTTCCGGTTCGGGCAAATCCAGCCTGGTCAGCCAGGCGCTGCTGGAACTGGTGGGCACCGGCCTCGGCCGCGTGGTCGAAAACGACGAAGAACCGAGCCTGGAAGACGACACCCCGCAAAGCAGCGGCGGGCGCATCAGTGCCGGGCTTGAGCACATCCGCCGCTTGGTGCAGGTCGACCAGAAACCCATCGGCCGCACACCGCGCTCCAACCTTGCGACCTACACCGGGCTGTTCGACAACGTGCGCAAGCTGTTCGCCGCGATGCCGGCGGCGAAGAAGCGCGGTTATGACGCGGGGCAGTTCTCGTTCAACGTCGCCAAGGGCCGCTGCCCGCAGTGTGAAGGTGAAGGCTTTGTCAGCGTCGAGTTGCTGTTTATGCCAAGCGTGTACGCGCCGTGCCCGACCTGCCATGGCGCGCGCTACAACCCTGAGACCTTGGCGATTAAATGGCAGGGGTTGAGCATCGCCGACGTATTGGGGCTGACGGTGGAGCAGGCGGTAGCGGTGTTTGCTGAACAGCCTGGCGTGTTGCGCTCGTTGCAGGTATTGCGCGACATCGGGCTGGGTTATTTGCGTCTAGGCCAGCCCGCGACTGAGTTGTCGGGCGGCGAGGCGCAACGTATCAAGCTGGCGACTGAGCTGCAACGCAACGCACGCGGCGCAACCTTGTATGTGTTGGATGAGCCGACAACCGGGCTGCACCCACGCGATGTTGACCGTCTGCTTAGCCAGTTGAATCACTTGGTGGATGCGGGGCATACGGTGGTTGTGGTGGAACATGAAATGCGCGTAGTGGCGCAGAGTGACTGGGTGATCGACATCGGCCCAGGGGCTGGCGATCTTGGCGGCAAGGTGGTTGCCAGCGGCGAGCCCTGGAAAGTGGCTAAAAGCAAGACCAGCCGCACGGCGCCGTTTCTGGCCAGGGAATTGAGCTGAGCCCAGAGGGGGGTTAGTCCAATATCTCAAGCCCAAAACTGTGGGAGGCCATCTACATCTGAGTGGTTGAAGCAGATCAAGGGCGGGTTTTACATACACAGCAGATCTGCTTCTGCTTGTTGTGGGGGGGGGCTTGCCCCCGATAGCAGTTTTACAGTTGATACATGAATTGACTGACCCACCGCCATCGGGAGCAAGCCCCCTCCCACAGTTTGACCGAGTTCGGGGTGGGATTGGGTCGGCTTTCGGGGCGCCTGCTTGTGATCTTGATTTTGATCTGAGAAGCGCCCCGCACACTCAACCCTGCGCGAGTTGAATCTGCTCCTTGGCCAACTTCACCACATTTTCAGCCGTAAACCCGAACTTCTCCTGCAGCTTGGCCAGCGGCGCCGAGGCGCCAAAGCTGTTCATCACCACCTTGGCGCCGGTCTGCCCGACATACCGGTCCCAGCCCAGTGGCCCGGCCTGTTCCACCACCACCCGGGCTTTCACCGCCGGCGGCAAAACGCTGTCACGGTACGCCTGGTCCTGGTCTTCAAACAGCTCCCAGCTCGGCATCGATACCACCTGCGCGGCGATCCCTTCGGCCTTCAACTGCTCATAAGCCGCCACCGCCAGGCTGACCTCGCTGCCGGTCGCCAACAGCAGCACCTTGGGCTCATCAGCACTCGCCAAAACATAAGCCCCTTTGGCTGCACCCGAGGCGCTCGCGTACTTCGTACGGTCCAGCGTTGGCAATGCCTGACGCGACAACACCACGCAACTTGGCCGATCAGTCTGCGCCAGCGCGACCTTCCACAGCTCCAGGGTTTCATTCGCATCGCCAGGTCGCAACGTCAGCAACCCCGGCGTCGCGCGCAGTTGCGTCAGGTGCTCGATCGGCTGATGCGTCGGCCCGTCTTCACCCACGCCGATGGAGTCATGGGTAAACACAAACACCACCGGCAATTCCATGATTGCCGCCAGGCGGATCGGCGGTTTCATGTAGTCGCTGAACACCAGGAACGTCGAGGTGTAGGGCCGCAGGTACGACAGCGCCATGCCATTGGCAATCGCGCCCATGGCGTGTTCGCGGATACCAAAATGCAGGTTGCGCCCGCTGTAGTCGTCCGCGCTGAAACGCCCGGCGCCGTCGAAGGTGAGGTTGGTCTTGGTCGACGGTGACAAATCCGCCGAGCCGCCCAGCAGCCAGGGGATTTGCTGCGCGAAGGCATTCAGCACCTCGCCACCGGCGGCACGGCTGGCGACGCCCTTGGCGTCGGTGTCAAAGGTCGGCAACGCCGCTTGCCATTGCTCCGGCATTTCACCGGCGCGCATGCGGCGCAGTTCATCGGCCAATGGCGGTTCGTGTTGTTCAAGTTGCGCCAGGTGCCGGGTCCATTCTTCATACAGAGGCTGGCTGCGCTCAAGCAGCGCGTCACGCAGTACCGTGCGCGTCTCATCGGGCACCAGGAAGCTTGAATCCTGCGGCCAGCCGTAAGCGGCTTTGGTCAGGCGAATTTCTTCCTCGCCCAGCGGTTCGCCGTGGGCAGCAGCGGTGTTGTGTTTGTGGGGCGAGCCGTAGCCGATCACGCTGTCGACCACAATCAGGGTCGGCGCACCGGTGTTGGCTTTGAACGTCTCCAGGGCGTTGCTCAGGGCTTGCAAATCGTTGGCGTCGGTCACGTGCACGGTATGCCAGCCGTAGGCCTGGAAACGCTTGATCACGTCTTCGCTGAAGGCAAGCTCGGTGTGGCCCTCAATGCTGATGGTGTTGTTGTCGTAGATCCAGCACAGGTTGGCGAGCTTCAAATGCGCGGCCATCGAGGCCGCTTCGCTGCTGATGCCCTCCATCATGTCGCCGTCACCGCACAGGGTGTAGACGTTGTAATCGAACAGCGCCTTGCCCTCGCGGTTGAAACGCTGGCCCAGCCAACGCTCGGCCATGGCCATGCCCACACTGTTGGCGCAGCCCTGACCAAGCGGGCCGGTGGTGGTCTCAACGCCGGTGGTCATGCGGTATTCGGGGTGGCCGGGGGTTTTCGAACCCATCTGCCGGAACTGCTTGATGTCGTCCAGGCTGATTGCCGGTTGGCCGGAGCGCTTGCCGTGGGCATCAATCTCAACCACGCCCGCCAGGTGCAGCAGCGAATACAACAGCATCGATGCATGCCCCACCGACAACACAAAACGGTCGCGGTTAGGCCAATCGGGATGCTCGGGGTGGTAACGCAGGAACCGGCTCCACAGCGTGTAACCGACCGGCGCCAGGCCCATGGGCGTGCCGGGGTGGCCGGAATTGGCCTTCTGCACGGCGTCCATGGCCAGCGTGCGAAGTGTGTTGATGCAGTGCGTGTCGACAGCAGTGGCAGCGTGATTCATGAAGCCGTTCTCCCTCGGGTGGCGATTTACAGTGGAGGGCAGTGGGCGGCAAAGGTTTGATCCCATCGCCATGGCAGCGACGAACGGGGCCGCGCCGAGCGCAAAAATGACAAGCCGCCCAAGAATGGTCTAGCTTCAAGAGCGTAGGCCATTGATCAACATGCGGAGGTACTCCATGCCAGTGAAACACGACCTGTATCAGGATTTGGGTTTGACCAAGGAAGTCGTTCACGAACGCAGGAGGCGCGATGACCGTTTGAATTCGCTGCTTGAGCAATACGAGGCCGCCGATAAGGAGGTGCTGGCTTTCGAGTCGTCAGGCGGGGCCGATGAAGCGTTGGAGAAGCTCAAGAAAAAGCGCTTGCTGGTTAAAGACAAAATTGTGCTGCAACTGGGCTAGGCGCGAGCGCGCGCACGCCTGCAGCAAGGCGGTAATATTTATTCAGAATTGTCTGAAGGACAAGGCGCTTTTGCCTGATTATGATGCGCACCGTCCGCTCGGCTCTGGGGGCTGTAGGGCGCAAGGATTGCGCTGTTGAGCCGGGCGGGCACTCTTCTTTCAGGCTAGCAGCGCTTGGGTGTTTCAGGCCAGCAGCGCTTGGATGCATTCATCCATTGAGCGCTGTTGCGTCTCGCCATACAGCTGCAACTCGTCAATCGTCTTGCGGCCCAGCGCCTGCTCGAATTCGGCCTGGTTCGAATTCGCCGCATAGTGGCTTTGCGCGGCATCGCCCAAATTCGACTGAAAAATACCCGCCGCACTTACCGGCAGAAAATCCTCATACACCAGCGGCTCCACGTCGACGTGGCCGGCCGCAATCAGCGCGTCCAGCGTTTGCGGTTGATTGGCTTGGCCGCGTGCCGCCAGACCTTGCTCGGTGGCGAAGTAGCGAAAATACGCCAGGCCCTGTTCGCGCATCTGCGTGTGGGTGTCGGGGAAGGCCTCGAAATGCGCTTCCAGCAAGTGCACATAATGTGCGGCATTCGCCTCAGTCGGGAACGCGCCCAGCTCATCGCGCGCGGCGTTCAGCAGTTGGTCATACAGCGCGCGGCCCTTGGGCGTGAGCGCCACACCGCGCTGTTCGATTTCGCCAAAGCGAGCGCTGTGGCTGCCTTGGGCGTCGGTGAAGGCGATCGGCTCGTCGAGGGCCTTGAAACTGGTTTGGCGCAGCAGGATCGGGCAGTGACGGCGCGGCGGTCCTTCGATCACCGCTTTGGGCGTGATGCCTTTGCCGGGCATGGCCGCCTGGACGTGGTCGATGTCCAGCGTGCGCGGGGTCAGGTGGTTGATGTGCGGGCCTTTGAACGCCACCACGTCGGCGACCAAACGATGTTGGTTGCTCAGTTGCTGGTACTGCGCGCTCGTGACGGTGGCGGTGGGGTGCCAGCGGAAGGTTTCCAGGGCCTGACGGACAAATTCATCAGCCTGCGTCGTGTTCAGGCCGCCGTGCCGCTCGGCCTGTTCAATCAGCGCCAAGGCGCCGGGGGTAAAGATCTTGCGTTTGGCCAAAACGCTTTCGGCGAAGGCGCGCAGTTGGGGATTTTCGATCAGTTCCAGGCGCAGCAATGAGGTAAACACGCGGAACGGGCTGGCCTGCAGCGCGCGTTCATGCACGGCGCGAAACGCCGTGGAGTGCACCGGAACCCCGGCCGGCGTGAGGTCGTAATAACCCACCGGTTGCATGCCCATCACCGCAAACAAGCGGCTGATGGTGGCCAGTTCCTCAGCGCTGCCCAAGCGGATCGCGCCGTGGCGTTCCATGCCCAGCCGCTCGATCTCTGCGGTGCGTTGTAACTGCCGGGCCAGGGCCGAATCATTCTCCAGCGCGTGGGCGTTGGTCGCCGTGACCAGCTCCATCAACGCGCCATACAGCGGCACTTCATCGCGGTACATGTCGGACATGGCCTTGGAAAAGGCCTTGCGAATCGCGTCCGGGCTGACATGGGCGGCATTTGGCATAGAAAAATTCCTGAACGCTGTGGCGCTGAGTGGGCCGTTCTGAGGATTTTGTTGAGCTTGCGGCAGTGTTGCAAACGAAGATTCCTCAGGACTTCATTCTTCAAATGACTGAAACGATTGGCAGCGCAGACGCGTGAGGGTGTTTTTTGTGCGCACGCCGCAGACTTCATGTGCATCCGGGCGCGCATGGGTTCTACACTGCCCCCAACTGTGCCAGTGATGGAGGACCCGATGACGGCCACCCCCGCAACCCATATCCTTGAAACGATTGAAGGCCAGCGCCTGGCAACCCAACAGGCCGAACGCTGGCGCGAGTGGGGGCCGTATTTAAGTGAGCGCCAATGGGGCACGGTGCGCGAGGACTACAGCGCAGACGGCGACGCCTGGGCGTATTTCCCACATGAACATGCACGCAGCCGCGCCTACCGCTGGGGCGAGGACGGCCTGGCCGGGTTCAGCGACAAGGCGCAACGCTGGTGCCTCGGCCTGGCGCTGTGGAACGAGCGCGACAGCATTATCAAGGAGCGCCTGTTCGGCCTGAATAACGCCGAGGGCAACCACGGTGAAGACGTCAAGGAGCTGTACTTTTTTGTCGACGGCGTGCCCAGCCATGCCTATATGCGCATGCTCTACAAGTACCCGCACGCGGCCTTTCCGTATGCCGACCTGACCGCCGAAAACGCCCGCCGAGGGCTTGCAGATGCCGAGTACGAGGTGCTCGACACGGGCGTGTTCGAGGACAATCGCTACTGCGATGTCAGCGTCGAATACGCCAAGCATCAGCCTGACGATATTTTTATGCGGGTTACCGTGCACAACCGCTCGGACCAACCGACGCGCCTGCAGGTGCTGCCCCAAGTGTGGGCGCGCAATGACTGGAGCTGGACGCTTGATGCCGCCAAGCCGCAATTGCGGCTGGACGCTGAGCATGTGCTGGCGTGTCACCCTGAACTGCCTGACCGCTACCTCAGTGCGTGGGGCCAGAACGGCGTGGAGTGGCTGTTCTGCGAGAACGAGAGCAATTACCCCAAGCTGGACGGGCAGCCTGCGCCGGGGCCGTTCAAGGATGGCATCAACGACTACGTGGTGGGCGGCGTTCAATCGGCGATTCGTCGCGACGCCGGTACCAAGGTCGCCGCGCGCTTTATTGTTGAGCTGGCGGGCCTGGAAAGTAAAAGCCTGTACCTGCGTTTTGCGCCAGCCGACGCGCCGCAGGTCAACGCGCGCAAGCTGTTTGAACAACGCCGACAGGAGGCCGACGACTTTTATGCGGCCCTGCAACACGGGATTGCCGATGAAGACGCGCGCAACGTGCAGCGCCAGGCATTGGCCGGTTTGCTGTGGTCCAAACAGCTCTACTATTTTGACGTGAACCAATGGCTCGACGGCGACCCGGCCCAGCCCGCGCCACCGCCTGAGCGCCTGCATATACGCAACACGCATTGGCGGCATTTGTCCAACTTCGACATCCTGTCCATGCCCGACACATGGGAATATCCGTGGTATGCCTCGTGGGACCAAGGCTTTCAGGCGGTGGCCATCGCACTGATCGACCCTGAGTATGCCAAGCAACAGTTGCTGCTGTTGGTGAAGGACCGCTTCATGCACCCCAACGGCCAACTGCCGGCGTATGAATGGCGGTTCGACGACGCCAACCCGCCGGTGCATGCCTGGGCCAGTTGGCGCGTGTATCAGCAAGACAAGGCGTTGACCGGTGTAGGCGATTTGGATTTCCTGGAGCGGATTTTCCACAAGCTGCTGCTGAATTTTTCCTGGTGGGTCAACCGCAAGGATGCCGAAGGGCGCAACCTGTTCCAGGGCGGCTTTCTGGGGCTCGATAACATCGCCTTGTTCGACCGCTCGGCCACGTTGCCGCCGGGTTATCAACTGGATCAGGCCGACGGCACCGCGTGGGTCGCCGCCTATGCGCTGGACCTGATGCGCATGGGCCTGGAACTGGCCAAGCGGAACGCCGTGTACGTGGATATATCGGTGAAGTTTTTCGAGCACTTTTTGTACATCGCCGGGGCCATCAACCGGGTCGACGACAGCGCCGAAGGGCTGTGGGATGAGCAGGATCTGTTCTTCTATGACGTGCTGCATCGTCCCGACGGCCAGAACGAGCCGGTGCGCCTGCGTTCCATCGTCGGCTTGATGCCGTTGTTTGCGGTGCTGGTGCTGGAGCAGCGCGAACATGAAGGTTTGGACGGTTTGCGCGAGCGGCTGTTGGGTTTCATGCAGCACCGGCCGGACCTTGCCAAGTTGGTCTCGCGCTGGAACGAGCCGGGGCAGGGTAACCGCCTGTTGCTGGCGCTGTTGCGCGGCGAACGCACCAAAGACCTGCTGCGGCGCATGCTCGATGACAACGAGTTCTTGTCGACGTTTGGCGTGCGCTCTCTGTCCAAAGCCTATGCCGAGCAGCCGTTGGCGCTGAAGATGAATGGCGACACATTATCTGCGCGCTATCAGCCGGGTGAATCCGACTCACGCTTGTACGGCGGTAATTCCAACTGGCGTGGGCCGTTATGGATGCCGGTGAACTACATGCTGATTGAGTCGCTGCGCGAGTTTCACCGTTACTACGCGGATAACTTCTCGGTGGAATACCCCACCGGCAGCGGCTATCTGGCGTCGCTTGAGGAAGTGGCCGACAGCCTCAGCCAACGCCTGACGCGGTTGTTTTTGCGTGATGAAGATGGCCTGCGGCCGTCGATGGCGGGGTATGCGCAATTGCAGGCGGACCCGGCCAGCCGCGATCTGGTGCTGTTCCATGAGTACTTTCATGGCGAGACCGGGCGTGGGCTGGGGGCTTCGCATCAAACCGGCTGGAGCGCGTTGGTGGCGCTGTTGCTGCATGTACCGATAAAGGCCTGAACTCGCCGCTTTAACCAAAAAATCCCGCCAGTTGGCGGGATTTTTGTTTGGGCCGCGGCGTTATCAGGCCGGGAACAGCTCGCTCAGCTTCATCGCCAGCATCATGTCGCCTTCGGTGCGCAGCTTGCCTCCCATAAAAGCCTGCATGCCATCGGTTTCGCCGCTGACGATGCCTTTCAGGGTGTCGCCGTCCATCA
Organism: Pseudomonas kitaguniensis; assembly: GCF_049199985.1. Taxonomy (NCBI): domain Bacteria; kingdom Pseudomonadati; phylum Pseudomonadota; class Gammaproteobacteria; order Pseudomonadales; family Pseudomonadaceae; genus Pseudomonas; species Pseudomonas kitaguniensis. The sequence continues at coordinate 17,783 of NZ_JBLZPT010000030.1, forward strand.
CCAGGGTCACTTGGGCGTCCGGGTTTTCACCTTCGAGCAGCTCGCAGGTGTTGTCCTTGACCACCAGCGAGAAGTTCTGGGTATCGTCAATACGGAAACCGAATACCAGGTCCAGGCCTTCAGCAGCGCTTGGGTTGAATTTGGCTTTCATTGCTTCTACAGCTTTAGCTACGTCAGTCATGGTTTCGATCCTTTAGGGTTGAGTCCAGTGACCTTGGGGTCACGGTTGGCCGCACTTCATCGGAAAGTGATGAGCTGCGGCGCCTTCATCAGTTGCAAGTGGGTATGACTGTTGAAGGAAGCCAGCGCCACCTCGCGACCACGGAATTTCAGCTGGTTGAGCGAGGTGTTAACAATTTGCCAATTCAGTTCGAAGGCCTGGGCGGCAGGCATTCGGGTTATCAGATGGAGCAGGGCGGTGATGCTGCCGCCGGAGGTAAACACGGCGATTTTGTGCGAGCTGTCGGCCGCTTCAAGAATACGTTGCAGGCCACCTTGTACCCGTTCGACAAACCCCAGCCAGCTTTCCAGGCCCGGCGGGTCATACGTGCCGGCCAGCCAGCGCTCGATAATCAGGGCGAAGATGCGCTGGAATTCGCTGCGGTGTTGCGCGGCGTTGCGCAGAACCTCTATGGCGCAGGGTTCTGCGCCCAGCAGGTCGGGGAGCAGGGCGCGGATGATCGCTTCGGCGTCGAATTCATTGAACGCAGCGTCTATTTCCAGCGCCGGAACCGGCAGGCCCAGGGCAGCGTACTGATCGAAAGCGGCGGTAGCGGTGTGCTGCTGGCGGCGCAGGTCGCCGGCGATACAGCGGTCGAACCTTATGCCCAGTGCTGCGAGATGGCGACCGAGCACGTGTGCCTGCTCCACGCCGATGGGCGACAGCACGTCGTAGTCGTCTGCACCGAAAGAGGCCTGGCCATGTCGAATCAGGTAAATGCTGCCCACGTCCGTTTTCCCGGTACGTTGAAAGTCTGGCGAGGTTATGAGGATGCCTGCAAGCTGTCAATGGAAAAACATACGCTCGTTTTAAAATCTCCTTGGAGCCCGCTTGGTGGCGGTTTGATCACTGGCCCGAACGCAGTGGCGCCGGTATGCTGGGGCAATCTGCGCCTGGCGCACCGCCATCTGTAAACCGCACCTGTAAGGAGTCACATGGATTTTCTGGCTGAATACGCAAGCTTTTTGGCTAAGACCGTCACCCTGGTGGTCGCCATCCTCGTGGTGTTGATCAGTTTCGCGGCGCTGCGCAGCAAAGGCCGTCGCAAACCCGCCGGCCAACTGCAGGTCAGCAAGCTCAATGACTTCTATAAGGGCCTGCGTGAGCGCCTGGAGTCGAGCTTGCTCGACAAGGACCAGCTCAAGGCCCTGCGTAAGTCCGAAAGCAAAAGCGAAAAGAAGAACAGCAAGAAGAAACCCGAGGCCAAGCCACGGGTGTTTGTGCTGGATTTCGACGGCGACATCAAAGCCTCGGCCACCGAGAGCCTGCGCCATGAGATTACCGCGCTGCTGAGCCTGGCCACGGCGAAAGACGAAGTGGTGCTGCGCCTGGAAAGCGGCGGCGGCATGGTGCACAGCTATGGTTTGGCGTCTTCGCAACTGGCGCGTATCCGCCAGGCCGGCGTGCCGTTGACCGTGTGCATCGACAAGGTCGCGGCCAGCGGCGGCTACATGATGGCGTGCATCGGCGAGAAGATCATCAGCGCGCCGTTCGCCATCCTCGGCTCGATTGGCGTGGTGGCGCAGTTGCCCAACGTTAACCGCTTGCTGAAAAAGCACGATATTGACTTTGAAGTGCTGACTGCCGGTGAGTACAAACGCACGCTCACGGTGTTTGGCGAAAACACCGAGAAAGGCCGCGAAAAATTCCAGGAAGACCTGGACATTACGCATCAGTTGTTCAAGAACTTCGTCTCGCGTTATCGCCCGCAGTTGGCGATTGATGACGTGGCCACCGGGGAGGTGTGGCTGGGTGTTGCAGCCCTCGACAAGCAACTGGTCGACGAGCTGCAAACCAGCGACGAATACCTGGCCACCAAGGCCAAGAGCGCCGAGGTGTTCCACCTGCACTATGCCGAGCGCAAGAGCCTGCAGGAACGCGTAGGCCTGGCCGCCAGCGGCTCGGTGGACCGCGTGTTGCTGACTTGGTGGAGCCGTTTGACGCAACAGCGCTTCTGGTAACCGAAGCACATCACCCCGCACGCTTATTCTGGCAAGCGGGCTGGTGTGGCGAGCCCCCTCGCCACACCAGCCCGTTGCTACATCACCTCAAACGCTGCTCAACCGAACCGGCCAAACACGTCAGGATCAGGCAGCACGACACCGCCCCAGCGTCCAGCACGCCCAATGAGCGCTCGCCCAAACGGCTGGCACGGCCGATTTTAGCCACCAGGTCTCTGGTCGAATCACGCCCTTGCGACGCGGCGCGCTTCATCGCTTCCAGCGCCTGATTGAATGACGCCCCACGCGCATGCTCACGCTCAAAGGCCTCAACCGCCGGGATCAACGTGTCCATCAAACACTTGTCGCCCACACCGGCCTCGGTGATGTCTTGCAGCGACGTCAGGCCGCCGCGCAATAGACCGGCAAAGGTCGCGGCGTCGATGTCTTCGCGGTTGCGCACTTCATCGGCCATGCCAATGAACAGGCTGCCGTACAGCGGGCCCATGGAGCCGCCGATGCCTTCCATCAGGCTCAAGGTCAGTTCATCCAGGGCTTCGGCGAGGCTCAATTGGCGGCCCTCGATGTTGCGCCCGCAGTCGGCGAAGCCTTTGGCCATGTTGATGCCGTGGTCGCCGTCGCCAATCGCGCCGTCGACTTCGCTGAGGTATTCACGGTTGGCCACGATCACGCGGACCAGGTCGGCAACGATGGCGCTGCCGTCGTCGCTGGAAAAATGCTCGCTCATGGTTCATTCCGCCTGGGTCATGCCGATGGAGCGGCAGGGGTGGTCGATCAGGGTTTTCAGTTCGGCGTCGAGGCCGAGCAGGGTCAGGGTCACGCCCATCATCTCCAGGGAGGTGAAGTAGTTGCCCACGTAGCAACGGTGAATCTGCAAGCCCCTGGCCTTGAGCTGGCGTTCCACCTCGGCATAAAAAATGTACAGCTCCATCACCGGTGTCGCGCCGAGGCCCGAGACCAATACCACCACGCTGTCGTCCTGGCTGAAATCGCGGTCGGCGAGGATCGGCGCGAGCATGCGCTCGGCCATCGCAGCGGCGGTTTCGATGGGGATGACCTGAATGCCCGGCTCGCCGTGGTGGCCGATGCCCAATTCCATCTGGCCATCGGCAATCTGGAAATTCGGCTTGCCCACGGCGGCAATGGTGCAGGGCGTCAGGCCGATGCCAATCGAGCGGCAGTGGTCCACCGCCTTCTGCGCGACGCGAATAACCCCGTCCAAATCATATTGGTGTGCGGCGGCGGCACCGCCGACCTTCCACATGAAAATTTCCCCGGCCACGCCGCGCCGTTTAGCGATCTCGGCCTTGGGCGCGGAGGCCACGTCGTCGTTCGCCACCACGGTGCGGATGTGCAGGTCTTTGCTGGCGGCCATTTTCATCGCCAGCTTCACGTTCATATTGTCGCCGGCATAGTTGCCGTACAGGCAGGCCACGCCCGCGCCATGCTCGGCCGCGCGGAAGGCATCGAAGAAACTTTTGGCGGTGGGCGAGGAGAAAATCTCGCCGACCGCCACGGCGTCCACCAGGCCCGGGCCGACATAGCCGAGGAAGGCCGGTTCATGCCCTGAACCGCCGCCGGTGACGATGCCGACACGGCCTTGCGCAGACGGTTCGGCTTTGACGATCACCCGCGGGTTGCTTTCGAATTGGTGCAGTTCGGGGTGCGCGAGCAGAATCCCGCGCAGCATGTCTTCGACCACTTGGTCTGGATCGTTGATGACTCGATTCATAACGCGGTGTCCTGTTGTTGTTTTCAAAGGCACAAAAGATCAAGCGGCGGCGCTGTTCGGGTTCAGGGTTGCAAAACGACTTTGAGCGATTTGTCGCCGCGCTCCATCACCGCGAACGCTTCCTTGAAGTCCGCCAGTGCAAACGTGTGGGTCACCACGTCGCGCATGTCGATCTTGCGGTTGCCGATAAAGTCGATGGCGCGCGGGTACATGTACGGCCCCAAGTGCGAGCCGAGGATGTCCAGTTCCTTGCGGTCGCCAATGATCGACCAGTCCACCGTGGCCTCGTCATTAAACACGCTGAACTCAACAAAACGCCCCAGCTTGCGCAGCATCGCCAGGCCCTGGTTCACGGCTTTGTGGTGCCCGGTGGCTTCGATATAAATATCGCAACCGTAACCGCCGGTAATTTCACGGATCCTCGCCAGCACGTCGACTTCGGCCGGGTTCCACACCTCGTCGGCGCCCATGCGCAGGGCGAGGGCGGCGCGCTCGGGTTTCATGTCCAGTACGATGAGTTTTTTCGGGTTGCGCAGGCGCACCGCGCCGATAATGCCCAAGCCCAGCGTGCCGGCGCCGGCCACCACTACCACGTCGTCGAAATCGACATTGGCGCGTTCCGCCGCGTGCAGTGAGCAGGCCAGCGGTTCGATCAAAATCGCCTCTTCCGGCGCAATCGAGTCCGGCACCTGATGCACGATGCCTTCCTTGGTGAAAATCATGTATTGCGCCATGGCGCCTTGCACATTGTTCTGGAAACCATAGAGGTCATGCTTCTGGCACATCCAGTACTGCCCGTGATTACAGAAGCGGCAGCCCCAGCACGGCACTATCTGTTCCGAGATCACCCGGTCGCCGACCTTGACTCCGCGCTTTTCTGCGCCGGGGCCGAGGGCAACCACGCGACACACAAATTCATGCCCTGGAATCATTGGCGGTTTGACGTAGCGCGGTTGCTCGGCATCGCCCCAAAACGACGGCGCGCCGCGATAGGTCTTGATGTCGCCCATGCAAATGCCGCACAGCTCGACTTTGGTCAGAATCTCATCGGGGCCAGGCCTGGGCACGTCGACGGTTTCCAGGCGGTAGTCTTCCGGGCCATGGCAAACCACGGCCTGCATGGTTTTCGGGATGACCGGCGCGCGTAGTTCGGGTGTGCTTTCGGTGACGTTGGACATGGCAAAACCTCACGACAAAAGATGAATTACTGAATGCTGTAGCCGCCGTCGATCAGCATGTTGGCGCCGGTGATCATTTGCGCGGCATCGCTGAGCAGGTACAGCGCGAGCCCGGCGATTTCTTCCGGTTGCGCAAAACGCCCTGCCGGGATCTGCAATTTGGCCCGCTCACCGACTTCACCGGCCCAGGCTTTTTTACCCAGCGCGGTCTCGACGATGGTCGGAGAGATGGCGTTGACGTTGATCTGCGGCGCCCATTCCATCGCCAATACTTTGGTCATGCCGACGATTGCCGCCTTGCTGGCGCAGTACGCGACGTGGCGGTCCAGGCCAATCACGGCGGCCTGCGAGGCGAGGTTGACGATGCGCCCGTGGCCGCCGGCGAGCATGTGTTTGGCGCAGGCCTGGGCCACGAAAAAGCTGGCCTTGAGGTTGATGTCCAGCGTGCTGTCCCAAGCGCTTTCGCTGACATCCATGGCCTTGTCGAGCAGGGCGATGCCGGCGCTGTTGATCAGGTAATCCAGGCGTTGGAAATGCTCGAACACGGTGTCGATGGTGCTGTGTATCTGGTCGACCCGGCTGAGGTCGACGGCAATGCCCAAATGCCCGGCGCCCAGGCTGGCCGCGATTTCGGCCACCGCCGGGTCGCGGTCGAGCAAGGCCACGCGCGCGCCGCGCTCCACCAGCAGGCTGGCACACGCCAGGCCGATCCCGGCGGCGCCGCCGGTGATCACTGCGCAACGGCCACTGAGGTCGAAGGCTTGGTTCCAGAATCCAGACATGTAAGTGACTCCACTTTTTGATCGTTCCCGCGCTCTGCGCAGGAACGCCGCCTGGGACGCTCTGCGTCCCGATGTTGAGTAACGCGCAGCGTCACGGCATGCACTCCCACGCGGGGCGTGGGAACGATCAGCCGTTACTTGCCGCCGCTGACTTGTTTGTACAGCGCGTCGGCGTTGGCGTTGGTCACCGGCACCCACGGCAATATGTAGTTCTTGGCCGTGCCATCGCCCCATTTCAGGTCTTTGGCATAGCGCTGCCAGATCACCGACTGCGGCGTATAGTCCTTGCCCGCCAGCGCGCGCAAGGCCACGTCCAGCGCGCCTTGGGATTGCGCCTGCGCGTCCTGCAAAAAGGTGGTGATTTCATCTCTTTTTGCCGCCTGGATCGCGTCCGGCATGCCATCAATCGAAGTCACCGGCACCTCTTTGGAGGTCAACCCGTGCGATTTCAGCGCCTGCACGGCGCCGAGGGCCATGTCGTCGTTCTGCGCGATCACACCGTTGATGCCTTTGGGGTGGGCGTTCAGCCAGTCTTCGGTCAGCGTCATGGCCTGGGCGCGGTCCCAGTTGGCGGTCTTTTTCTCGATGATCTTGATGTCGGGGTGCTTGCCCAACACTTCCAGCTCGCCTTTTTCGCGGTCGATTTGCGCCGACTGGCCAATCGGGCCTTGAATGATCACCACGTTGCCTCGGCCCTTGAGCTTGTCGACCATGGCCTGAGCCTGCAAACGGCCGCCTTCGACGTCGTCATTGCCCACATACGGAACGGCCGCATCGGCGACTTTGGTGTTCGAGGCGATCACCACCACGTCGTTGCTCATGGCTTGCTTCACGGTGCCGACACCCGCTTTGGTGTCGATCGGCACGAACAGGATGGCGTCGTAGCGCTGGGTCACCATGTTTTCGATCTGGTTATTCTGGGTCAGCGCGTCGTAGTTGCCGTCGAACACGGTCAGTTGCACCGTGCCGTCCTTGACCGCCGGATGCTCCTTCAATTCACGCACCCAGTTCTGCATGAACTGGCCCTTGAGGCCGTAGACGGCGGCGCCGATTTTGTAGGTCTTGCCATCGGCCGCCAGGGCGATACTGCTGGCGAGCAGGGAGAGGGCCGCGGCAGCAGCCAAAGACATTCCAGCTTTCATGGTGAGAACTCCGCTTATTGTTGTGGGTCGTTCAGTTCATTTTTTTGAGCAAAAGCGACTAGCGTTTTTTCTTGCGCCACACGTCTATCAGTACTGCGAACACGATGATCAGGCCCTTGGCGACCTGTTGGTAATAAGACGAAACCCCGAGCAGGTTCAGCCCGTTATTGATCACGCCGATCAGCAGCGCGCCAAACAGCGTGCCGACAATGCTGCCGGTGCCGCCCGACAGACTGGTGCCGCCGATGACCACTGCGGCAATCGCGTCCAGCTCATAGGAAACCCCGGCTTGGGGCAGGGCAGAGGTGGTGCGTGCCGACAACACCACGCCGGCCAGGCCTGCGAGCAAACCCGAGACCACGTACACCGAAAACATGACCTTGCGCACACCGATGCCCGAGGTGCGCGCGCTCTTTTCATTGCCGCCCACCGCGTACACATAACGGCCGTAAGTGGTGTAGCGCAGCACCATCCAGAACAGCAGCGCGACCACGGCGAAGATCACGATGGGCACGCCAATCGGGCCGATCTTGCCGATACCGAGTGCCAGGTAAGCGTCGGGCAGGTCGGTAATCGGGCTGCCGTCGTTGAGGATGAAGGTCATGCCGCGCGCGATGCTGAGCATGCCGAGGGTGGCCACGAACGGTGGGATCGACAGGTTGGCGACCATAAAACCGTTGACCACACCGAGCATCGCGCCGGCAAACATCCCCGCACTCGCCGCCGCCAGCACGCCGTAGCCCTGGGTTGCGACCATGGCGCTGCACAGCCCGGCAAAGGCCAGGATCGAGCCCACCGACAAGTCGATGCCCTTGGTCAGGATCACGTAGGTCATGCCCACGGCGAGGATGCCGTTGATCGAGGTCTGGCGCAAAATATCCATCCAGTTGCGCCAAGTCATGAAGTATTCGCTGGAAAACGCCATCACCACGCACAGCAAAATAAACACCAGCGGCAGGCCAAAGCGGTCGAGGGACACCCGCAGGCGGTTGCGCGGCGCGGCAGTAATCGGTGCAGTCAGGGTTTTGGCAGTCATGAGGCAAGACTCAACAAGGCTTCCTGGGAAAGGGCGGTGTCGCTGCTGATGGTCACCAGCCGGCCGCCTTTGAATACCGCGATGCGATCACTCAGGTGGAGCAATTCCGGGGCTTCGGACGACACCACAATGGCCGCGCCGCCGGCGCGCACAAACTGGTCCAGCAGGTGATAAATCTCCTGCTTGGCGCCCTCATCAATGCCGCGTGTCGGCTCATCGCACAGCAGGCACACCGGCTCGGTCGACAGGCATTTGGCGAGCACGACTTTTTGCTGATTGCCGCCGCTCATCGAGGCCACCGGCAACGCCAGTGAGGTCGCCTTGATCTGCAGGCGCTTGACCATCTCTTGTGCCAGTTCGGTTTCCTTGCGCGCATTGATCAGCGACCAGCTCGACAGGCGCTTGTAGGCCGACAACGCAATGTTCGACAGAATGCTGCCGGTAAGTATCAGGCCGCTGTCTTTGCGGTCTTCGGTGACCAGCGACATACCGGCGCTGATCGTCGCTTTGGGCATGCCGATGGGCATCGGTTTGCCTTGCAGGGTCACGCTGCCTGCGTCCGCGACCGTGAGGCCGTAAATGCAATTGAGGAACTCGCTGCGCCCTGAGCCCATCAGGCCATAAATGCCGAGAATTTCACCCTGGCGCAGTTGCAGGCTGATGTCGTGGAACTCGCCATTGCGGCTCAGGTGGTCGACTTGCAGGCAAGTGGTGGCGGCACATTCGCGGCCGACCTTGTGGTCGATGCGCGTCAGTTCCTGGCCGACAATGCCGCGCACCAGGTGGTTGCGGTCGATGTCGGCCATGCGCCCGCTTTCGACAAAGGCGCCATCGCGAAAGATGCTGTAGTCATCGGCGATCTGCGCCAGTTCGCTCAAGCGGTGCGACACATACACGATGCCAGCGCCGCGCGCAGTGAGGCGGCGGATGGCCTTGAACAGCGTTTCGGCCTCGCGTTCGCCGATGGCCGAGGTCGGTTCGTCCATGATCATCACTTGGCAGTCATGGCTGAACGCTTTGGCGATTTCCACCAGTTGAATTTGCGCCACGCTCAGGCGATGCATGGGGCTGCTGGCGTCGACCTCAAACTCCAGGCTGTCGAGCAGCTCGCGGGTGCGTTGGTTGAGCGCCTTGCTGTCGACGATGCAGCCGGCGCGGCGCGGCTCGCGGCCCAACCATATGTTTTCGGCGACGCTCATGTAGGGGATGGGTTCCAGCTCTTGGGTGATCATCGCGATCCCCGCCGCCAGCGCTTCACTCGGGCGGTTGAACTGCACGGGCGCGCCGTTGAGCAAAATGCTGCCGGCATCCCGCGCGGTGATGCCCATTAAAATGTTCAGGAAGGTCGACTTGCCTGCGCCATTGCCGCCACACAGCGCGTGAACGCTGCCGGCCCGCAGGGAGAGGCGCCCGTCACGCAGGGCAGGCACCCCGGCGTAAGCCTTGGCGACGTGTTCAGCCTGGAGCAGTAATGGCGTGGCCATTGGCGTGTCCTCGTGCTGTGAATTCTTATTAGGTCGCACAGTCATGTTTCGCTGTGATCATATGTGTATCAAATGAAATTCTGATCAGTCAATCTCTTTCAGATAAAACCTGTAAATCTCAACTCGACTGTCAATAACGCCTGCTTATAGGGCTTTGACTGCCAAGTCAGCTAAAACTCGCTTGACAGAAGCGAGTGAATACTTGAGAAATGACTGAATGAAATTTCACAGAGTGATCATATGATCATTCTAAAATACGATCACGGCAGCGGAGCCAGACGCCATGAACACACCTTTCCCGGTGGCTATCGGATGCGATGAAGCGGGTTTTGAGCTCAAAGAGCTGTTGAGGCGCCACATCGAGGCGCTGGGTTACCCGGTGACCGACTTCGGCACCCATTCCACCGCGCCGGTGCTTTACCCGGACATCGCCCTGGCCGTGGCCAGCGCGATTAATGCCGGGCAGCAACGGCTGGGCGTGCTGGTGTGCGGCACCGGGATCGGCATGGCGATTTCGGCCAACAAGGTGCTCGGCATTCGCGCGGCACAGGCCCACGACACCTATTCGGCGGAGCGCGCGCGCAAGAGCAACGATGCGCAGATCCTGTCCATCGGCGCGCGGGTGATCGGCGCGGAGCTGGCCAAAAGCGTGGTCAAGTCGTTCCTTGAATCGGAGTTCGAAGCGGCGCGCTCCGGGGCCAAGGTCGAGCGCATCAATGCGATCGAGCGCGATGGGCATCAATAGTGGACGGCACGGGGCAAGAGTCGGGAGAATGCGCCTTTGACGTCGAAACGGAAGCCCGTCCCCATGAGTGACAGTACCCAGCGTATCGCCAGCGATATCGATCAAATGACCGAAGTGGCGATGCTCTATTACCTTGAGAACGTCACTCAGGAGGCGATTGCCAAGCGCTTCGACCTGTCGCGCGCTAAAGTCAGCCGCTTGCTCAAACGTGCGCGCGATGAAGGCATTGTCGAGGTGCGCGTGCTGCAGCACCCGGCGATGAACAACGAATTGGAGCGGGCGCTGGTCGAACGCTTCAAGCTCGACCGCGCCTTGATCGCCGTCGACCACAGCGACCCCGACACGCAGCGCTCGGCCGTCGCCAGCCTGGTCGCCAACTACCTGAACAAGACCCTGAGCGACGGCATGATCGTCGCCGTGGGCATGGGGCGCAACGTCGGTGCGGTGGCCGATAACGTGTTTTTGCCGGTGACGCGCAATTGCACATTTGTCTGCGCCATCGGCGGTTCGCTCAAGGCCGGTGAGTACATGAACCCCGACCATATCTGCCGGCGCCTGGCCCTGCGTTTTGGCGGCGAAAGCGAAAGCCTGTACGCCCCGGCGCTGGTGGCCAACCCGGAGCTGCGTGGGGTGTTGATCAACAACGACACGGTGCGTTCGACGCTGGACCGGGCGCGACGCGCGGACATTGCGCTGATCGGCATCGGCGACATGAGCGAAAACAGCAACATGGTGCGCATGGGCTGGTTCTCGCCGCAGGAAATTGCCCAGGCGCGCTTGTCCGGCACCGTCGGCGACATGATGGGCTACGACTTTATCGACATCCACGGCCAGCCTGCGGTCAACGCGATTCAAGGGCGGGTGATCGGGCTGACGGTGCAAGAGCTGTTTCGCATCCCGGACGTGGTCGCGATTGCCAGCGAGAACACCAAGGCCGCGGCGACGCTTGGCGCACTGCGCTCGGGCGTGATCAACACGCTGGCGACCACGGTGACCAACGCGCACACGATTCTGGCGCTGGACGACGCCACCCGAAAGCCTTGATTCAACACAGATCAAGCCGTGTGCGAGTCGATCGTTCCCACAGAGCGTGGGAGCGATCATCGCTGTTGCGCTTACAGATTTTGTAATAGTTTTGCGTTGTAGGAAATCCGTGTTTCGGTTGTACGATTCAAGTCCTTTTCTCAGTGCAGGACTTGCATGAACACCCTCTCGGAGCCTCCCAGTCGTCTTTCCTCAAGACCGCCACTGCCGCTGTTCCCGCTGAAGTACCCCCAATACCCACGGCTAACCGTGCCCCGGTCGACTGACCGCGCTTTGCCGTGCCCGGCATTCTGAATATCAATAAAGAGACCCTATAAATGGAATGGTTAGCGGACCCAACGGCCTGGCTCGGCTTGTTGACGTTGATTGTGCTGGAGCTGGTGCTGGGCATCGACAACCTGGTGTTTATCGCGATTTTGGCCGACAAGTTGCCGCCGGAGCAGCGTGACCGGGCGCGCTTGATCGGTTTGTCCCTGGCGCTGTTGATGCGCCTCGGCTTGCTGGCGAGTATTTCCTGGTTGGTCACGCTCACTCAGCCGCTGTTCGAGGTGTTCGACAAGAGCTTCTCGGGCCGCGACCTGATCATGCTGTTCGGGGGTGTGTTCCTGCTGTTCAAGGCCACCATGGAATTGCACGAACGTCTTGAAGGGCATGTGGCGCAGCGCTCGGGCAATGTGGCCTATGCGATGTTCTGGCCGATCGTCGCGCAGATCGTGGTGCTCGACGCGGTGTTCTCGCTCGACGCGGTGATTACCGCCGTCGGCATGGTCGATGAGCTGGCGGTGATGATGATCGCGGTGATCGTGTCCATCGGCCTGATGATCGTCGCGAGCAAGCCGCTCACGCGGTTCGTCAATGCGCACCCGACGGTGATCATGCTGTGCCTGGGCTTTTTGATGATGATTGGTTTTGCCCTGACCGCCGAAGGCTTGGGCTTCCATATTCCGAAAGGCTACCTGTACGCGGCGATTGGTTTCTCGATTCTGATCGAAATGTTCAACCAGATTGCCCGTTCGCGCCGCAAGAAGTCGGCGCAAGGCGTGTTGCCGGTGCGCGAACGCACCGCGCATGCGGTGATGCGCTTGCTCGGCGGCCGCAGCCTGGCGGTGGAGGAAGTGGGTGAGGAGGTGGCTGACTTGCTCGGCGAGCCCGACGCTACCCAAGGCCCACTGTTTGATCGGCGCGAACGCGTGATGATCAGTGGCGTGTTGCAATTGGCCGAGCGGCCGATCCGCACGCTGATGACGCCGCGCGCCAAGGTCGACTGTATTGATTTGGCCGACGACGCCGAAACTATCCGCCTGAAGTTGATGCACTCGCCTTACTCGCGGCTGCCATTGATTCGCAACGGCGCGGTCGACGAGCCCTTGGGGTTTGTGCACAAAAAGGAGCTGCTCAAGGAATACCTGGCCGGCACCGAGCCTAACCTTGAGCACTTGGCACGCCGTGCGATCAACCTGCTGGAGAGTTTTTCGATTCTCAACGCCTTGGAGCAAATGCGTCAGGAATCGACGCACATTGCCTTCGTGATCAACGAGTTCGGCGACTTCATGGGTGTGTTGAGCATGACCGACATCCTCGAATCCATCGCCGGTGAGTTACCCGATGCCAGCGAAATCGAAGGGCCGGACATTGTCGAGGAAGGTGATGGGTTTCGCGCCAACGGCGCCTTGAACCTGAACCTGGTTCGCCAGCGCACCGACTTCAAAGCCGTCGCCACCGAGGACTATCAAACCCTGGCGGGCTTGGTCATGAGCCTGATCGACCGCCTGCCAGTGGTGGGCGACAGTCTTGAGCATGAAGGCTGGCGCCTTACCGTGGCGGCGGTGGAGGAGCGGCGGGTGACTCAAGTGCTTTTGCGTCGGGCTGAGGCTGCTTGACCGGCAGCGCAGCGATGCAGATTGATAGTGCATCGCTGCCTGCGTGTGTCTGAGTCATCATTCAGATGCGTTGGGCCATGAAGATGAAGCATCCACTGAATAGCGCGAAACGCAATGGTCAGGCTGCCGTCCCGAGGTGGCCTGCGCGAGCGGTACAAGACTCATCGATCATGCCCGTGCTCTTCAGTTAACCGCTACATCACTGAACTTCACCACGTTGTCCTCGCCTTTGAGGCTGCGGAACTTGACCTTGAGTGCGGGAATACTCTCCAGCTTGCCGCGTACCGGCTGGAAGATCAGGGTGATGCGGGTCGGCACATTGCGCACCAAGGGGAAATCACTCCAGCTCTTGATTTTCGTTTGACCAACCTGCAACTGATCGATATCCAGCGAGCCACCGGTTTTTTCAAACAGGGTGCTATTACTGATTCCACGCAAATCACGGTCAACATTGGTATTGGTCAGTTCCAGCACGCAACTGGGGGCTTGGCCAATCTGCTCGCATTCCACCAGTTCGATCCGCACGCCATCGACCAGCTCGATACGCTTGCCGAACAAGTTGGCCCCATCATTTTCCACGATCATCTTTTGCGACTGCGCGAATTCGAAGGTGGGTTTGGCGTATTCACTGCCGAGGGTAAAAAAACCGCCAGCCAGCAAGGCTGCAAGGATCAACGAAAGCGTGCCTTTCATCGCTTCTGGCAAACGACGCGCCTGCCAGCCGATAGACAATGCTGCCAGGAACAGAAATACGCTGATGAGCAGGATCAGGTTCTTCCAATTGACGAAGCCAAAACCAAATACGCTGGGGTCAGGAAACACATAAGTGATCAGTGCCCACATGGCGCCAAGCGTGGCGCTGATTCCGGCCATGATTTTGGTGATTGCGATGTTAAGACGGTTTTGTGGAAGAGGCGAAGTGTCCATACAGGTTTAAAAATCCATCGAAGCCAGAAGGGGAAGCCGATCGCTGACAATGCGCAGTCGCGGCTCCCCGCCATTATCCAGTAAGTAGCTGCCGGGTAAAGCCGTGCGATTGAAGATCCCACAATCGGCACACACTCGGCGCGAGGGCAGCGCTCTGGTTTGGCGGCCGGCGGCTCGGCTAAAGGTGCATCAAACCTTGCGATTATTAGTCGGCGGCGTGCAGGAGAGTAGTCGCGGGGGTATCTCTTGTGGCATAGCGTTTGAACGTGCGCATCAGACGTTTTGCCTGGCCTTCGTCCTCGCCAAAGCCCTTGAGTTTTTCCTGCAATTGCCCATTGAGATACACCAATAGCGTCGGGGTACCGCTCACTTCGGGGTGTCTTGGCGTGTTTTCGCAGTCCAGCACCAGGCTCACGGCGAGCGGGTATCGAGCGGCGACCAATTCGAATAACTCCACGGCATCCGGGCAGGCAAAGCAGTGTTGCGAGGCAAATAACAAGAATACCGGGTGAGGTGTACTCAGGATTCTTTGATAATCCTCTGCGTTGGCAATGGTTGCGCTGGCAATTACCATCACAGTTTGACTCCTTGGCAGTAGTGGGCTCGACCGACACTAGGTCCACAGATCACCCGCGTCTACTGTCAACCTTCACAGGTAGCCCGGTGTTCACGCGTCCTGCGCGCGCTCCACACGCTCGCGTGCCTTGCGCGCCTGGCTGGCACATTTGCGGTATTCCTCATTGTCCCTGGAGGCCTTCGCCTGCCGGTAGCCATGGTGGTTCTGGCTGGTGTAGTTGGTGCTGAAGGCCTCCTTGAGCTTTCGCAGTTCTTCTTTGCATTCGCGGCGGTCGTTACTGGCCGAGGCGCTGGCGGCCGCCAGAAGGCATAACACAAGCACAGTGAGACGGAGCTTCATGGCAAACGGGTCCTTGTCGGGCTGATGTGCCAAGGCTAGCCCAACGCCGGGAATTTTCCACGCCTGCGCGTGCTGCAACAGTGCGCGGTAACGCCCTCATAGCGCACTGGCGTGGGGCCTTTCACCGCAGGCTGGGGCATTGGGTAGCAATTTGATGCCAAGTGCTGGCGCAACGCCGCCTTGCGCTCGAAGATTTATCTGGCTGATTTCTAACGTTTTTATCCTTGTCATATTTTTCTGTTACTGCGTGTGGCACACTTTCTGCTGTCTATTCCGTTGTTACATACCAAGTTCCGGTATAGCGGAATACACAACCCCTGGAGTGCTTGTCATGCATCACCGACCTTCCGTGTTTAAAGCGTGTGTTTTTCTCTTCGCCGCATCGGCTTGCCTTGCCAGCACTGTGCAGGCTGCGGGCAGCAAGCTGGACGATGTGCTCAAACGTGGGCATCTGATCGTCGGTACAGGCAGTACCAATGCGCCGTGGCACTTCCAGGGAGCGGATGGCAAGTTGCAGGGTTTTGATATCGACATCGGCCGCATCGTGGCCAAAGGGTTGTTCAACGACCCAAGCAAGGTCGAGTTTGTGGTGCAGTCGTCCGACGCACGCATTCCCAACTTGCTGACCGACAAGGTCGACATGAGTTGCCAGTTCATCACCGTCACCGCCAGCCGTGCGCAACAGGTGGCGTTTACCTTGCCGTACTACCGCGAAGGCGTCGGCCTGCTGTTGCCGAACAACAGCAAGTACAAGGAAATCGAAGACCTGCAAGCGGCAGGTGACGGCATCACCGTGGCCGTGCTGCAAAACGTTTACGCCGAAGAACTGGTGCACCAGGCGCTGCCAAAAGCCAAGGTTGACCAATACGACAGCGTCGACCTGATGTACCAGGCAGTCAACTCCGGCCGCGCCGATGCCGCCGCCACTGACCAGTCTTCGGTCAAATACCTGATGGTGCAGAACCCCGGCCGCTACCGCAGCCCGGCCTACGCATGGAGCCCGCAAACCTACGCGTGCGCGGTCAAGCGTGGCGACCAGGACTGGCTGAACTTCGTCAATACCGCGCTGCATGAAGCCATGACCGGTGTGGAGTTCCCCACCTACAAGGCCTCGTTCAAGCAATGGTTCGGTGTCGACCTGCCAGAGCCTGCGATTGGTTTTCCTGTTGAATTCAAGTGACGTGTAAACCGGGGGCGCTGCGTTTTGCGCCCCGCTTCAGGTACTGCCGACCATGAACTATGAGTTGAATTTTGCCGCCGTGTGGCGTGATTTCCCCAGCTTGCTGGCGGGGCTCGGTCTGGGCCTCGAACTGGCCTTGCTGTCGATCGCGATTGGCTGCGTGATCGGCCTGATGATGGCGTTTGCCATGCTGTCCAAACACCGCGCGTTGCGACTGTTCGCCTCGGTGTATGTGACGGTGATCCGCAATACACCGATCCTCGTGCTGATCCTGTTGATCTACTTTGCATTGCCGTCGCTGGGCATTCGCCTGGATAAAATCCCTTCATTCATCATCACGTTGTCGTTGTACGCCGGTGCCTACCTCACCGAAGTATTCCGCGCCGGGCTGTTGAATATTCCCAAGGGCTTGCGTGAGGCCGGCTTGGCGATCGGCTTGGGTGAGTGGCGTATTCGCGCCTACATCACCGTGCCGGTGATGCTGCGCAACGTGTTGCCGGCGCTGTCGAACAACTTTATTTCGCTGTTCAAGGACACCTCGCTGGCCGCCGCCATCGCGGTGCCGGAACTGACGTATTACGCCCGCAAGATCAACGTCGAAAGCTACCGGGTGATTGAAACCTGGATGGTCACGACCGCGCTCTACGTGGCGGCCTGTTACTTCATTGCCATGCTGCTCCGTTACCTGGAACAGCGTTTGGCGATCCGTCGTTAAGGAGGGGTTCCATGTACGAGTCCCCAAGCTGGCTGCATGAGTTGTGGGTCGCCCGGGATACCCTCTGGGCGGGGTTTCAGACCAGCGTGTATTGCTCGGCGCTGGCGATTTTTTTCGGCACGCTGATCGGCATCGTCGCCGGGTTGGTGCTGACCTACGGCAAGTTCTGGATGCGCGCGCCGTTTCGTCTGTATGTCGACCTGATCCGCGGCACGCCGGTGTTTGTGCTGGTGCTGGCGTGTTTCTACATGCTGCCGGCGCTCGGTTGGCAAATCAGCGCGTTCCAGGCCGGTGCGGTCGGGCTGACGTTGTTCTGTGGCTCGCACGTGTCGGAAATCGTGCGCGGCGCGCTGCAAGCCATACCGCGTGGGCAACTGGAAGCGGGCAGGGCGATTGGCCTGACGTTCTACCAGTCCCTGGCTTACGTGCTGTTGCCCCAGGCGCTGCGGCAGATACTGCCCACGTGGGTCAATTCTTCCACGGAAATCGTCAAGGCCTCGACCTTGCTCTCGGTGATCGGCGTGGCTGAATTGCTGCTGAGCACTCAGCAAGTGATCGCGCGCACCTTCATGACCCTGGAGTTCTACCTGTTCGCCGGGTTTCTGTTCTTTGTCATCAACTACGCCATCGAGTTATTCGGGCGCTACATTGAAAAGCGGGTGGCCTTGCCATGAACCAACCTCTTACAAACCAACCGCTGCTGAACATTCGCGGCCTGCGTAAACAGTACGGCGCAGTGGAAGTGCTCAAGGGCGTCGACCTGTCCATGCAGCGCGGTAACGTGGTGACCTTGATCGGCTCCAGCGGCTCGGGCAAAACCACGCTGTTGCGATGCGTAAACCTGCTGGAAGAGTTCCAGGGCGGGCAAATCACTCTCGACGGCGAGTCCATCGGCTACAGCGACGTCGCCGGCAAACGCGTGCGCCACCCCGAGCGAGTGATTGCCCAGCACCGCGCGATGACCGGCATGGCGTTCCAGCAATTCAATTTGTTCCCGCACCTCAGCGCGCTGCAAAACGTTACCCTCGGCCTGCTCAAGGTCAAAAAAATGGGCAAGGACGAAGCCGTGGCGCTGGCTGAAAAATGGCTCGACCGCGTCGGCCTGCTGGAGCGTCGCAACCACTTCCCCGGCCAGCTCTCGGGCGGCCAGCAACAACGCGTGGCGATCGCCCGCGCCATCGCCATGAACCCCAGCTTGATGCTGTTCGACGAAGTCACCTCGGCGCTCGACCCGGAGCTGGTCGGCGAAGTGCTCAGCGTGATCAAGGGGCTGGCGGAAGAGGGCATGACCATGTTGTTGGTCACCCACGAAATGCGGTTTGCCTACGAAGTCTCGGACAAGATCGTGTTCATGAACCAGGGCCGTATTGAAGAGCAGGGCACCTCGAAGGACATCTTCGAGCGCCCGCAATCGCCGCGCTTGGCGGAATTTTTGAAGAACATTCGTTTTTAATCAGGAGCTATTTTATGAGCATTACTCGTTACGGCACCGGCAGCACCGCCGGCGGTGGCCAACCCCGCCCTTTCGCGCGTGCGGTGGAAGCCGACGGCTGGCTCTACGTCTCGGGCCAGGTGCCGGCGGTCGACGGTGAAATCATCAGCGGCGGCATTGTTGAGCAAACCCGCCAAACCCTGCGCAACGTGGTGGCGATTCTTGAAGAGGCCGGCTTTGAGCTCAAAGACGTGGTGCGCGTCGGCGTATGGCTGGAAGACCCTCGCGACTTCTGGAGTTTCAACAAGGTGTTCGGTGAGTATTTCACCCCGGAACACGCACCGGCGCGTGCCTGTGTGCAGGCCAACATGATGGTGGATTGCAAGGTTGAGATTGATTGCGTGGCCTACAAGAAAAAAGGCTAAATGCCTCTCTCTTGAGACCACTGAAAATCCACTGCGGGAGCTGGCTTGCCTGCGATGACGGAGTGTCAGGCAACCCATGTGCGACTGAACCACCGCCATCGCGGGCAAGCCCGCTCCCACAGGGTTTCGCTGTGCAGCATACAACTATGACCGGACCACACACTGCCATGACCGAAGACACCATCAAACGCCGCGCCAAAGGCCTGGACCGTGCATTCGACATCCTCGATTTTCTCAAGGAAGTTGGCCAGCCGCTGCGCCCGAATGATATTGCCAGCGGCATCGGCAGCCCCAAATCCACGGTCTACGAACTGGTCGCCTCGTTGCTCGAACGGCGCATCCTCGAAACAGTCGGCAAGGACGGCCACGTCTACCTCGGCCGCCAACTGTACTTTCTTGGCCAGGCGCACTTGCGCCATTTCGACCTGACCCGCGAGGCCGACCACGCCCTGCAGGAAATCGTCAGCCAAACCCACGAAACCGCGCAGATGTGCCTGCTCAACGGGCGCAAATACACGGTGGCGCTGATGCGCGAAGGCGAGCGGCATTTTCGGATTTCTTCAGACATCGGCGAAAACGCGCCGATCCCTTGGACAGCCTCCGGGCGCCTGCTGCTGGGGCACTTGAGCGACCAGCAAATCATCGACTTGATCGACAGCGACGACTTCATCCTGCCGGACGGCCAGCGCTTGGCGCTGCCAACCTTTCTTGCGCAGATTCGTCAGGCCACCCTCGATGGCTTTTTCTCCTTCGACAGTGTGGCGGACACCTTTACCCATTGCTTCGCCGCCCCGGTGCGGGATGCCCAGGGCATCAGCATCGCGACCTTGTGCATCGTCGCCCCGCGCGCCGATGCGATCAAAAATTACAGCGACTATCGCCGGGTGTTGATCGACAGCGCCAACCACCTGGCCCGGCGCATTAACGAATAGGAGCTATTGCATGTCAGCCCTCAACGCCGTTGAAAAAGGCGCCGCCGCCGTTGGCGCCCACCTGGTCCGTGACGTCAGCCTGCCGGCCATGGTGCTGCACCGTGACGCGCTGGAACACAATATTCGCTGGATGCAGGAGTTTGTCAGCCAGAGCGGCGCGCAACTGGCGCCCCATGGCAAAACCAGCATGATGCCCGCGCTGTTTCAGCGCCAGATCGAGGCGGGCGCCTGGGGTATCACGCTGGCGAACGCCGTACAAACGCGGGCCGCGTATGCCGGTGGTATCCGCCGCGTGTTGATGGCCAACCAACTGGTGGGTGCGCCGAACATGGCGTTGATCGCCGACCTGCTGGGCGACCCGAGTTTCGACTTCCATTGCATGGTCGACCACCCGGACAACGTCGCTGACCTCGGCCTGTTCTTCGCCGCCCGTGGCCTGCGCCTGAACGTGATGATCGAATACGGCGTGCTCGGCGGCCGCTGCGGGTGCCGCAGCGAGCAGCAAGTGCGCGACCTGGCCAAGGCGATCAAGGCCCAGCCCGCGCTGGCACTCACCGGTATCGAAGGCTACGAAGGCGTGATCCACGGTGATCAGGCTGTCAGCGGCATTCGCGACTTTGCCGCCAGCCTGGTGCGCTTGGCGGTGGACCTGCAAGACGACGGCGCTTTCGATCTGGCCACACCGATTGTGACTGCATCGGGTTCGGCCTGGTACGACCTGATCGCCGAGTCCTTCGAGGCGCAAAACGCTGCGGGGCGTTTCCTCAGCGTGCTGCGCCCTGGCAGTTACGTGGCGCACGACCACGGTATCTACAAGGATGCGCAATGCTGCGTGCTCGACCGTCGCAGCGACCTGGCCGAAGGCCTGCGCCCGGCGCTGGAAGTCTGGGCACATGTGCAATCGTTGCCCGAGCCAGGGTTTGCGGTGATTGCCCTGGGCAAGCGCGACGTGGCCTATGACGCGGGTTTGCCGGTGCCGCTGATGCGCTACAGGGCCGGTATTGTGCCGGCGCAAGGCGATGATGTGACGGCGTGCAGCGTCACGGCGGTAATGGACCAGCACGCGTTCATGCGCGTGGCGCCGGGGGTTGAACTGCGTATCGGCGACATCATTTCATTCGGCACCTCGCACCCTTGCCTGACCTTCGACAAGTGGCAAGTGGGCTGCCTGGTGGATGAGCAACTGCAAGTGATCGAGTCTTTGCACACCTGTTTTTAGACCGAGTGGCCCCTATCGCGAGTAAGCCCGCTCCCACATTGGACGTGTGAATACAGTCAATTGTGGCAGCGGGCTTGCTCGCGATGAGGCCCCACCATTCACCGGAGACCTCAGTATGAGCACGCAACCGCGCATCGCCCTGATCGGCGAATGCATGATCGAACTGCAACACCGCGCCGACGGCAGCCTGCATCAAAGCTTCGGCGGCGATACCTTGAACGCGGCGGTGTACCTGCGCCGTGAGCTGGGCGACAGCGCCAGCGTCGACTACGTCACCGCGTTGGGCGACGACAGTTTCAGCGACGCCATGTGCAAGCACTGGGCTGAAGAAGGCTTGGGGTTGGGCCTGGTGCAGCGCCTGCCGGGGCGTTTGCCGGGTTTGTACTGCATCCAGACGGACGCGAATGGCGAGCGCAAGTTTCTGTACTGGCGCAACGAAGCGGCGGTGCGTGACTGTTTCACCACGCCGGCGGCCGAGCCGATCCTGGCCGCGTTGCCGGATTACGCCGTGGTGTATTTCAGCGGCATCACCTTGGCGGTGTTGGGGCAGATTGGCCGTGAGCGGTTAATGCAAACGCTGATCGAAACTCGTAAACGCGGGGGCAAGGTGGTATTCGACAACAACTACCGGCCGCGTTTATGGGCCAGCGTGGCGGCCGCGCGTGCGGCGTATCAGCAGGTGTTGGCGCAGGTCGACATGGCTTTGCTGACGGAGGATGACGAGCGTGCGTTGTTTGGGTATGAGGGCAGTGAGCAGGTGTTTGCGGCGTACCCGGCGATTCAGGAAGTGGTGCTCAAGCGCGGTGCGGATGCGTGTTTGATTCGCTGCGCAGGGCAGCGTTTCGAGGTGCCGGCGTTGAAGGTTGAGAAGGTCGTGGACACGACGGCGGCGGGGGATTCGTTCAGTGCGGCGTATTTGGCCAGCCGGCTCACGGGAGGCTCGCCTGAGCAAGCCGCGTTGGCCGGACATCGCTTGGCCAGCCGGGTTATCCAGGTACCGGGTGCGCTGATTCCGAGGTAGCGGGTGTAGGGTCGCCTGCGGCGGATCGCGGGCAAGCCCGGCTCCCACATTGACTGCATTCCTTCAGTTGAAACGCGGTCAATTGTGGGAGCTGGCTTGCCTGCGATAGCAGTCTCAAGCCAAACACTCAATCGCGGTAGAACACCTGCACCAAGTGGTACCCAAACTTGCTCTTGATCGGCCCGTGCACCACGCGCAGGGGTTTCTTGAAAATCACCGCGTCGATCGCCCCAACCATCTGCCCTGGCCGAACCTCGCCCAAATCACCGCCGCGCTTGCCGGACGGGCAGGTCGAATGTTTCTTGGCCAACACGTCAAACGCTTCACCCTGGGCGATACGCTGCTTGAGCTGTTCGGCTTCTTCACTGGTTTTCACCAGAATGTGACGGGCTTGGGCTTTCATCCGGTTACCTTGCAACGGTCAAACGTAAGGGCGCGCGATTATGCCTGAAGTCACTCATCATCGTTGATCATGCCGCGGATTTTTGTCGCCAGCACGTCGACGGAAAACGGCTTGGCTATCATGTCCATGCCGTCCTCCAGAAAGCCTTGGCGCTCGGCGGCTTTTTCGGCGTAGCCGGTCATGAACAATACGCGCAGGCCCGGCCGGTGCTGGCGGGCGATTTCCGCCAGTTGGCGGCCATTCATGCCCGGCAGGCCGACGTCGGTGACCAGCAAGTCCACGCGCAAATCCGATTCCAGCAACGGCAGCGCCGTGCGCGAATCCGCTGCCTGGTGGGCGGTATAGCCGAGTTCGTCGAGCACATTGACCACCAGCATGCGCACGGCGGGGTCGTCTTCGACCACCACCACAGCCTCGCCGGCCAGCGCCAGCGGCGCTTCGCCCAAATGTTCCGGCAGGTTGCTTTCCAGCGCAGTGCCGTGCAGGCGCGGCAGGTACAGGCGCACGCAGGTGCCTTGGCCGGGTTCGCTTTGAATCGTCACGTGGCCGCCGGACTGTTGCGCAAACCCGTAGATCATCGACAACCCAAGGCCGGTGCCCTGGCCGATGGGCTTGGTGGTGAAGAACGGGTCGAACGCCTTGGCAAGAATTTTGGGGGCCATGCCGGTGCCGTTGTCGCACACGCCGAGCATCACGTAGTCGCCGGCCTTGACCGGTTCGAGGGTGGTGATGTCGGTGCCGTCCAGGTAGCTGTTGGCGGTTTCGATGAGGATTTCACCGCCGTCGGGCATCGCGTCGCGCGCGTTGATCACCAGGTTGAGCAGGGCGTTTTCCAATTGGCTGGCGTCGGTGTTGACCGCCCAGATGTCTTTGCCCAATTGCACTTTTAGCGCGATATGCGCGCCTTTGGTGCGGCGGAATAACTCCTCAAGCGACGCCACCAGTTGGTTGGGGTCGAGCGGCTGGCGGTCCAGCGACTGGCGGCGGGAGAACGCCAGCAGCCGGTGCGTCAAGGCAGCCGCACGGTGCGCGGACGCCACGGCGGCCTCGGTAAACCGGCCGATTTCGTCACTGCGCCCGGCGGCGATGTAGCGCTGCATCAGGTCCAGGCTGCCGATAATTCCCGTCAGCATGTTGTTGAAGTCGTGGGCGATGCCGCCGGTAAGCTGGCCCACCGCTTCCATTTTCTGCGCATGGCGCAATGCATCTTCGGCGCGCTCGCGTTCGAACATTTCATTTTGCAGGCGCTGGTTGGCCTCAGCCAGCGCCTGGGTGCGCTGGGCCACACGCTCTTCGAGGTTCTCGTTGAGGTGGCGCAGGGCTTCTTCGGTGAGTTTGCGTTCGGTCTCGTCGATCACAAAAATGTAGAAGCCGTTGACCGAGCCGTCATTGCTGAAGCGCGGCAGGTACTTCATCAACGCATGCCGCGGCCTGCCGTCGTGATGCGGCGTCACGGTCATAAAACTGCAGGCCTTGCCGTTGAGCGCGGCGGTGATTTTATCCTCGCGCCCGGCATACACCTCGTCGCCGAGCACTTCGCGGATGCTCTTGCCGTACAGCTCCTGCGGGGTCATGCCGTACCAGTCGAGGTAGGCGCTGTTGTTCAAGCGAAAACGCTGTTCGTGGTCGACATAGCCGATCAACACCGGCATGGCGTTAATGATCAACTGCAACTCGGTCTGGCTTTGGCGCAACGCCTGTTCGGTGTGCTTGCGCTCGGTCAGGTCCAGCGCGGCGCCCAAAAACCGCGCCGGGCGGCCGTGTGGGTCCTTGTAGCAACGGCCGCGGGCAAACACCCAACGCACTTGCCCGTCGGCTTGCAGCAAGCGGTATTCCTCGGCGTATTCGGTGCCAAAGGTGATGCAATGCTTGATGCTTCTGGCGACCGTGCCACGGTCTTCGGGGTGTACGCCTTGCAGGTAGTCGCTGATCGGCAGCAGGCCGGCATCACTCGGGTCGACGCCGTGCAGGTAGGCGAAGTGGGCGTCGGCGATAAAGTGGTCTTCGCCGATGTCCCAATCCCAGGTGCCGACCGCGTCTGTAGCGGCCAGCGCCAGTTGCAGGCGTTGCTCGGTATTGTGTTGGGCCTTGAGGCTGTCTTCGGAGCGCTGTTGCAGTTCGAGGGTTTTGCTGCGGCGCTCGTTGGTTTCGATGGTGGTGACCAGAATGCCTGCGACCGCACCGCTTTCATCGCGGATCGGGCTGTACGTCATGTCCAGCCAGATCTCGGTGTCGCGGTGATTGCGTTGCAGCACAAAGCGCTGTTCGCTGAAGGTGCGCACCTGGCCCTTAAGCACGGCTTCGTAGATGGGCGTGGTGAAGCTTGCAAGCTCCGGCCAGGTCTCTTGCGCCGGCTGGCCCATCGCGCCGGGGTGTTTGTTACCCGCAAGCGCAGCAAAACCGTCGTTGTAGAGCTGAGTCAGTTGGCTGCCCCACAGCAGCAGCATCGGCATCGGTGAGTTGACAACGATGTCCACCGCCGTGCGCAGGCTTTGCGGCCACTCATTGGCCTCACCGAGGGGGCTTTGCGCCCAGTCCAGCCGCGCAATCAATGCAGCGGCTTCGCTACCGGTGACTGTTCCATTCATGTAAAAACCCTACGCATAACACTCTGAAATATGACAAAAGCCGATTATCCCGCGAGAGGGCAGCGGCTGACTACCCCGAAAAATAGCACGCCGTGGCACGTTGTCTTCAAAACTGTGGGTGAGTGCTGAAACCTTTCATCTTTGATCGCCTGTTAGCGCAAGGTCGGGGTTTACTGCGCAAGCCAGCCGCCGTCGATATTCCAGGCGGCGCCGCGCACCTGGCTACCGGCCTCGCTGCACAAAAACAACACCAGCTCGCCCAACTGCGGCGGCGTCACAAACGCCAGCGAAGGCTGTTTTTCGGCGAGCAAATCATGCTGCGCCTGCTGTGGGCTCACGCCGTTGGCGGCGCGGTCATCAATCTGCTTCTGCACCAGCGGCGTCAGTACAAAGCCTGGGCAAATAGCGTTGCAGGTGACATTGCTGGTGGCGGTTTCCAGGCCCACCACTTTGGTCAAACCAATCACGCCATGCTTGGCCGCCACATAGGCGGCCTTGCCCACCGAGCCGACCTGACCGTGCACCGAGGCGACATTGACGATGCGCCCCCAGCCTTTGGCTTTCATGCCCGGCAAGCTCAAACGCGTGCTGTGGAATACCGACGACAAGTTGATCGCGATGATCGAATCCCAGCGTTCGGCGGGGAAGTCTTCCACCGCCGCCACGTGCTGGATACCGGCGTTGTTGACCAGAATGTCGACGCCGCCGAACTCGCGCTCGGCGTAGGCGAGCATGTCGGCGATCTGCGCCGGGTCGCTGACGTCGGCCGGGTGATGGCCGACCTTGCCGCCAAATGCCTGCACCTGCGCGATCACCGCGTCGGCATCGCCGAAGCCGTTGAGGATAACGTTGGCGCCGGCCTTGGCCAGGCTCAGCGCGATACCCAAGCCGATGCCGCTGGTGGAGCCGGTAACCAGGGCGGTCTTGCCGTTCAATGGGGTCATGAACACCTCATGCAATGCAGAATGTGGTCAACAGAAAGCAAAAGCAAATCTGCTGTGTACTCCAAACCGGCTTTTTATCTATCAAAAGCCATATCCAGGACCCGGCCGCCTACAGCGGAATATGCGCCGCCGCGAGCAATTCCTGAGTGTACGGATGCTGCGGCGATTCAAAAACAGCATGGCTGGCGCCGCGCTCGACCACCTTGCCATCCTTGACCACGATCATGTCGTGGGCCATCGCGCGCACCACGGCCAGATCATGGCTGATAAACAGGTACGTCAGGCCATACTTTTCCTGCAACTCGCGCAACAACTCGACCACCTGCTTTTGCACCGTGCGGTCCAACGCGGACGTCGGTTCATCCAGCAGCATCAGCGCAGGTTTCAGCACCAGCGCGCGGGCGATGGCAATGCGTTGGCGCTGGCCGCCGGAAAACTCATGCGGGTAGCGATGCCGGCTGGCAGGGTCGAGGCCCACGTCCTTGAGCACCTGAACCACCTGCGCGTCGCGGTCGGCGAGGCTGCACGGCGCGTGCACCTCCAGGCCTTCGCTGATGATCTGCGCAACCGACATGCGCGGGCTGAGGCTGCCGTAAGGGTCCTGAAACACCACCTGCATCTGTTTGCGCCACGGGCGCATTTGCTGATGGCTCAGCAGGTGAAGCGCTTCACCCTGAAAGCGGATGCTGCCGGTGGAGTCGAGCAACCGCAGGATCGCCTGGCCCAAAGTGGACTTGCCCGAGCCGGACTCGCCGACAATCCCCAGCGTCTTGCCGCGCTGTACGCTGAGGCTGATGCCATCTACCGCGCGCAAGTAGGTTTTGCGGCGGAACATGCCGCCGCCCAAGGGGAATTGCACGCTGAGGTCGTCGACCTGCAACACGGTTTCGCGCGCCTCGCTGCACAGCGCATTGCCCGCAGGTTCGGCGTCCAGCAGCAGGCGGCTGTAAGGGTGTTGCGGGGCGCTGAACAGCGTCTGGCAGTCGGCCTGTTCGACGATTTCGCCGGCGCGCATCACGCACACACGCTGGGCAATGCTGCGCACCAGGTTGAGGTCGTGGCTGATCAGCAGCAACGACATGCCCAAACGTTGTTGCAGCGACTTGAGCAGCAACAGAATCTTGCGCTGCACGGTCACGTCGAGTGCGGTGGTGGGTTCGTCGGCGATCAGCAGTTCCGGCTCGCAGGCCAACGCCATGGCGATCATCACGCGCTGGCGCTGGCCGCCGGAGAGTTGATGCGGGTAAGCCTTGAGGCGTTCCTGAGGCTTTTGGATGCCCACCAGTTCAAGCAATTCGAGGATGCGCGCCTGCGCCGCCTTGCCGCCCAAGCCCTTGTGCAACAGCAAGGTTTCGCCGATCTGTTTTTCGATGCTGTGCAGCGGGTTAAGCGAGGTCATCGGCTCCTGGAAAATCATCGCAATGCGGTTGCCGCGCAGTTTTTGCAGGGTCGCCGCCGAGGCGCCGATCAACTCCTGGCCGCGATACTTTACCGAGCCGGTGGTGTGCGTGCCGCCTTCCGGCAGCAGTTGCAAAATCGAATGCGCCGTTACCGACTTGCCCGAGCCCGACTCACCGACCAGCGCCAGGCACTCGCCGGGGCTTACTTCCAGGCTCAGGTTACGCACCACGCTCTGGCCGCTGAAGGCGACGCACAGGTCGCGGATCTCGATCAGGTTGTCGCTCATACAGACTCACTCATGCACGGGGGTCGAAGGCATCACGCAACGCCTCGCCGATAAATACCAGCAGCGACAGGATCAGCGCCAAGGTGAAAAACGCCGTCAGGCCCAGCCACGGCGCTTGCAGGTTCTGTTTGCCTTGGGCGATCAGCTCGCCCAGCGACGCACTGCCTGCCGGCATGCCGAAGCCGAGGAAATCCAGGGCGCTCAAGGTGGAAATCGCGCCGGTCAAAATAAACGGCAGGTAGCTCAAGGTGGCGGTCATCGCATTCGGCAGGATGTGCCGGCGGATAATTTTGCCGTCGCCCAAGCCCAGGGCGCGTGCGGCCTTGACGTATTCCAGGTTGCGCCCGCGCAGGAACTCGGCACGCACCACGTCCACCAGCGCGAGCCACGAAAACAGCGCCATGATGCCCAGCAACCACCAGAAGTTCGGCTCGACAAACCCCGACAAGATGATCAGCAGGTACAGCACCGGCAGCCCGGACCACACTTCCAGAATGCGCTGGCCGAGCAAGTCCACCCAGCCGCCGTAGTAACCCTGCAACGCGCCGGCGGCGATGCCGATGGCGGCGCTGATCGCGGTCAGCGCCAACGCAAACACTATCGACACGCGTGCGCCAAACAGCACGCGCGCCAACACATCCCGCGACTGGTCGTCGGTGCCCAGCCAGTTCACCGCCGAGGGCGGGCTCGGGGCAGGGCGGGTCAGTTCGTAATTGGGCGTGTCAGCGCTGAACGGCACCGGCGGAAACAGCATCCAGCCGCCGTCTTGCTTGATCAGCTTTTGCACGTAGTCACTGCGGTAGTCGGCCTGAAACGGCAACTGCCCGCCGAACTGTTGCTCGGTGTAGCGCTTGAACACCGGAAAATACAGCTGGTTTTTGAAGCTGAGTACCAGCGGCTTGTCATTGGCGATCAACTCGCCGCCAAGCGTCAGGATAAACAGGCCGATAAACAGCCACAGCGACCACCAGCCGCGACGGTTCTTTTTGAAGCGCTCGAAACGCCGACGCGCCACCGGAGACAAATCAAGCATCAGGCGTTCCTCGCGGCGAAGTCGATACGCGGGTCCACCCACGTGTAGCAGAGGTCGCCGATGAGTTTTATCAGCAGCCCGAACAGGGTGAAGATAAACAGCGAACCGAACACCACCGGGTAGTCACGTGACACGGCGGCTTCGTAGCTCATGCGGCCGAGGCCATCGAGTGAGAAGATCACCTCGATCAGCAACGAACCGGCGAAAAACACGCTGATAAACGCCTGCGGAATCCCGGAAATCACCAGCAACATCGCGTTGCGGAACACATGCCCATACAGCACGCGCCGTTCGCTCAAGCCTTTGGCGCGCGCGGTGACGACGTATTGCCGGGTAATTTCATTCAGGAACGAGTTTTTGGTGAGGATGGTCAGCGTGGCGAACCCGCCGATCACCAGTGCCGTGACCGGCAACACCAGGTGCCAGAAGTAGTCGGCAATTTTGCCCACGGTACTCAGTTCTTCAAAATTTTCCGAGACCAGCCCGCGCACCGGGAACCAGTTCAACGAGGTGCCGCCGGCGAACAGCACAATCAGGAACATCGCAAACAGAAACGCCGGCATGGCATAGCCGATGACGATGGCGGTGCTGCTCCACACATCAAAGCTGCTGCCATGGCGCACGGCTTTGCGAATGCCCAAGGGGATCGACACCAGGTAGGTGATCAGCGTGGCCCAGAGGCCGAGCGAGATGGTCACCGGCATTTTTTCCAGGATCAGGTCGGTGACGGTTGAGCCGCGAAAGAAGCTGTTGCCGAAATCCAGCCGGGCGTAACTCTTGAGCATCAGCCACAGGCGTTCCGGGGCGGGCTTGTCGAAGCCGTACTGCTTTTCGATGTCTTTGATCAGCTTGGGGTCCAGGCCACGGCTGGCCCGCGAACCGCCGCTGATGCCTTCGCCGGACGAGCCACCGACAGCGCCGCCGCCTATGCCTTGCAAGTGCGCGATGGCTTGCTCCACCGGCCCGCCGGGCGCGGCCTGCACGATCACGAAGTTGACCAGCAGGATAATCACCAGCGTCGGGATAATCAGCAGCAGGCGCCGCACGATATAGGCAAACATCAGTGGGCACCTCCGCGTTTTTTCAACTCGGCGTTCATTTGCTCATTCGTCAGTGGCGTGGGGCTGATTTCCCACCAGGTTTCCAGCGCTTCGTCGTTTTTGGCGGCGATGGCCGGGCGGCCGAAGCGGTTCCACCACGCGGCGGACGTGCCGGGCGGGTAGTAGTTGGGAATCCACAGGTAATTCCATTGCAGCACACGGTCCAGGGCATGCGCGTAGGTGAGCATCTGCGCTTGGGTGTCGGCCTTGACCAGGCCTTTGATCAGGCTGTCGACGGCCGGGTCCTGGAGCACCATGTAGTTATTCGCGCCGGGGTCGAACGCGGCCGCCGAGCCGAAGAAGTTGTACAGCTCCATCCCCGGCGAGGTGGTGACCGGGAAGCCGCTGACGATCATGTCGTAGTCGCGTGCCATTACCCGGTTCACGTATTGCGAGGAATCGATGCGGCGGATATTCAGGGTGATACCGATTTGCGCTAGGTTGCGTTTATACGGCAGCAACAGGCGTTCCACACCGCTTTGCGCGTTGAGAAAGGTGAACTCCAGCGGCTCGCCTTCGGCGTTCACCAGCCTGTCACCGTCGGGTTTCCAGCCGGCCTCTTCGAGCAAGGCCAGGGCTTGCAACTGCTTGTCGCGGATCATGCCGCTGCCATCGGTGACCGGCGCCTTGAACACTTGGGTGAACACTTCATCGGGCACTTGCCCACGCAGCGGCTCAAGAATCGCCAGCTCGTCTTTGCTCGGCAATTGGGTCGCGGCCAGCGGGCTGTTCGAGAAAAAGCTCTGCTGGCGGATGTACATGTTGCGCATCATCTGACGGTTGGCCCATTCAAAATCCCACAGCATCGCCAAGGCCTGACGCACGCGGCGGTCTTTGAACATCGGCTTTTGCACGTTGAACACATAGCCTTGCGCCGGTTGCGGCATTTCTTTGGCCAAGTGCTCACGCTGCAATCGGCCATCGTCCAGCGCCGGGCCGTTGTAGCCGATCGAGTAACCGGTGGCAGAGAATTCGCGGTTGAAGTCGTAGGCGCCACCGCGCAATACCTGGCGCGCAACTTCGGTGTCGCCGAAATACTCCAGGCTCAACTGGTTGAAGTTGTACAGGCCACGACTCACGGGCAAGTCCTTGCCCCACCAGTTTGGGTCGCGGGTAAAAGTGATGGTGCTGCCCGAGTCGATTTTGCTGATGGTGTACGGGCCGCTGCCCAGCGGGGCTTCGTAGCCGCCGCCGTTGGCGAAGTCGCGGGTTTTCCACCAGTGCTCGGGGAACACCGGCAAGGTCGCAATATCCAGCGCCAATGTGCGGTTTTCATTGCTGGAAAAGTCAAAGCGCACCTGGCGCTCGCCTTCGACTTCGACGTGCTTGACGTCGGCGAACAGGGTGCGAAAACGCAGGCTGCCCTGGGTCATCAGCAGGTCGAAGCTGTAGCGCACGTCTTCGGCGGTGATCGGTTTACCGTCGGCGAAACGCGCCTTGGGGTTGAGGTAAAAGCGCAGCGACAGGCCGTCGTCGGCGCGTTCCATCTTTTCCGCGACCAGGCCATACACCGTATAGGGTTCGTCCAGCGAACGCTGGGCCAATGGCGCGTAGAGCCAGCCGTCGACCTGGGATACGCCGATGCCTTTGTCGATATACGGCAGCACATGATCAAAGCGCCCGATCTCGATGGCCGAGCGGCGCAGGCTGCCGCCTTTGGGGGCGTCGGGGTTGGCGTAGTCGAAATGGCTGAAGCCGGCGGGGTATTTGGCCGGTTCGCCGTACACCGTCAGGTACGTCTGCGGGGCCGCGATCACGGCGGTACTGGCCAACAGCAGGGCCAGGGTGGAGCTGAGCAGAGATGAAAAAGCCAATCGCATTATCAGCCTTGAACGCCAGGTGACGAAGAATAATAGGGAGTTTGTACGCTAACGGCCTGAGCATCGCCAGTCATCACATGCACAACGGCCCACCAAAAGGCGGGCCGTTGTTTAGAGCATCAGCGCAGACTGGATCAGTCCTGGCGGCTGGTGACTTCCAGCAGGTGATAACCGAACTGGGTTTTCACTGGGCCTTGCACGGTGTTAACCGGGGCGCTGAACACGACGCTGTCGAATTCTTTAACCATTTGGCCTGGGCCGAACGAACCCAGGTCGCCGCCTTGACGGCTGGATGGGCAGCTGGAGTTGGCTTTGGCGATTTCTGCGAAATCGGCGCCGCCTTCGATCTGGGCCTTGAGTTCGTTGCACTTGTCTTCAGTGGAAACGAGGATGTGACGGGCGGTGGCTTTGGCCATGGGGAGTAACTCCTTGAATAAAAAGGGTGAGCCTACCGGATTCAGGCGGTTATTTCCCGGCAAAGTTCCATTGGTGTGGGTTGGGGAGCGAACGCCGACCGATCTCCCAAGCCAAATGCATTCAACCTGTGGGAGCGGGCTTGCTCGCGATAGCGGTGTGTCAGTTGAAAACTATTTATCTGACACACCGTAATCGCGAGCAAGCCCGCTCCCACAGAAACCAAATTTGCTGTGTACCCGGTCAAACCCCAACAGCAGGCACCAAAAAGGCTGCTTCCAGCAACTGCCGGGTGTAAGCATGCTGCGGCGCGGCAAAAATCGCCTGCGCATCGCCCTGTTCCACTACGCGGCCATGCTTGACCACCATCAACTGGTGGCTCAAAGCCTTGACCACCGCCAAATCATGGCTGATAAACAGGTAAGTCAGGTTGTACTTGGCCTGCAAACCCCGCAGCAACTCCACCACCTGCCGCTGCACCGTGCGGTCGAGTGCCGAGGTCGGTTCATCGAGTAAAATCAAACGCGGTTTGAGCACCAGCGCGCGGGCGATGGCGATGCGTTGCCGCTGGCCCCCGGAAAACTCATGCGGGTAGCGATGCCGCGCATCCGGGTCCAGGCCGACCTCTTTGAGCGCCGCGATAATCGCCGCTTCCTGCTCGGCAGGCGTGCCCATCTTGTGAATCCGCAGGCCCTCGCCAACAATCTCGCTGACGCTCATGCGCGGGCTCAAACTGCCGAACGGGTCCTGAAACACCACCTGCATCTCCCGGCGCAGCGGGCGCACTTGGTGTTGGCTCATGCGGTCCAGTGGCTGGCCTTCAAAGCGAATCCCGCCGGTGCTCGCGATCAAGCGCAAAATCGCCAAGCCCAGGGTGGATTTGCCCGAGCCGCTCTCGCCGACGATGCCCAGGGTCTGGCCTTGCGGCAGGCTGAAGTTGATGCCGTCCACCGCCTTGACGTAATCGACGGTGTTGCGCAAAAAGCCTTTCTTGATCGGAAACCACACCTTCAGGTCATCGACTTCCAGCAACGCCGGCCCGACCGCATTGGTCGCCGGCCCGCCACTCGGTTCAGCCGCCAACAGTTCTTGCGTGTAAGGGTGCTGCGGCGCCTGGAACAGCGTCTCGCAATCGGCTTGCTCAACGATGCAGCCTTGCTGCATCACGCACACGCGGTGGGCAATGCGGCGGACCAGGTTGAGGTCATGGCTGATCAGCAGCAACGCCATGCCGAGTCGCGCCTGCAACGCTTTAAGCAGTTCCAGAATCTTCAGTTGCACGGTCACGTCGAGCGCCGTGGTCGGCTCGTCGGCGATCAGCAGTTCCGGCTCGTTAGCCAGCGCCATCGCGATCATCACGCGCTGGCGCTGGCCGCCGGACAGTTCGTGCGGCAAGGCCTTGAGGCGCTTGTGCGGTTCGGGAATGCCGACCAGCTCAAGCAGTTCCAGGGTGCGCGCGGTGGCGACCTTGCCGGTCAGGCCTTTGTGCAGGCCGAGCACTTCGTTGATCTGCTTTTCGATGCAGTGCAGCGGGTTCAACGAGGTCATCGGCTCCTGAAAAATCATCGCAATGCGGTTGCCGCGAATGTGCCGGATGGTTTTCTCTTTAAGGGTCAGCAAGTCTTGCCCGGCGTAGCCGATGGTGCCGGACGGGTGGCGGGCCAGCGGGTAGGGCAGCAGGCGCAGGATCGAGTGCGCGGTGACCGATTTGCCCGAGCCGCTTTCGCCGACCAGCGCCAGGGTTTCGCCACGCTTGATGTCGAAGCTGACATTGTTGACCACGCGGTGGTGATGCTCGCCGGTGACGAACTCGACGCTGAGGTCGCGGACTTCGATCAGATTGTCCTGGTTCATCTCATTTCCTCGGGTCGAAGGCATCGCGAGCGGACTCGCCGATAAACACCAGCAAACTCAACATGATCGCCAGCACGGCAAAGGCACTCATTCCCAGCCACGGCGCTTGCAGGTTGGATTTGCCTTGGGCCACCAGTTCACCCAGCGACGGCGAGCCGGCGGGCAGGCCGAAGCCCAAAAAGTCCAGCGCGGTGAGGGTGCCGATGGCGCCGGTGAGAATGAACGGCATGAAGGTCATGGTTGAAACCATCGCGTTCGGCAGGATATGCCGGAACATGATCGCGCCGTTCTGCATGCCCAGCGCCCGCGCCGCGCGCACGTATTCGAGGTTGCGCCCGCGCAGGAACTCGGCGCGCACCACGTCCACCAGGCTCATCCAGGAAAACAGCAACATGATCCCCAGCAGCCACCAGAAGTTCGGCTGCACAAAGCTTGCGAGGATGATCAGCAGGTACAGCACCGGCAAGCCTGACCAGATCTCCAGGAAACGCTGCCCGGCCAGGTCGACCCAGCCGCCATAAAAACCCTGCAGTGCCCCGGCGATCACGCCGATGATCGAACTGAGCACGGTCAGCGTCAGCGCAAACAGCACCGACACGCGGAAGCCGTAAAT
Organism: Pseudomonas kitaguniensis; assembly: GCF_049199985.1. Classification (NCBI taxonomy): domain Bacteria; kingdom Pseudomonadati; phylum Pseudomonadota; class Gammaproteobacteria; order Pseudomonadales; family Pseudomonadaceae; genus Pseudomonas; species Pseudomonas kitaguniensis. Next base: position 52,210 of record NZ_JBLZPT010000030.1, read on the forward strand.
CACCCGCGCCAGCACATCGCGGCCCTGGTCATCGGTGCCCAGCAGGTTGACCGACGACGGCGGGGCAGGGGCCGGCACCCGCAGGTCGTAGTTGATGCTCTGGTAGCCAAACGGGATCGGTGCCCACAGCGTCCAGGCGTCTTTGGCCTTGAGCAGTTCCTGGATGTACGGGCTCTTGTAGTTGGCCTCCAGCGGGAACTCACCGCCAAAGGTGGTCTCCGGGTAGCGCTTGAGCGCAGGGAAGTACCAGTCGCCATCGAAGTGCACGGCCAGCGGTTTGTCGTTGGCGATCAATTCGGCGCCCAGGCTGAGCCCGAACAGAATCAGGAACAGCCACAGCGACCACCAGCCACGTTTGTTCGCCTTGAACCGCTCGAACCGGCGGCGATTGAGGGGGGATAAGTTCATCTCAATGCTCCCGGCTGGAAAAGTCGATACGCGGATCGACCAGGGTGTAGGTAAGGTCGCCGATCAGTTTTACCACCAGCCCGAGCAGGGTGAAGATAAACAGCGTGCCGAACACCACCGGGTAGTCGCGGTTGATCGCCGCTTCAAAGCTCATCAGGCCGAGGCCGTCGAGGGAGAAGATCACCTCCACCAACAACGAGCCGGTAAAGAAAATTCCGATAAACGCCGATGGGAAACCCGCGATCACCAGCAGCATGGCATTGCGGAACACGTGGCCGTAAAGCACGCGGTGGTTGGTCAGGCCCTTGGCCTTGGCGGTGACCACGTACTGTTTGTTGATTTCATCGAGGAAGCTGTTTTTGGTCAGCAAGGTCATCGTCGCAAAGTTGCCGATCACCAGTGCGGTGACGGGCAGCGCGAGGTGCCAGAAGTAATCGCGGACCTTGCCGAACAGGCTCAGTTCTTCGAAGTTATTCGAGGTGAGCCCGCGCAACGGGAACCAGTCGAGGTAACTGCCGCCGGCAAACACCACGATAAGCAGGATCGCGAACAAGAACGCCGGGATCGCGTAGCCGACGATGATCGCCGAGCTGGTCCACACATCGAAATGGCTGCCGTGCCGGGTGGCTTTGGCGATCCCCAGCGGAATCGACACCAGGTACATGATCAGCGTGCTCCATAACCCGAGGGAGATGGACACCGGCATTTTTTCCTTGATCAGGTCGATGACCTTGGCGTCACGGAAAAAACTGTCGCCAAAATCCAGCTTGGCGTAGTTCTTGATCATGATCCACAAGCGTTCCGGCGCCGATTTGTCGAAGCCGTACATCTTCTCGATTTCCTTGATCAACGCCGGGTCCAGGCCCTGCGCGCCGCGATAGCTGGAACCGGCCACCGAGACCTCGGCACCGCCACCGGCAATGCGGCTGGTGGCGCCGTCAAAGCCTTCGAGCTTGGCGATCATCTGTTCCACCGGGCCACCGGGGGCGGCCTGGATGATGATGAAGTTGATCAACAGAATCCCGAGCAACGTCGGAATAATCAGCAACAGGCGACGAACAATATAAGCCAGCATTTAATCGCCTCCGCTCGCCGGATCGGCGGTTCCAGTGGTGCCCAGTGAGAGCGCCGGTTTTACTTCGGGTTTGGCCCACCAGGTGGCTGTGCCGACGTCGTAGCGCGGCGGCACCGCAGGGTGGCCCAAGTGGTTCCAATACGCCACGCGGAAGGTTTTGATGTGCCAGTTGGGAATCACGTAGTAGCCGAACTGCAACACGCGGTCGAGGGCTTTGGCGTGCGCCACCAGGCTTTTGCGCGAGTCGGCGTCGATCAACGCTTCAACCAACTGGTCGATCACCGGGTCTTTGAGGCCCATGTAGTTGCGGCTGCCGGGCTTGTCGGCGCTGGAAGACTGCCAGAACTCGCGCTGCTCGTTGCCCGGCGACGTCGATTGCGGAAAGCTGCCCACCAGCATGTCAAAGTCGCGCGAACGCAGGCGGTTGATGTACTGCGAAACGTCGACCCGGCGAATCACCAGGTCGATACCCAGGTCGGCCAGGTTGCGTTTGAATGGCAACAACACCCGTTCAAAATCGGTTTGGGTCAGCAGGAACTCGATGCTCACCGGTTTGCCGGTGGTGTCGACCATCTTGTCGTCGACGATCTTCCAGCCCGCCGCTTGCAGCAACTGGTAGGCCTCGCGTTGCTGGGTGCGGATCATGCCGCTGCCGTCGGTTTTAGCCGGTGCGAAGGCTTCGGTAAACACTTGTGGCGGGATCTTGTCGCGAAACGGTTCGAGGATCGCCGTCTCGTCCGGGCCAGGCAGGCCGGTGGCAGCCATTTCCGAGTTCTCGAAATAGCTGCGGGTGCGCACGTAGGCGCCGTTGAACAGCTGTTTGTTGCTCCACTCAAAGTCCAGTAGCAGGCTGATGGCCTTGCGCACGCGCACATCCTGGAACATCGGTTTGCGCACGTTGAACACAAAACCCTGCATGCCGGTCGGGTTGCCGTTGGGGATTTCTTCCTTGATCAGGCGCCCTTGGGTGACGGCGGGAATGTTGTAGGCGTTGGCCCAGTTCTTCGCGCTGAACTCCAGCCAGTAGTCAAATTGCCCGGCCTTCAGGGCTTCGAGCGCCACGGTGCTGTCGCGGTAATAGTCGCTGATGCGGTTATCGAAGTTGTAGAGGCCTTGGGTCACCGGCAAGTCCTTGGCCCAGTAGTCTTTGACCAGCTCATAGCGAATCATGCGCCCCGGCTTGACCTCGGCGACCTTATACGGCCCGCTGCCCAGCGGGATTTCCAGGTTGCCCTTGGTAAAGTCGCGGGTTGCCCACCAGTGCTTGGGCAATACCGGCAGTTGCCCGAGGATCAGCGGCAATTCGCGGTTATTGGTGCGTTTGAACTTGAACAGCACGCGCAGCGGGTCTTCGGCCACCACTTCGTCGACGTCGGCGTAGTAGGTGCGGTAGAGCGGCGAGCCGTCCTTGATCAACGCATCGAAGGTGAACAGCACGTCCTCGGCGCGTATCGGGTGGCCATCATGAAAGCGCGCTTCGGGGCGCAGGTAGAAGCGGACCCAACTGTTGTCCGGGGCCTTTTCGATCTTGCCGGCCACCAGCCCGTACTCGGTGATGGGTTCATCCAGGCTCTGTATCGCCAGGGTGTCGTAGATCAGTTGCAGATTATCTGCCGGTACGCCTTTGCTGATGTAGGGGTTGAGGCTGTCGAAACCGCCCATGCTCGATTCGCGAAAGGTGCCGCCCTTGGGGGCCGCGGGGTTTACGTAGTCGAAATGCTTGAAGTCGGCGGGGTACTTGGGCGGCTCGTTGTACAGCGTCAGCGCATGTTGCGGCGCCGCGTTCGCCGCCGTGCAGAGCAACAGGCTGCTGAGCAAAGCGTTGCGCAAAAACATCATTGGGCTTTCTCCGAAGCTTTCAGCCACCATGCGCTCAGCCCCAGGCTGTAGGGCGGCGTGGTGACAAAGGCGAACCGGTTGCGGTACGCCAAGCGATGATAGTTGAGGTACCAGTTGGGAATGCTGTAGTGCTGCCACAGCAGTACCCGGTCAAGGGCACGGCCGGCGGCCAGTTGTTCTTCGCGGGTTTGCGCCGCGAGCAATTGTTCCAACAGGTGGTCGACCACCGGGTTGGCGATACCTGCGTAGTTCTTGCTGCCCTTGATGCCGGCTTGGCTGGAATGGAAGTACTGCCACTGCTCAAGGCCCGGGCTCAGGGTCTGGTTGAGGGTGATCAGGATCATGTCGAAGTCGAACTGATCCAGGCGCTGTTTGTATTGTGCGCGGTCAACCGTACGCAGGCGCGCGTCGATACCGATGCTGATCAGGTTCTCGACATACGGTTGCAGGATGCGCTCCAGGTTCGGGTTCACCAGCAAAATCTCAACGCGCAGCGGTTGCCCGTCACTGTTGAGCAGGCGTTGCCCCGACAGCTTCCAGCCGGCTTCACTCAGCAGCCCCAGCGCATGGCGCAGGGTTTCGCGCGGGATGCCGCGACCGTCGGTCTGCGGCAGGCTGAAGGCTTGGGTAAACAGGTTGGCCGGCAACTGCTCGCGGTACGGCGAAAGCATCAGCCATTCGTGGCCCACCGGTACGCCGGTCGCCGAGAACTCGCTGTTGGGGTAGTAACTCAAGCTGCGTTTATAGGCGCTGCTGAACAGGCTGCGGTTGGTCCATTCAAAATCGAACATCAGCCCCAGCGCTTCGCGCACCTTGGTTTGGGCGAAGGTGGGTCGCCGCGTGTTCATGAACAGGCCCTGGCTCTGGGTCGGGATCTGGTGCGCAATCTGCGCCTTGATCACGTCGCCACGGTTGACCGCCGGGAAGTCGTAGCCGGTGGCCCAGTTTTTGGCCTGGTGCTCGATATAGATGTCGAATTCGCCCGCCTTGAAGGCTTCGAACGCCACGTCGCTGTCGCGGTAAAATTCCACCTCCACCTTGTTGTAGTTGTAGAAGCCCTGATTGACCGGCAAGTCTTTGCCCCAGTAATCCTTGACCCGTTCGAACACCAGTTGCCGGCCGGGGGTGACCTTGGTGATGCGGTACGGCCCGCTGCCCAATGGGGGTTCAAACGTGGTGGCTTTGAAGTCGCGGTTTTTCCAGTAGTGCTGGGGCAATACCGGCAATTCGCCGAGGCGCAGGATCAGCAACGGGTTGCCGGCGCGCTTGAACACAAAGCGGATGCGATGACGGTTGAGCACGTCGACCCGCGCCACTTCCTGCAGGTTGGTGCGGTACTGCGGGTGGCCTTCGGTCAACAGCGTGCGGTAGGAAAACGCCACGTCATCGGCGGTGATCGGCTTGCCGTCGTGAAAGCGCGCTTCGGGGCGCAGGTTGAACACGACCCAGCTGCGGTCTTCGCTGTATTCGACCGATTGGGCAATCAGCCCGTAGCTGGAGGTGGGTTCATCGCCGGATGGCGCGTACTGGCCGGTGCCGACCATCAACGGCTCGTTCAGCTCGTTGACGCCGTATTGCAGGAAATTAGGCGTGGAGACGGGGCTGGAGCCCTTGAACGTGTAGGGGTTGAGCGTATCGAAGGTGCCAAAGGCCATGACCCGCAGGGTTCCGCCTTTTGGCGCTGCAGGGTTTACCCAATCGAAGTGGGTGAATTTGGCCGGGTACTTGAGTGTGCCGAACTGCGTGTAACCGTGGCTCTCGGTAATCGTCGCGTTCGCAGCGAAGCTCAAGGCCAGACTTATTAGTAGAAGGAGGGGACGCTTCAAGTCAGAGATCCGATCCGGGCGGCTTGGGCTTTTATGGTCGGTACAGTAACAGCTTGCTCCGGTTGGAAAAAGGTGCGGCCCTCGTGGTTTAACGGGGCGCTTCTCAGATCAAAAGCAAAAGCACGGCGGCCTGAGTGGTTGAAGCAGAACAAAGGCGGCTTTGCATACACAGCAGATCTGCTTCTGCTTGTTGTGGGAGGGGGCTTGCTCCCGATAGCAGTTTTACAGTTGATACATGAATTGACTGACCCACCGCCATCGGGAGCAAGCC